>NZ_JBHYJA010000030.1:0-18565 GCF_042740355.1 Streptomyces sp. NPDC059010
TCTCAGGGGCGGGTGGTCACCCCCCCCCCGCGGGGGGGGTGTGGGGCGCCGCGGTGCCGGGGCCGCGGGGGGGGCCCGGGGGGCTGCCCCCCCCGCCTGCGAGACAGGACTTGAGCGCCGTTATTTCGTCGGCTTCTTACCGGTCACGCCCAGATGCACCAACAGCGCCAGGTTCGGCTTGAGTTCGGCCTGCTTGACGCCCCACGTCTGGAAACCCTTCTGGTGCGAGGCCACCGCCGCGAGCATCGCGACGATCGAACCCGCGACCGCAGCCGGGTTGACGTCCTTGTCGACCTTGCCCTTGGCCTGCAGCTGAGTGACGGCTTCCGCAAGGGAGTTGTTGACGGAGTTCAGGATCTTCATACGGATCTTGTAGAACCGTTTGTCGCCCTCGGACGCGCCCAGGTCGACCACCCTGAGGATCGCGTCGTTGCGGCGCCAGAAGTCCAGGAACCCGTCGACGAGTTCCTGCGCGGTCTGCCAGCCCGCCTTGCCGACCCAGCTGCGGCCTTCCACGAGCTCGGTCAACCCGGCGCCCTCGGTGGCCATTTGCTCGGCGATCTCCAGGACGGCGCCCTCGACGTCCGGGAAGTACTGGTAGAAGGTCGCGGGTGAAGTCCCCGCCTTCCGGGCGACATCGATGACTTTGACGTCCCGGTAAGGGGAAGAGCTGAGCATCTCGCTGAGGCAGTCGAGCAGCTTCTGCCGGGTCGCCTGCCCACGCCGACCGGCCACGCGGCCGTCGACGGTACGCACTTGTCCTGTCATGCCGTCAGCTTACCGAGGCGTGATCGGGGCGCGATTCGGCCGACTGCAAATGGGGTGCACGGGGAGCGCGAGGCTGGTGTGCCTGGTCTGCGGGTTGCGTGAGACGCCGTTACTTTGGCGGCATGGCCGAAAACAGGGCATCCGGGAACGGAACGGGATACGCGGAGGGCGTTCCGTGCTGGGTGGACGCGCAGCTTCCCGACGTGGAGGCGGGCAAGCGGTTCTACGGCGAGCTCTTCGGGTGGGACTTCGAGGAGGCGTACGACTCCACCGTTTGGGCCCGGCTGGACGGTGATCGCGTCGCCGCGCTCGCCCGTAAGGCGGACGGACGGCTGCCGTCCGTGTGGACGGTGTACTTCGCCACCCCGGACGCCGAGGCGCTGGGGCGGCGGATCCGCGAGGCCGGCGGGCAGGTGGTGATCCCGCCCGTGCGGATCGGGGAAGGGCTGGGCGCCGCCGCGCTGGTCACCGACCCCGAGGGCGCCGTCTTCGCACTCTGGCAGGGGGACGGCCACCCGGGCTTCGGCCGGCGGCACGAGACCGGCACCTTCGCCTGGGTGCAGCTCTACGCCCGGGACACCGAGGTCGCCAACCAGTTCTACGGCACCCTCTTCCAGGACGCCCTGTTCGGGCCGGACGCCAAGCCCGACTTCGGCCGCTCGCCCGTCTCCGAGGTCTTCTCGGAGATGATGCCGCCCCATTTCGTCGTCCACTTCCGGGTGGCGTCCTGCACCGAGGCCCTCGGCACGGTGACCCGGCTCGGCGGGCGCGTGCAGGTGCCGCCCTTCGAAACGTCGTACGGCACGGTCGCCGTGGTCATCGACAATCAGGGGGCGTCGTTCGCCGTTCTGGAGCGCTGAGCGCACTCTTACCGCCGTCTTACCTCCGGTGGTTCAGGCGCCTTCCTCCAGTGGTTGTGCCGTCCCACTATGCGAACCGTCGCTATCCGTGGGCGTCGGAGTGTGGTTTTGTCCCAAGACACCCCGTTCCGCCCTCGGGTTCGCAACCACGCCCTCGGACAGGAAGAATCGGGGTGCGTGCCGCCAAGGCGGTGCGGTGGTGAGACGCTGCACGGGGTCGCGTACATATGCGGGTGACGGGGCCCGTACGGGGAGGTGGCAGGCAGAGTGGTGGATCAGCTGACGCAGCACGATCCGCGCAGGATCGGGCCGTTCGAGGTGCTCGGACGGCTGGGTGCCGGCGGCATGGGGCTGGTCTATCTCGCGCGCTCGGCTTCGGGCCGTCGCGTGGCGATCAAGACGGTCCGTACGGAGCTCGCCGAGGACCAGCTGTTCCGCGTCCGCTTCACGCGTGAGGTGGAGGCGGCCCGCGCGGTCTCCGGCTTCTACACGGCGGCCGTCGTGGACGCCGACCCGCGTGCGGCCGTGCCGTGGCTGGCCACCGCGTACGTCCCGGCGCCCTCCCTCGAAGAGATAGTGAACGAGTGCGGGCCGCTCCCGGCCCAGGCGGTGCGCTGGCTGGCGGCGGGTGTGGCGGAGGCCCTCCAGTCCATCCACGGCGCGGGGCTCGTCCACCGTGACCTCAAGCCCTCCAATGTGCTCGTCGTCGAGGACGGCCCCCGCGTCATCGACTTCGGTATCGCGTCCGGCGTTTCGAACACCCGTTTGACGATGACCAACGTCGCGGTCGGCACGCCCGCCTACATGTCCCCGGAGCAGGCGAAGGACTCCCGCAGCGTGACCGGCGCGAGCGATGTCTTCTCGCTGGGCTCGATGCTGGTGTTCGCCGCCACCGGACACCCCCCGTTCCACGGCGCCAACCCGGTCGAGACCGTCTTCATGCTGCTGCGCGAGGGCCCGGACCTCGAAGGCCTCCCGGACGAGCTGCGCCCGCTCATCGAGTCCTGTATGCAGATGGAGGCCGCGGCCCGGCCCAATCCGGCCGACCTCCAGTCCCAGCTGGCCCCGCACCTCTTCGGCTCCGGCACCGACGACAGCGGTACGGCATCCGCGTGGCTGCCCGAGCGGGCGGTGAGCCTGATCGAGTCGCGGCGCGGCGGCCGCCCGGCGGCGAAGCCCTCGTCGTCCTCCGGCCGCAGCGGGGGCCGTATCGCCGCCCCCGGCCCCGTCCCGCCCCCGCCCTCGCACGACCCGGTGGTCCCGTCCGCGCCCGTCCCGGTCGGCGCCCCCGACACCGGCCCCGTCCGCCTGGCCGGCGCCGCGGTCCCGATCGGCCCCGGCCCCCGGGTCTCCGACGCCCGCGCCGCCGCCATGCAGGCGCCGCCGCCCGAGGCCGGCCTCGTCGCCTCCTGGTCCAAGCCCCGCCCCGGCGTCAACGGCGCCGACCCCGCCGTGGGCCCTGCCGTACCGGCCGTGCCGCCCGCGCCCCCGGAGCCGGCGGCCGGCTGGCGGCCCTGGCGTTTCCGCATGTCGAACGACGTATGGGGCACCCCGTCCGTCGCCGACGACCTCGTCTACGTCACCTCCTTCGAGGTGCACGCCCTGGACGTGGCCACCGGCCGCCGTCGCTTCAAGACGCGGGACGTGGCCTGGTCGATGGCGGTCTCGGACGGCCGTATCCACGCCTCCGACGGCCCCACCCTGTTCGCGTTGGACTGCCGCGAGGGCGCCGACCTCTGGCGGCTCCAGACGGACGCCTGGGTGTACTCCCTCAAGGCCGAGCGGGGCACGGTCGTCACCGGCACCCGCGGCGGCGGCGTCCAGGCCTGGGAGGCCTCGAACGGGCAGAAGCTGTGGGAGATCACCGGGGCGCAGACCGACTTCGAGTCCCCGGAGGCCGGACCGGCGCTGTTCGACGGCACCGTGTACGTCTGGCAGGACGCCCGGCTGCGCGCCCTGGACGCCCGCACGGGCGACGAGCGCTGGTCGTACCCCATCGGCGACGCGGCCTCCTGCGGGGGCGTGCCGGTGCGGGTGGCGCAGGCGCCGGACGGCTTCGTGTATGTCTCGGCGGGGACCCGCGTCCTCGCGCTGGACGTGGCCGGCGGGCATGTCCGCTGGCACTTCGAGGCGCCCGCGGTCTTCCTGTGCCCGCCGGCCTTCGTGCCGGGCCCCGCGGTGACCGGCGGCGGTGTGTACCTCGCCGACTACCTCGGCACGGTGTACGCCCTGGACGCCACCGACGGCCGCGACCGCTGGCGCATCGCCACCGAGTCCCGGTCCTCGATCGAGCCGGTGCTGGTGGCCGGGGGCCATGTGCACGTCGGCAGCGGCAAGGGCCTGTACACGCTGGACGCGGTCACCGGGACGCCGAAGTGGCGCTTCCAGGCGGGCGGCGACGTCGTGGGCGCGCCCGCGGTCGCGGAGGGCCGGATCCACTTCGGCTCCACCGACCACCTGCTCTACACCCTGAAGGCCGACGACGGCCGCCTGCGCTGGAAACTCGCGACCGGCGGCGAGATCACCGGCTCCCCGGTGGTGAAGGACGGCGTCGTGTACGCGTGCAGCAAGGACCGCTGCGTGTACGCCCTGGACGCGGAGAAGGGCACGGGTACGGCCCGTGGCGCGTAGTCAAGGGGTGTGACGGCCGTCGTACCGGCGCACGGAAGGGAATCCGGACGGCGGCCGTCCCAGTAAGAGCGTCCGTCTTCACCGCTCTTACACGAGACGTTACGCCCGGTGAGCGATCCCCGCCATGCCGCCGCTGCTAGCCTGACGTGCTCACGATCAGAGCAACGGGTTCGCAGAAAATTCTCGGGGGTTGAACGACGTGAAGCTTCGCCATGTCCGCGCGGTGGCCGTGTCCGTCTGTGTGGTGGTCGCCCTGACCGGAGCACGCCGCTCGCACGGGGGCGGGTGCGACGACAGCTCGAACTCCAGCAGCTCGTCGAGCAGTTCCGGCGGCAGCACGCACTACGACGATGACGACGACTACGACTACGGCACCGGGTCGGGCTCCGGCGCTTCGGAGACGAGCGCGGCGCCGTCCGCGGAGGACACCGGGGACGTGAAGATCGAGGAGTGTAAGTACGACGCCGCGAAGGGGCTCGTCGCGCGGGTCCGCGCCACCAACAGCAGCGCGACCACGAAGTACTCCTACACCTTCACCGTCACCTTCAAGGACTCGGCCCGCAAGGTGCTGGACACCGCCACCTCCGGGATCCTGACCGTCGACCCCGGTGCCACCGAGACCACCGACGTCGTCGCCCGGCAGAGCGCCTCCGGCGGCAGCTGTGAGCTGGGCGAGCCGATGCGTATGGCCGACCGCTACTAGGTCACCGTGTTCTGAACGCGCTGCGGCGGGCGGCGAACAGCTCAGCCTGCCGCTCGCCGGACAGGTTCCCCAGCGCGATCAGATGCGGCGCCTGGGCGAACGCCCGGTCGAGGGCGGCCTCCCTGGCCGCCCACAGCGCCCGCACGGTTCCCTGCACGGCCTCCGCCGGATACCCGGCGATGACGGTCGCACAACTGACGGCGGCCTCCAGCGCCCCACCGGGCTCGGTGACTTCCGAGACCAGCCCGATCTCCAGGGCCCGCCGCGCCGACATCCTCTCCGCGCTCCCCATGAGCGCCGTCCGCGCGGCCTCCCCGTGCGGCATCCGCAGCGCCATGAGCATCGACTCGTAGGCGCTGACCATGCCGTAGGTGGTGTGCGGGTCGAAGAAGGACGCGGTCGGGTCGGCGACGAGGAAGTCCGCCTCGCCGAGCAGATAGAAGGCGCCCCCGCAGGCCATGCCCGTGACGGCGGCGACGACGGGTTTCCACAGGTCGTTGGATTTCGGCCCGACCCGGAGCAGCGGATCGTCCTGCATGTACGGCGAGCCGGGCTGCGGGACCACGGCCTCCCGGTCGAGGCCCGTGCAGAAGGCCCGCTGCCCCGCGCCGGTGAGCACGACGGCCCGTACGGTGTCGTCGAACCGCAACTCCCGCCAGACCGCGACGAGTTCGTCCCGCATCGTGAGGTCGATGGCGTTCAGGCGCTCGGGCCGGTCGAGGGTGACGACGGCGACGCCGGTGTCCTTGTCGGCGGTGACGGCGAGGCTCATGGGCGCTCCAGGACCCACCGGGGGAGCCCGGTGCCGCTGAAGACGGCCTGGACCTTGGCGCCGATGCGGATCCGGTCCGGCGGGAGGGAGTTGAGCGGCGCGTCCGGGCCGGTGACGAGGTTCCCGACCAGACGGATGCGGGGCGCGTCGGCGAGTTCGACGACCACGACGTTGTACGGCGCCTGGGCCGCGTACTCGGGCAGCAGGGGCGGGTGCGGGACGACGTAGGACCAGATCCGGCCGTGGCCGGACATCTCGCGCCACTCGCTCGCGAAGGACTGGCAGTGCGGGCAGCAGGGGCGGGGCGGGAAGCGGGGTTCGGCGCAGTCGGCGCAGGTCTGGACGCGCAGTTCGCCCTGGGCGGCGTACTCCCAGAAGGGAGCGCCGTCGGGGTCGGTGACGGGGGAGAGCATCGCTCGGTCAACTCCTCAGGAGCAGCGCGGAGGTGGGGACGCCTTCGCCGGCGGTGACGAGACAGGTGGCGGCGCCGGGGACCTGGGCGGTGCTGGTGCCCCGCAGCTGCCGTACGCCCTCGTTGATGAGGTTGAACCCGTGGACGTAGGCCTCGCTGAGTCCGCCGCCGCTGGTGTTGAGGGGCAGCCGCCCGCCGATCTCCAGGGCCCCGTGCTCGGTGAACGCCCCTCCCTCACCCCTCCCGCAGAACCCGTAGCCCTCCAGTGAGAGCGGTATGAGCGCCGTGAACGCGTCGTAGATCTGGGCGACGTCCACGTCCTGCGGGGTGAAGTCGGCGTGCTTCCACAGATGCCGGGCGGCGGTCCAGGCGGGGCCGGTGAGCGGGTCGTCGTTCCAGTAGTTGACCATGCCGTGGTGCTGGGCGGGCAGGCCCTGGGCGGCGGAGTGGACGTAGACGGGGGTGTGCCGGCAGTCCCGGGCGCGCTCGCGGCTGACGACGACGCAGGCCAACGCGCCGTCCGTCTCCAGGCAGTTGTCGAACAGGCAGAGGGGTTCGCTGATCCAGCGGGAGGTCATGTACATCTCGCGGGTCAGGGGCCGCTCGTACATGATCGCCTCCGGGTTCTGGTTGGCCCGGTTGCGGCAGGCGAGGGCGACGTTGAAGAGGTGGTCCCGGGTGGCGCCGTACTCGTGCATGTAGCGGCGGGTGAGCATGGCTATCTCGTCCGCGGGCCGGAGCAGGCCGAAGGGGCGGGTCCACTGCGCGGGGGTGGGGAGCTGGACGCCGGTGTTGGTCCACGGGCGGGGTCCGGAACCGCGCTTGCGTGACCGCCAGGCGACGCCGACCGTGGCCTGTCCGCTCGCTATGGCGGCCGCGAGATGGGCCACCGTGGCACACGAACCGCCGCCTCCGTACCCCACCTTGCTGAAGAAGGTGAGGTCGCCGAAGCCGACCGCCTTGGCCAGCTCGACCTCGTCGGTCTCCTCCATGGTGTAGGAGGCGAGGGCGTCGACCTCCGAGGGGGCGATCCCGGCGTCGTCGAGGGCGGCGAGGACGGCCCGGCAGGCGAGGGTCTTCTCGTCCTCGGGGAGGTGTTTGGCGAAGCGGGTCTGACCTGTGCCGACGATCGCTGTGGCGTCCTTGAGTCCGACCATGCGCACACCTCCACGCTGCTGAAGGGCTGCTGACAGGCCGTCAGGGTACAGCTAATCTGACGGGTAGTCAGCTGCGGCGTTGGGAGGCGTACTGTGCGCGGTGACTTGGAGTGGGGCAGCATTCCGCAACTCGTCCGCACCGCGGCCGAGCGGTACGCGGACGCCGAGGCGGTGGTGGAGGGCCGCACCCGGATCTCGTACGCCGAACTGGGCGCCCGCGTCGATCGTTCGGCGGCGGCCTGCCTGGCGAACGGAATCGAGCCGGGCGACCGGGTCGGCATCTGGGCGCCCAACTCGCTGGACTGGATGGTGGCGGCACTGGGCGCGGTGTCGGCGGGGGCGGTGCTGGTGCCGCTCAACACCCGCTTCAAGGGCGGGGAGGCGGCGGACGTGCTGCGCAGAAGCGGGGCGCGGCTGCTGTTCGTGACGGGCACCTTCCTGGGCACGTCGTATGTGGCGTCGCTGCGGCGGGCGGTCGCGGAGGGGCCGGGACTGCCGGACCTGGAGCAGGTGGTGGTGCTGTCGGACGACGCCCCCGCCGACTTCCGCACCTGGAAGGACTTCCTGGCGAGCGGCGACGGGGTGGCGCAGGCGGAGGTGCGGGCGCGCGCGGGGGCGGTGTCCGGCTCCTCGCCGTCGGACATCGTCTTCACGTCCGGCACGACGGGCCGCCCGAAGGGCGCGGTGATCACCCACGCGCAGACGCTCCGCGCCTACGAGGTGTGGAGCGACCTGGCGGGCCTGCGGCAGGGCGACCGGTATCTCATCGTGAACCCCTTCTTCCACACCTTCGGCTACAAGGCCGGGGTCATCGCCTGTCTGATGCGCGGCGCGACGATGATCCCCCAGCCGGTGTTCAACGTCGGCACGGCGCTGGCGAACATCGCGGCGGAACGCGTCTCGGTGCTGCCGGGCCCGCCGACCCTGCACCAGTCGCTGCTGGACCACCCGGCCCGGGACGGGCACGACCTCTCCGCGCTGCGGCTGGTGGTGACGGGCGCGGCGGTGGTGCCGCTGCGGCTGGTGGAACGCCTGCGTGGGGAACTGGGCGTGGAGACGGTCCTGACGGCGTACGGCCTCTCGGAGGCCAGCGGCATCGTGACGATGTGCCGGCGCGGCGACGACCCGTCGGTGATCGCGTCCACCTCGGGGCGGGCGATACCGGGGACGGAAGTGCGGGTGGAGGCGCCGGTCGGCGAGCCCGGCGAGGTCCTGGTCCGCGGCTTCAACGTCATGCGGGGGTACTACGAGGACGCGGCGGCCACCGCGGAGGTGCTGACGCCGGACGGCTGGCTGCGGACGGGGGACGTGGGCGTGCTCGACGACGCCGGCAACCTCCGTATCACCGACCGCATCAAGGACATGTTCATCGTCGGCGGCTTCAACGCGTACCCGGCGGAGATAGAGCAGATGCTCGGCCTCCATCCGGAGGTGGCGGACGTCGCGGTGATCGGCGTACCGGATCCACGGCTGGGCGAGGTCGGCAAGGCGTTCGTGGTGCGGCGGCCGGGGGCGGTGCTGACCGGGGACGACCTGATCGCGTGGGCCCGGCGGGAGATGGCGAACTACAAGGTGCCGCGGGTGGTGGAGTTCCTGGCGGAACTGCCGCGCAACGCGAGCGGGAAGGTGGTCAAGGGGGAGTTGCGGGGGAGCTGAGGGAGGAGGAGGCCGGGGGGATCGCTCGGGGTCACTCGTAGACCGGTCCTGCACCGGACCTAGACCGGCGCTCCGACCCGCTGTGGGCCGTGGCGTGGGCGCCTCGGCTGGGGCGGGACGAGGGCTGTCCGGGTGTCGGGGCGGGGGCGCCGGCCGGCCGGGGTCTCGGACATGATCATGGGAGGACGCACCAGAACAGGATGTCGATCCGGTCCAGGTTGGCCGGGTGGTCGAGCATGCTGGTCAGGAAGAAGCCGGTCAGGGCGGCCAGCCCCACCGTGCCGGTGGCCGACTTCGCGCGGGCCGCCCGGGCCGCGGAGGACCAGGCGATCACGGCTATGGCGGTGATGGCGAGGAGGCCGAGCGGGCCCGCCTCCACCAGCCAGTTGAGCCAGAGGTTGTGGGCGTGCACGAAGACCCGGTCGCCGGGCGCGGCGGCGGATATCGCGGCGCCGGAGCGGGCCAGTCCCACGCCGAGGGGGTTGTCGGCGGCCAGACCGAGCGCCGCCTCCCATGCCTGGCCGCGCACGCCCAGGGAGTTCCCGGCCCGGGAGACCGCCCAGATGGCGCCGGCCGCGGTGAGCAGGGCGAGTGTGCCCAGGGTGGCGAAGAGCCGGCGTTGCGCGCGGTCGGCGAGGCGGGGAGTCAGCCGGTAGGCGCCGGCGAGGACCAGGAGGCCGGCGGCGCCCGCGACGTATCCGGCGCGGGAGAAGGTGGTCAGCAGGGCGCCGTAGCCGATGACCACGAGCGTGACGACCGCCGTGCGTGCCGTGCGCTCGTCCACGCAGACGGCGGCGAGCAGCGCGAAGGGGAGCAGCAGGACCAGGAAGGCCGCCAGCAGGTTGGGGTTGGCGAAGGTGCCGGTGGCGCGGATCAGGATGTCGTCGGCGCCGCTCGTGCCGCAGGCGATGTCGGTGAGGAAGCCGGTGCGGCAGAAGCCGGTCGGGGTGTCGTTGGTGACCTGCGAGAAGGCGCTCGTGGCGGCCGCCGCGACCCCGGTCAGCGCGATGATGCCGATGGCCCGCCAGGAGTCGGGCTGGGTGCGGCGTACTCCGACGACGAGGTAGTAGCAGGCGATGACGGTGAGCAGGCCGCGCAGGGGCGCCGTGGGATGTCCGCCGGCGTAGGTCGCCATGCCCGCGGCAGCGATCAGCAGGGCGATCGGCGCGTCCAGCCGGGTGCGGAAGTCCCGCAGCCGCGCCCGCGCCCGGCCCCGCACGGGGACCACGAGGGCGAGCAGCCCGAGCAGCAGCGTGAGCCGCGTCGGGGTGAGGAGCCCGACGACCGGCTCGACCGGGTCGTCGGGGAGGAAGTCGGTGGCGGAGTCGAGCAGCACGACGACCACCGCACCCACCGGCACGAACTGAACGAACCTGACGAGCGCCGACGGCAGTCCGGGCCCCGCCGGCACGCTCTGGTCGGATGCCATGGCACCCGAGCCTGGCGGCCGGGTGCGACGCGTGGGTGTCGGGAGGGGGAACGGAGCGCACAGGGTGCGGGGACACGGCGTTGCGGCCGGGCCGGGGCCGCCACGGCGCGGGAACTCCGGCCGCCGGACACAGCTCGGCCGCGGCGGCTCCCCCTCCGCGCCGCCGCGGCCGATCCCCGTGGGATGAGGCTTGATCGGTCCCCCCAGGACCGAGGCCTGCTGCCGGTCCCCCCTGGACCGGGTCTTGCTACCGGTCCCCCCCAGGACCGGGTCTTGCTACCGGTCCCCCCGGACCGGGGCTTACTTCCGGTCCCCCCCGGACCGGGGCTTACTTCTTCGGCTTGAACGGCTCCGACGTCGCGTGGATGTCCTTGGTCTCCAAGGGCTCCCCGGTGGCGTGGATGTCGCCCTGCGTGGTGGCGCCGCCGTCCGCTGCCTTCTTGGTGTCGGCGGTCGCCGCCTGGGCGGGCTCGGACGTGGCGTGGATGTCCTGGGGCTTGACGGTCTGCTCGTCGCTCATGATGGTTCGCTCTCCAATGGGTCTTGTTCGTCCATGGGTTGGCGAGGCCCGCCCGGTCATTCCCCCGAGGACGACCGGGCGGGCCCGTCGGACCGTCACCCTAATCCGCTGGTGTGCGGCCCCTTTCCGCGACCCGTCTGCCCCCCGACGCGACGGATCGACTGTCTTGAGCATGGGGCCCGGCGATAAACGAATGATGAACGCCGCGGCAGCCCGCCTCAGGCGGCCCGGACGGGAGCCAGGAGCTCGCGGACGGCGACCGCTTCCGGCGAGCCCAACTCGTCGTAGATGGCGACGGCTTCCTCCCAGCAGACCCGGGCGCGCCCCGTGTGGCCGACGGCGGACAGGGCGCGGCCGAGCACGGTGAGGACGTTGCCGCGCCGCCACTCACCGCCGATGCCGCGCAGCACCGTCAGCGCCATCTCGGCGTTCGCCGCGGCCTGGGCGTAGCGCCGCGCGGCGATGTCGACCTCCGCCAGCCGGAACAGGGTCATGCCCTCCCACAGCCGCTGGCGGCTGTCGCGGAAGACCTCCACCGCTTCGAGCAGCCGGTCGGCCGCGGGCGCGAGCTGCCCGCTCTGGGTGAGGGCCATCCCCAGCGCGTAACGGCCGTTCGCGCCGCGCATGGAGTTGCCCATGGCGTCGTAGATCTCCATGCCCTCCCGGGCCAGCGAGACGGCGCTCTCGGTGCGGCCGGTCGCCAGATGGATCCGGGACAGGTTGCACAGGGCGCTGGCCTCGCCCGGGCGGTCGCCCAGCGTGCGGAAGTGCCGGATCGCGTGGGAGAGATGCTCCTCGCCGTCCGCGTTGCGCCCCTGGTAGAGGGCGATGACCCCGCGCGCGTTGCGGGCCCAGCAGACCGGCAGCAGGTCGTCGGCGCGGTGGGCGAGGCTGATGACCTGCTCGGCCTCCTGGTCGGCCATGTCGAAGCGGCCGCTGTCGAGGTGCGCGTGGGACAGGGTCATGAGCGCACGGGCCTCGACCTGCTCCACGCCGGCCTGCCGGGCGGCCTCCAGCAGGGTGCGCGCGGTGGCCTCGTACTCCTTGGAGTTGGCTCCCGACTCGGAGATGTCGACGGCGGCCCACAGCAGGTCGACGGCGCGCCGCAGCGCCTTCGGCCGGTCGGCGCACTGACGGGCGAACGGCAGCAGGCAGTTGGCCTCGGTGTAGAGCCAGTCCCGGGCGCCCTTGCGGTCGGCGAAGGTCAGCCCCGGATGGGTGGTGCCCGCCAGCTGGTCCACCAGCCGGTCGCCGGGCCGCTCGATCGCGTACACCGCGGCGGCCGTGGCCAGGTAGAAGTCCAGCAGGCGGGACATCGCGGCGGCCCGCTCACTGGGCGGCTGTTCGTCCCGCTCCGCGCAGGCACGCGCGTAGAGCCGGACCAGGTCGTGGTACCGGTACCGGCCGGGCGCCGCCGACTCCAGGAGGGAGGTGTCGACGAGGGACTCCAGCAGGTCCTCGGTGTCCTCCGGCGGCAGGTCCAGTACGGCGGCGGCAGCTGCCAGGGAGATGTCGGGGCCGTCCGCCAGCCCCAGCAGCCGGAACGCCCGTGCCTGGGCGGGCTCCAGGGCGCCGTAGCCGAGCTCGAAGGTCGCCTTCACCGCCAGGTCCCCGGCCTGGAGTTCGTCCAGACGGCGCCGCTCGTCGCCGAGCTTGGCGGCGAGCACCGACACCGTCCACGTACGGCGCGCCGCGAGGCGGGACGCCGCGATGCGGATCGCCAGCGGCAGGAAGCCGCAGGCCGCGACCACGTCCAGCGCGGCCTCCCGCTCGGAGGCCACCCGCTCCTCGCCCACGATCTTCGTGAACAGGGACAGCGCCTCGTCCGGGGACATCACGTCCAGGTCGACCAGATGGGCACCGGCCAGGTCCACCATCCGCACCCGGGACGTCACCAGCGCCGCGCACCCCTCCGTGCCCGGCAGCAACGGGCGTACCTGGGCGGCGTCCTTGGCGTTGTCCAGCAGGACCAGGACCCGGCGGCCGTCCAGCACCGAGCGGTACAGCGCCGCCCGCTCCTCCAGCGAGTCCGGGACCGCCGAGTCCGCGGTGCCCAGGGCACGCAGGAACGAGCCCAGCACCGTCTCCGGCTCCGCCGCCCGCGGGCCCGCGCCCTGAAGGTCGACGTAGAGCTGTCCGTCGGGGAAGGCCGAGCGCGACTGGTGGGCCACATGCACCGCGAGGGTCGTCTTGCCCACCCCGCCGATGCCCGCCAGCGCCGACACCGCCATCACCCGGCCCTCGGCCGAGGCCAGCACATCGCTCAGCTCGGAGACGAAGGCCGCCCGGCCCGTGAAGTCGGGGACGGTCGCCGGGAGTTGCGCCGGGCGCACCGGTGCCGCCACCGGCTCCGGTGCGGGCGACGACGGCTCCGCGAGGGCCGGGTCGGCCTGGAGGATCCGCTGCTGGAGCTCGCTCAGCCCGGGGCCCGGGTCCACGCCCAGTTCGTCCGCCAGCAGGCGCCGCGTGTCCGCGTACACCGCCAGCGCCTCCGCCTGCCGCCCGCTGCGGTACAGCGCGAGCATCAGCAGCTCCCGCAGCCGCTCCCGCAGGGGGTGCGCCGCGGTCAGCGCCGTCAGCTCCGAGACCGCCTCCGCGTGGCAGCCCTGCTCCAGGTCCATGTCGAGGCGGGATTCCAGGAGTTGCAGCCGCCACTCCTCCAGGCGGACCCGCTGCGCCTCCGCGTACGGCCCCGGGACCCCCGCCAGCACCTCCCCGTCCCACAGCGCCAGCGCCCGCCCCAGCAACTCCCGCGCATGGCACAGGTCCCCGGCGCTGCGCGCCTTCTCCGCCTGGGCGGCCAGGTCCTGCGCCGCCGCCAGGTCCAGCGCGCCGTCGGCCAGGCCGCGCACCGCGTAGCCGCCCGACTCGCTCACCAGGACCCCGGGGTCCAGCACCTTCCGCAGCCGGGACGCGTACGTCCGCAGCGCCGCCAGCGCCTGCGAGGGCGGCTCCTCGCCCCACAGGGCGTCGATCAGCTCGGCGGCCGTGGCCGTACGGCCCTCGCGCAGCAGCAGGGTCGCGAGCAGGGCGCGCTGCTGGGGGGAGCCGGTGGAGAGCTGCTCCTCGCCCCGCCAGGCGCGTACCGGGCCCAGCACGCCGAAGCGCAGCGTCGCCGCCGGCTCCGCCGCGTCCGTCGCGGACCCGGGACGCCTCTGCTCCGGCACTCGCGGTACCCCGTCCATCGCCGTCCCCCTAGGCCCTCTCGTTCGGATCATCCGGGCGTCGCGGGCCCTGGCACGCGCTCCTCCAGCGGGGGACCCCCATCGCATCGCCGCCCTCCTCCGCCTTGCAGCTGCGCACCATGCCCCGCTCGGGTCGGCCGGGAGTCGATCCTCACGGCCGAGCTGATCCGAACGACAGGGCCCGGACCCGTTTACATGCCCGCCAGTCTGCCTTGTTCCGGCAGATGCGTCAGCTGTGGAGGGGTCGATCACAGGCAGGCGCGCGGGATATCACAAGGCCCTCACCCGGTCTCCGCACGATGACGTCCCCGAACGCGTAGCTGACGGACCGTCAGATCGGCGCTACCGTGACGGACATGGACACCGAGACCGCGTTTCCCCTGATCATCTCCGTCGACGACCACACCGTGGAACCGCCCACCGTGTGGCAGGACCGGCTGCCGAAGAGGTACCTCGACACGGGTCCGCGCACCGTCCGCGCGCCCCTGAAGGAAATGACCTTCCTGGGCGGCCGGTTCAAGCCGGTCATGGGCCGGCCGGGCGACGACGGCCCGCTCGGCGACTGGTGGGTCTACGAGGACCTGCACCGGCCCCTCACCCGTCTCGACACCGCCGTCGGCTACAGCAGGGACGAGATCAAGCTCGAAGTCATCACGTACGAGCAGATGCGCCCGGGTTCGTACGACGTGCCCGCCCGCCTCGCCGACATGGACGTCAACCACGTCCAGTCCGCGCTCTGCTTCCCGACCTTCCCCCGCTTCTGCGGCCAGACCTTCACCGAGGCCGAGGACCATGAGCTGGGCCTGCTGTGCGTCCAGGCCTACAACGACTGGATGGTGGAGGAGTGGTGCGGGCCCGCCGCCCAGGGGCGGCTCATCCCCCTCACCCTGATCCCGCTGTGGGACGCCGAGCTGGCCGCCGCCGAGGTCCGCCGCAACGCCGCACGCGGTGTGCGTGCCGTCGCCTTCTCCGAGATACCCCCGCACCTCGGGCTCCCGTCCGTCCACACCGACGCCTGGGACCCCTTCCTCGCCGCCTGCGACGAGACCGGCACCGTGGTCGCCATGCACATCGGCTCGTCCAGCCGGATGCCCTCCACCTCCGCCGACGCCCCGCCCGCCGTCGGCTCCACCATCACCTTCGCCAACTGCTGCTTCTCGATGGTCGACTGGCTGATGAGCGGCAAGTTCGAGCGCTTCCCCAACCTGAAGATCATGTACGCGGAGGGCCAGATCGGCTGGATCCCGTACATCCTGGAGCGCGCCGACGTCGTGTGGGAGGAGAACCGGGGCTGGGGCGGGGTCGCCGACAAGGTGCACCGGCCGCCGTCCGAGCTGTTCGCCGACCATGTATACGGTTGCTTCTTCGACGACGCCTTCGGGCTCAGGAACCTGGACTCGATCGGCCTCGGGAACGTCCTCTACGAGACTGACTACCCCCACTCCGACTCCACCTGGCCGAAGTCCCGCGAGGTCGGCGAGGCGCAGATGGGGCACCTGGACCCCGACGTCGTCGAGCGGATCGTGCGCGGCAACGCGATCGAGCTGCTGGGGCTGACCCCGGACGGCCGCTGGGACGGGACGCGGTGAGCCCGTCGTAACGGATCCGGCCACGGTAATCGATTCGCAATCAAAAACGGCCGAATGGAACCCCGACCCCGTAGACGTCATCTTCCCCTCCGAGGTCCGAAGGTCTCGTACCTCGCATTACGGACAAAACACTACGGGGTCGGGGCAGTCATGGCTCTCCAGCACGCGCAGGTCACCGTCGTCGTCATCGGCTACGACGACGCCGCCCATGTCGCGGACGCGGTGCGCTCGGCGCTCGCGCAGGGGCCGGCCGTCCGTGAGGTGATCGCGGTCGACGACTGCTCGTCGGACGGCAGCGTGCAGTTGCTGGAAGGGATGGCCGCCGAGGAATCCCGCCTCAAGGTGATCCGGCGCCCGACCAACAGCGGCGGCTGCGGCACCCCGCGCAACGACGGGCTGAACGCGGCGACCTCGCCCTATGTGATGTTCCTGGACAGCGACGACGTACTGCCGCTGGGCGCCGTCGAAGCGCTGCTGGAGGCGGCCGCGCGCCACGACTCGCCGGTCGCGGCCGGGCTGTGCCTGCGCAAGGAGCTGCCGTCCGGGCGCGAGACCCCCTGGCAGCACGAGCTGTACAGCCAGCGCGCGCTGGTCGCCCACCCCGACCAGCGGGTCCGCCTGGTGCGCGACACGCTCTGCGTCAACAAGCTCTACCGCACCGACTTCCTGCGCGACCACGGCATCGGCTTCCCCGAGGGCCGCTTCCCCTACGAGGACTTCGTCTTCACCGCGCGCGTCCTGGCCGCCGTACCGAGCATCGCGCTGACCCCGGAGCCGGTGTACATCTGGCACGTGCGCCGGTCGGCGGCCCGGCTGTCCATCTCCCTCGACCGCGCGAACATCGCCAACTGGCGCGCCCGGATCGACGCCGACCAGCTGTCGTACGACATCCTGCTCGGCGCCGGGGAGAAGCGGCTGGCACAGGCGACGCGGGCCCGCTTCCTCGACCACTCGCTGCGCATGTACGCGCGCGAGCTGCATCTGCGCGGCGCCGAGTACCGGCGCGAGTGGTGGACCGTCACCCGCGCGTACCTCACCTCCTTCGACGAGGGCGACTTCGCGTCGGCGCCCGCGCCGGGCCGGGTCGTCGCCCGGGTGATCCTCGCCTCCGAGGAGCCCTGCGACCTGGACCGGCTCAAGGAGTTCGCGGCCCGCCCGGCCCGGCTGAACCCGCCGTACGCGCGCGCGGAAGACGGCACCCCGATCTGGTCGGCCGAGCTGCCCCAGGTCGAGCTGGACCACCTCCGGGTCCGCCCGGCGCACCTGCTGCCCGCCGCCGTCGACGCCGAACTGCGCCCCCGCGCGTTCGGGACGAAGCTCCGGCTGCGCCTGCACGAGATGTACGGGCGGATGGCGGAGACGGGACCGGAGGCCGTCGAGACCGAGTTCGTGGAGCGGGACGACGGCCGGGTGGGGTTCTCCGGCACGGTGCGCCTCACGGCCGACCCGGGCGCCGACACCTGGTCGGCCGAGTGCCCGCTCGACCTGGCGGCTCTGGGCCGCGGCACCTGGGACCTCAAGCTCCGGCTGCGCTTCCAGGACGGCACCCACCGCGAGATCACCGCCCACGCGGCCACGGGCGCCAGGCTGCTGAGCCGGTGCGCCCTGCCGAGCCTGCGGCACGCCGTGCTGCTGGTGCAGCCGTACGCCACCCACTCGGGGGCGCTGGCGGTGCGGCTCGCGCCCGGTCTGAGCGGGGTGACGGACGTCGTACGCCGTCGCCTCAAGCGCTTCTTCCGCTGACCTGGCTTCGCTGCCATACGGCTTCGCTGACATGCGGCTTCGCCGATACCCGACCCGTTCTACGAAAGGCTGTACATGACCTGGCTGATCACCGGTGGCGCCGGCTACATCGGGGCGCACGTCGTGCGCGCGATGCTCGACGCGGGCGAACGAGCCGTCGTCTACGACGACTTGTCCACGGGGATCGCCGAACGGGTCCCCGACGGTGTACCGCTGGTCGTCGGCTCCACGCTGGACGGTGAGCAGCTCGGGCGCGCGATCCGGGACCACGGCATCACCGGCGTCGTCCACCTCGCGGCGAAGAAGCAGGTCGGCGAGTCCGTCGAACAGCCGCTGCACTACTACCGGGAGAACGTCGAGGGCCTGCGCACCCTGCTGTCCGCGGTCACCGAGGCCGGGGTCGCGTCGTTCGTGTTCTCGTCCTCGGCCGCCGTCTACGGCATGCCGGACGTCGATCTCGTCACCGAGGAGACGCCGTGCGAGCCGATGAGCCCGTACGGCGAGACCAAGCTCGCCGGAGAGTGGCTGGTCCGGGCCACCGGCCGGGCCACCGGGCTGTCGACGGCCTCGCTGCGCTACTTCAACGTGGCCGGCGCGGCGAGCCCCGAACTGGCCGACACCGGCGTCTTCAACCTCGTCCCCATGGTGTTCGAGAAGCTCACCGAGGGCGCCGCACCGCGGATCTTCGGCGCCGACTACCCGACCCCCGACGGGACCTGCGTCCGTGACTACATCCACGTCGTCGACCTGGCGGAGGCCCATGTGGCGACCGCACGGCGGCTGAGCGCGGCACCGGGCACGGACCTCACGCTCAACATCGGGCGCGGCGAGGGCGTCTCCGTGCGCGAGATGATCGACCGGATCAACACGCTCACCGGCCACACGCTGCCCCCCGAGGTCATGGACCGGCGTCCGGGCGACCCCGCCAGGGTCGTCGCCTCGGCCGACCGCGTCGCCACGGAGCTGGGCTGGAAGGCGCGGCACGGCGTGGACGACATGATCGCGTCGGCCTGGGCGGGCTGGACGGCGAACCACCCCGCCTGAGACTCCGAAGACCCCGTGGGGGGTGGGGGGGCGGGGGCCCCCCCCCCCCCCCCAGACGCAAATATAGACGACATCAACCCCCAAACCCGCGACCCC
>NZ_JBHYJA010000030.1:18575-74776 GCF_042740355.1 Streptomyces sp. NPDC059010
GAGCGTCGGGGCCGGTGGCGTTCTAACTTATTGGGGGGGGGGGGGGGGGGGGTCGCGCCCACACCCCCCCCCATATCACCACTACCCCCGGGGGGGGGGGGGGGCCCCCCCCCCCCCCCCCCCACCGCATTACCTCATTACCTCTCCAGGAACCCGAACAGCGCTTCCCAGCGCCCCGCGATCTCGTCCGCCCCGTACCTGCGGATGCTCTCCCGCGCCGCCTCGCCCATCCGGTCGCGCAGCCCCGCGTCGGACATCAACAGGTCGAGCTTGCGGGCGAGTTCGCCGGTGTTCCCGGGCCTGGCGAGCAGGCCGTCCTCACCGTCCCGGATGATCTCGTGGACGCCGGGGGCGCAGTCGAAGGCCGTGCAGGGGACGCCCATCGCCATGGCCTCCATGAGCGCGAGCGGGAAGCCCTCGCCCCTGGAGGACAGCGCGAACACCGAGCCGCCCCGCAAGGCGCCCTGCACATCGCTGGTGCGGCCCATCCACCGCACGGAGTCGTCGAGCCCCAGGGCGGTGCACTGCTTCCTGAGGAGCTCCTCGTCCTCTCCGGAGCCGTAGACCTTCAGCACCCAGCCGGGGTGGCGCGGGGCCACCTCCGCCCAGGTGTCGAGGAGCATGTCGACACCCTTCTCGTCGCTGAGCCGGCCGATGCTGATGACGGCCTTCTCGGTGCGCGGCGAGGTCTCCTCCGGCAGCCAGGGCACGGCGTTCGGCATGAAGGAGGCGTTGTTGAGGCCCGCGCCTATCCACAGGTCGGCGTCCTCGCGGGTGAGGACGAGCATCCGGTCGACGTCCGCGTAGTGCTTGAGGACCCGCCGGAAGCGCGAGGACCGCTTCGAGGTCTCGAAGGACTCGTGGCTCATCCCGATGACGGTCAGCCCGGCGGTGTCGGCGAGGTTCACCCACTCCATCGCCCACACCTGGGTCACGATGACGACCCCGCCCGGGCGCGCGGCGCGGAACAGGTTCGTCAGCACCCCGGCCTTCTCCCGCATGCTCGTGTCCCGCGCCCGGCCGGGGGCCGGCGGCTGCCCGGCGTACAACCGGGTCGTCGGGTAGGGGAGTTCGCCGAGGTCGTGCGGGTCCTCGGGGGTGGTGATGCCGATGACGTGGACGCGGTGGCCGCGCTCGGTGAAGAGCCGGGCCATCTGGTGGGACCAGCTGGTCACTCCGCCCAGTTCGTCCACGCTGTTGGCGACCAGGAAGACATCCCGCCCGTCCTGCTCCGTCATGCCTTCCGTCACTGTGCCTTCTTCTTCCAGTCGGTGAAGAACTCATCGACGATGCGCTGCGCGGCCGTGCCCTCGTCGTACTCGCCGAAGTCGGCCACGAACCGCTCCCGCGCGGAGGCGTACTTGACGGTCTGCTCCTCCAGCGACTGCTCCCGCAGCACGGAGTGCAGTTCGTCCTCGGTGCGCACGACCGGGCCCGGTGCGCGTTCCAGCAGGTCGAAGTAGGTGCCGCGGCCCTCGTGCACGTACTCCTCGTAGTCGTGCGGGAAGAACAGCATCGGCCGGTCCAGCAGGGCGTAGTCGAACATCACCGACGAGTAGTCCGTGATCAGCGCGTCGGCGAGCGCGAGCAGCGGGGTCACGTCGTGGTGGTCGGAGACGTCGATGACACGGCCCCGCACGGACGGCGGCAGCACCACGTGGTTGAGGTAGTGCGCGCGGACGAGGAGGACGTACTCGTCGCCGAACTCCTCCGCGAAGCGGTCCACGTCGAAGGGCAGCGCGAAACGGCGCCCGCCCTGCTGCCGGAAGGTGGGCGCGTACAGCAGCACCTTCTTGTCGGCCGGGATGCCCAACTCGTCGGCGAGCGCGGAGCGTTCGGTCGCTCCCCGGGCCGCCACCAGCTCGTCGTTGCGCGGGTAGCCCACGCGCAGCAGCGTCTTCTCGCGCAGCCGGAAGGCCTTGGCGAGGGTGCGGACGTCGTGCTCCGAGCGGATCAGGAAGTGGTCGAAACGGTCCAGGGTGCGCTGCTGTTCCGCCTGCTCGGGGCGGGACTTGAGCTTCCAGCCGGCCTCGTCGAAGCCCATCCGCTTGAGCGCGGAGCCGTGCCAGGTCTGGATGTAGGTCGTGCCGGGGCGCTTGGTCAGCTTCAGCGGGTAGCTCTGGTTGTCGACCCAGAACTCGGCGCGGGCCAGCGCCTTCAGGTAGGGCAGCGACCAGCGGCGCACCAGCGTGGCGTCGGCCGGGAAGCCCTGCGGGCGGCCCGTGTACGACCACACCGCCTGGAAGTCGAGACCCTGGCGGCGCATCTCCTCGTAGATCGCCCTGGGGCTGTCGCTGTACTGCCGGCCCAGATGGCTCTCGAAGACCACCAGCCGCTTCTGCACCGGCATCCGCAGGTAGACGTCGTGGTAGACGCGGAGCTTGGTCTCACCGGAGGTGGCACGCTTGCGCAGCGCCTTCGCCTTGCGGTAGCCGGCCTTGGCGAGCCGGCCGGGGGCGCCCTGCAGTCCGCGCAGGACCAGGTCGTTCGCCTTCTTGCCGGGGACGAGCCGGAACGCGAGATGGCCGCGGGCGGAGATCTCCGGCTCGACCCGGTCGGCGACCAGCCGGGTCAGGCGCGGGCGCACCGGCACCTCGCCGGTCGCGAGACCGGGCCGGGTGGCGGTCAGGCGCGTCGTCGTACGCTCCCCGTCGACGTCCAGGTGGAGCCGTACGTCCCAGACGGCGTCCACGATGCCGAGCGGGCGCAGGCCCTTCGACAGGTTCGCCGAGGCCTCCCAGGACACATACGGACCCTCGTGCCGCACCGTCGCCACCGGGAAGCGGAACGTCTGCAGGCGCAGCCCCTTGCGGCGGGCGGAGAACTCCAGCTCGGCGGTGAGCTTGGCGCCGGGCGCGATCACGCCGAGCGGATTGGTGATCCGGCCCGCGAGCCGGACGACACCGCCCGTGCCCTGCTGCCCGTCCTGCCGGTACTCCGTGAGTTCGTTGCGCGGGAACAGCTTCCCGACCGGCCGGGTGTGGTAGCCGAGCTCGGTGACGTCCAGGATCCGGCGCGCGAAGGGGTCCTCGTCGATGTGCTCGGCGCACCAGTAGACCCGCCCGTCGCGCTCGGTGAGCGGGGCGGAGACCTTGTCACGGTTGGTGAGTGTGTCCACGGCCGGCAGCAGGTTGTCCCAGTCGCTCATCCGCAGCAGATACGCGCAGACCGCGTGGATCGGCTCGACCTCGTCGTACGCGGCCGGGTCGATCGACGTCAGATAGGTGCGGGCGAGGGCGGCGAACTCCTGGCGGTAGGCGGCGTCCCGGAAGGGCAGGTCGCGCAGGTGCAGCACCAGGTCGTGCTTGAGGAACTTGACGTCCTTGCGGAACTTCAGCTCCGCCATGTCCTTCTCGGCGAGCAGTGCGTCGACCCGGCGGTGGATCTCCATCCGGTGCGCGAAGTTCGCGATCTCGGCGCGACGGTTGCTGATCGACTTGGCACCGGCCTTCTCGACCACGTTCCAGTCGTAGACCCGGTTCGGTATCAGCGTGATGCGGCGGGCCGCCGTGTACGCCTGCGCGGAGAAGAGCAGGTCCTCGTAGTGGATGCCGACCGGGAACTCAAGGCCGCCGTCGACCAGGAACCGACGGCGGTAGCACTTGTTGGTCGACAGGGTGTCGAAGACCAGCAGGTCAGGCAGCTCGGTGACCGAGTCGAGGGTGCGGGTACGGCTGTACAGCCACGGGTACCACTTGACCTCCTTGCGGTGCCGTGAGTCCACGTGGACACGCACGGTGAGGCCGGAGACCAGGTCGGCGCCGGTGGTCTCGGCCGCCTCCAGGAAGTTGCGGCAGGCGTCGCGCTGCAGGACGTCGTCGCTGTCGAGGAAGACGACGTACTCACCGCGGGTCTGCTGGATGCCGTGGTTGCGGGGCGCGCCGCAGCCGCCGCTGTTCTCGGCCAGCCGGTACGCCCGCACCCGGCCCGGGTGCTCGGCGGCGAGCCGGCGGGCCACCTCGTACGAGCCGTCCGTGCTGTGGTCGTCGACGATCACGACCTCGACGCTGCGCAGCGACTGCTCCAGCACCGAGCGTACGGCCGTGGGCAGTCTGGCCTCGTCGTTGTAGACGATCACGACGACGGACATGGCGACGTCGGACATGGCGGGTCGCTGATCCCCGTCCACATTCACCCCATTCATCACTACTTACACCCCCTGAAGACGATCACGCCGCCGAGGGTCCACTGAGGTAGATGCCCGGGAGGGCGACGTGGTTGCTTCCGGGGGTCTGGTGGCACCGGCTGCGCACGGAGGGTGAGGTGTTCGTCACCGCACCCTCGCCGTATTCGCCACCGCCCCACCCCTTGTCTGACGGTCCGTCAGATACGACCATGTAGTCCGCGTCACTCGATACGCCGGACCGCCAGTGAAGGGGACGCCATGCCCGCCCTGCCGCCGGAAGGGCGACGACTCGCCTACGGCATCCAGCTTCCCGTCCAGTCCCAGAGCACGATCTACGCCGAACCCTGGGAGGCCACCGCCGGCCCCGACGACCTGCTGGCCGTCGCCCGCGCCGCCGACCGGGCCGGCTTCGCCTACGTCGCCTGCTGCGACCACGTCGCCATCCCGCGCCGCCTGGCCTCCGCGATGAGCACGATCTGGTACGACCCCGTGGCCACGCTGGCCTTCCTCGCGGCGGCCACCGAGCACGTACGCCTGCTCAGCCACGTCGCGGTCGTGGGCCTGCGCCACCCCCTCCTGACCGCCAAGCAGTACGCCACCCTCGACCATCTCAGCGGCGGCCGGCTGATCCTCGGGGTCGGGGCCGGGCATGTGAGGGAGGAGTTCGAGGCGCTGGGGGTCGACTTCGAGCGGCGCGGACCCGTGCTGGACGAGTCGATCGACGCGCTGCGGGCCGCCCTCGGTCCCGAGGAGTTCCCCGAGCACCACGGCAAGCTCTACGACTTCGAGGGCCTCGGTCAGCTCCCGAGGCCCGTCCAGGAGCGCGTCCCCCTCTGGGTCGGCGGATCGTCCCCGGCCGCCGTACGCAGGGCCGCGCTCAAGGGCGACGGCTGGCTGCCACAGGGGGATCCGCGGGACCGGCTGCCCGCGCAGATCGCGCGGATACGGCGGCTGAGGGAGGAGGCGGGCATCGAGGCCCCCTTCACTGTCGGCGCCATCACCGAGCCGTTGTACGTCGGGGAGCCGGGGTGGGACGTCGGCCGCCGCACCCTCACCGGCCGGCCGGAGGAACTGGCGGAGTCGCTGCGGGCGTATCGCGCGATGGGGGTGGACCAGATCCAGGTGCGGTTCAGGAACCGGGGGAGGGCCGAACTCGCCGAGCAGATCGGGGTGTTCGGTGCGGAGGTGGGGCCGCTGTTGTAGGGGCGGGCGCTGCGGCCCCACCTGGGGTGGCTCAGTAGGAGCCGTTGGCCTGCCAGAACGTCCAGGCGTCGCAGGGGCTGCCGTAGCGCTCGTTCATGTAGTTCAGGCCCCACTTGATCTGGGTGGCCGGGTTCGTCTGCCAGTCGGATCCGGCGGACGCCATCTTGGAGCCGGGGTATGCCTGCACGAGACCGTAGGCACCGGAACTGGGGTTGACCGCCTTGTAGTTCCAGCCGGACTCGTGGTCCACGATGTTGCTGAAGCACTGGAACTGGTCGCCGGACATCATCTGCCGAGCGATGGCCTTGGCGTCGGCGGCGGTGTACGAGGACTGCGGCGCGAGGCTGATGGGGCCCGAGGCCGTCGACGAGCGGGCCGCCTTCTGCTGCGCCTCCTGGCGGTCCTTGGCCTCCTGCAGGGCCTTCTGCTGGTCCGCCTTCCGCTGAGCCGCCTTCTGCTTGGCGATCGCGTCCTGCGCGGCCTGCTTGCGGGCGGTCTGCTCCGCGGTTCTTCGCGCGCTGTTGTCCGCGGCGATGGCCTGGGTGTCGGCCTGCTGGGTCAGGTAGGCCGCCTGTACCTGGGCCTGCTGCCCCATGGGCAGGTCCGCGAGGAGCGTCGAGTCGCCCGCCGCCGTTTCGGTGTCGTCCGCCGCCTGGTGGGTGCTGCTCTGGGCGACTCCCGTGACGGCGCCGACCGTGGTGACCGCCGTGGCCGAGGCCACCGCGAATCCCCGCACTAAATTCCCGCTCACACGTTTTCCTTTCACCTACGCCGGATCAAGAGGGTTGAGCGTCGCAAGATTAGAACGGTTGAGCGGCCGCATGGGATGCATCGGCTCCGGCACTTTTATCTGATGGGTTGTCATGTACTGCGAGCCCCCCCCGCATGCAGCAGCCTGTTGAAGTCTTGAACAAGTCTGGGCCGGGTCGCGTATGTACGGACGTACGGACGTCATGGTCCCGGCGGAAGGACACGTTCGATGCGATCCTCCCAGCGACTCTCCGTCGCCCTCGCCTGTGCCGAGGGTGAGTGGCCGCACGACGACTGGCCGGCTCCGGACGACCGCCATGTGGGACGGGCCGTGCGCCTTGCTCCGCCGTTCCGGGTACCGCCAGGGGTGGATGTCGTCGTCCTGTACTGCGGTGATCCGTCGAGGGCGCTGGCCGAGCTGGGGGCCGTGGGCGTTCCGGTGATCGTCGTCAGCCGGCGCCGGGACACCGAGACGATCGTCGAGATGTTCCGGGGCGGAGCGGGATACCTGGTCGAGGGGGACTACTGCGCCTGCATGCTGTCCTCGGCCGTCGTCGGCGCCACGGTCGGACACACCTACCTCTCCCCGGTGGCGTGCGCGGCCCTGCGGGAGGGGGCCCGGCGGACGCCCGCGGGCGGTGAGGCGATGGAGCGGCTGCGGTCGCTGCTGTCGCCGCGTGAGCGGCAGATCATGGAACTGCTGTCCACCGGGCTCGGTGCGCAGGAGATCGGCCTGCGATTACGGCTGAGCGAGAAGACCGTCCGTAACAACCTCAGCAACATCTACGCCAAGCTGGACGCGCGCGGCAGCACGGACGCGGTCCTGCGTTGGCTGGGAGCCGCGCCCGTACTTCGCACCTGAGAACCGCACTACGGAGCCGGAACCTCCGCCAGCGGGATCTCGACGTCGGTGACGTTCTCGCCGCCCTCACCGAATCCGGGTTCCGACCTGAGGGCCCGCGTCGAATTCCTCAGGCCCGACGCCTCCGGAGTTCCGCACTTCACATTGCGCAGCCACAGCCGCCCGTCGGGCGAGCCGTTCTTCAGTAGCTGCGGATAGAAGACGTGCACGCTCGCGGCGCCGTCGCTCGGGGCGAAGAACACCTTCTGGCCGTCCTGTGCCTCCTTGTAGGTGGCGCGCAGGAATCCGCTCACGTCCGTGCGCTTCGCCGACCACATGAAGAATCCGAGGCTGTCCCCCTGGACGGTGTCCGTCCTGCTGAACGCCAGTGTGGTCGTCTTGTCGTCCCGCGTGATGTTGATCTCCGAGGTGCTGAACTTCAGGCCGATCTCGAAGAAGGAATTGCCGAGCTTCGTGTCCGCACCCGCGGTGAATCCGTCCTCCAGCTGGATGGTCCGGGTGACGGACGCGCTCACGTTGAAGGTCTTCGAGGCGGTGGCCGTCGATCCGCAGTTGTCGGTCACCGCGGAGACCCGCTCGTTGGGCCCGAGGCTGTCCCGCTTGAACTGGACGTCAACGAACTGGCAGTTCTCCAGCTTGCCGGAGTCCGCCGAGCAGTCGGCGGTCACCTCGGAGGCGGTGGCGGCCCCTGCCGAGCTCATCAGCGGTACGGCCACCGCGAGGGCCGCCACGGGGGCCAGGGCCAGGGTGATGCGCTTCTTCTTGCTCCGGTGGCTTCTGCGCCCGGCGCGTGTCATGGGGTTCTCCTGTGAGGGGTGGGGGAGGGAGAGGAGGGGCAGCCGGTCAAACCGGTCAGCAGTCGCTCAGTACGGCCTTGGACGTGCCGTCCACGACACCGGGAGCACCCGCCGCGCCCGGCAGGACGACGGGGCCCTCGACGACCTCCGGCGCCGCGAAGTTCTGTTCGGGGGACGGGTTCGTGGCGAAGCCGCCCGGGTCGGCGTCGATCCGTACCCGCCATTCGCCGGTCATCCGCTGGATCTTCGGCGTGAACTCCATGTGGAGCACCTTGCCGACCGGCACCTCTCGCTGTTCGGTGTCACCGGCGGTCGCCGACCTGACGGTCATGTCGAGGGTGCCCTTGTGTTTCACCCAGGATCCGCTCAGCGCACCGAAGACCCCTCCACCGCCGCCCTGTTGGGTGACGGTGTACTTGCCCTGGCCCTGGGCCGCCGTCGCCGACCAGGTGATCGACACCTTCGCCGCTTCGGTCGCGTTCGGCTCACAGTTCGGGAAATCGATGGAGGACTTCTCGGCCGGACCGTCGAAGGTCTCGAACTTCGTCTCCACGAAATCGCAGTTGTCGGACCCGAAACTCGGTCCGGCGATCGGGTGCCCGCCGAAATCGGAAATGGACTGCTGCTTGCCGTTCAGCACCTCGGCCCGCTTGCACAGATCCATGATCTGGTCCGGCGTCTTCTCCTCGGCGGCGTTCGCCGACGGCAGCAGTACGGCGGCCAGGGCCCCGCCGGTCACGACGGCCGATCCGACCGCCACGATCCGGATTTTCCTGTTCTTCAGTCTCCGCTTGGACATGGGAGGGATTTTGGATTCCCTTGACCGACGCCGACAGGGTCAAACATCCCTACTCGCGGGTCACGTGAGATTCGCCTCAGCAACGCCCGGCAGCCATACTCGGGCTTGCATCTGACGGATCGTCAGGTATGGCGCTACGATGCGGAGTCCGCCGTGTCCACCGTGAAGGGGGCCGTAATGGGCAAGCTCGACGGACGGGTCGTCATCGTCACCGGGGCGGCGCGCGGACAGGGGGAGCAGGAGGCGCGCCTCTTCGCCGCGGAGGGTGCGCGCGTGATGGTCGCCGACGTGCTCGACGAGCAGGGCGAGGCGCTCGCCGAGGAGATCGGCGCGCGGTACGTCCATCTCGACGTGGGCCGGGAAGGCGACTGGCAGGCCGCCGTCGCCGCCACGCGTGAGGCGTACGGCCAGGTCGACGGGCTCGTCAACAACGCCGGCATCCTGCGCTTCAACTCCCTCGTGGACACGCCCCTTGCCGAGTTCATGCAGGTCGTGCAGGTCAACCAGGTCGGCTGCTTCCTCGGCATCAAGACGGTGGCGCCGGAGATGGCCGACGGCGGCACGATCGTCAACACGGCCTCGTACACCGCGGTGACCGGTATGGCGGCCGTGGGGACGTACGCCGCCACCAAGCACGCCATCCTCGGCCTCACCCGGGTCGCGGCCCTGGAGCTGGCGCCCCGTGGGATACGGGTCAACGCCATGTGTCCCGGCGCCATCGACACCGCGATGTCCAACCCCTCGCTGCTGGATGCGGAGGCGGACCCCGAGGAGACCTCACGGGCGCTCGACGGGCTCTACCGCAAGCTCGTGCCGCTCGGGCGGATCGGTCGGCCGGAGGAGGTGGCGCGGCTCGCGCTGTTCCTGACCTCGGACGACTCCTCGTACATCACCGGGCAGCCGTTCGTGATCGACGGGGGCTGGCTGGCGGGCGTCAGCGTCATCTGATCTGACTGTCCATCAGGTATTGACCCTCCATCCCGGTGGTGCGACAGTCATCGAAACTGACGGTGTGTCAGAAATCTTTGGAACCGGGGACGGTGAACCTCCTTGGAATTCGGGCTCTTTGTACAGGGATACGTGGGCAAGCGCGCCGAGACCGACCCGCTCGCCGAGCACAAGGCGCTGATGGAGGAGACCGAGTACGTCATCCAGGCGGACACCTCGGGCTTCAAGTACGCGTGGGCGTCCGAGCATCACTTCCTGGAGGAGTACTCGCACCTCTCCGCCAACGACGTCTTCCTGGGCTACCTGGCCCACGCCACCGAGCGGATCCATCTGGGCTCCGGGATCTTCAACCCGCTCGCCCAGGTCAACCACCCGGTCAAGGTCGCCGAGAAGGTGGCCATGCTCGACCATCTCTCCGAGGGGCGCTTCGAGTTCGGCAGCGGACGCGGCGCCGGGTCGCACGAGATCCTCGGGTTCCTGCCGGGGATCACCGACATGAACCACACCAAGGAGATCTGGGAAGAGACGATCGCCGAGTTCCCGAAGATGTGGCTCCAGGACGAGTACGTCGGGTTCCAGGGCAAGCACTGGCAGCTGCCCCCGCGCAAGGTCCTGCCCAAGCCGTACGGGAAGTCGCATCCGGCGATGTGGTACGCGGCCGGATCGCCGGCGTCGTACTCCATGGCGGCCAAGAAGGGGCTCGGGGTGCTGGGCTTCAGTGTGCAGAAGGTCGCCGACATGGAGTGGGTGCTGGAGCAGTACAAGACGGCGGTCGTGGACGCGGAGCCGGTGGGGGACTTCGTCAACGACAACGTGATGGTGACGACCACCGCGATCTGTGCGCCGACCCACGCGGAGGCGATAGAGATCGCCGTCAGCGGCGGTCTGCACTACCTGCCTTCGCTGGTCTTCCGCTACCACGACACCTTCCCCCGCCCCGAGGGCTTCCCCGTCTGGCCGGAGACGCTGCCCGAGTACACCCCCGAGTTCGTCGAACTCCTCGTCGAGGAGGAGCTGTTGATCTGCGGGGACCCGGACGAGGTGTTCCGGCAGTGCAAGCGGTGGGAGCAGGCCGGGGCGGATCAGCTGAGTTTCGGGCTGCCGGTGGGGGTGCCGAAGGAGGAGACGTTGCAGACGATTCGGCTGATCGGGGAGCACGTGATTCCGAAGATCGATACGGATCCTGTCCATCGGACGTCCCGGTTCCGGGCGGGGGCTTGATCGTCGTCGCGGGGTGCGGGTGCGTGGGGGCTGGTCGCGCAGTTCCCCGCGCCCCTGGGTAGGCAGGCCGGCCCGGAGTTCAAGGAGGCAGCGTTCATGCTCGATCACGTCATCAAAGGCGCGTCCGTTGTCGATGGGACGGGTGCGCCTGCGTACACCGCCGACGTCGGTATCCGCGACGGGCGTATCGCCGTCGTCGGTACCGTCACCGAAGAGGCCAGGACCACCGAGGACGCCACCGGGCTCGTCCTCGCCCCGGGCTTCGTGGACCCCCATACCCACTACGACGCCCAGCTGTTCTGGGATCCGTACGCGACGCCCTCCCTCAACCACGGCGTCACGACCGTCGCGGCGGGCAACTGCGGGTTCACGCTCGCGCCGCTGAATCCCTCGCGGCCCGAGGACGCCGACTACACGCGGCGGATGATGTCCAAGGTCGAGGGGATGTCGCTGGTGTCGCTCGAAGAGGGCGCGCCGTGGAGTTGGAGTTCCTTCGGGGAGTATCTGGATGCCCTTGAGGGGCGGGTCGCCGTCAACGCCGGGTTCATGGTGGGGCACTGTGCGCTGCGCCGGTATGTGATGGGGGCGGAGGCCGTCGGGGGCCAGCCGAGTGAGGCGCAACTCGCGGAGATGGTGCGGCTGTTGCATGACGCCATGGAGGCCGGGGCCTGGGGGTTGTCCACCACCCAGTCGTCCACGCACTCCGACGGGGACGGGAAGCCGGTGGCGTCCCGGCACGCGGAGGCCCCGGAGCTGCTCGCGCTGTCCAAGGCCGTCGGGGAGCACGAGGGGACGCAGATCGAGGCGATCGTCGCGGGGTGTCTGGACCAGTTCAGTGACGCCGAGATCGAGTTGCTGGCGGAGATGAGCGCCGCCGCCGGGCGGCCCCTGAACTGGAACGTGCTGACCATCGACTCGGCGGTTCCCGAGCGGGTGCCCAGGCAGTTGCTGGCCAGTGAGCGGGCGCGCAAGGCGGGTGGCCGGGTCGTGGCGCTGACCATGCCGATCCTCACGCCGATGAACATGTCGCTGGGTACCTTCTGCGCGCTGAACCTCATTCCCGGGTGGGGGCCGGTCCTCGGGCTGCCCGTGCCGGAGCGGATCGCGAAACTGCGGGATCCCGAGGTGCGGGCCGAGCTGCTGCGGCGGGCGGAGTCCAAGGAGGCCGGTGTCTTCCGGCGGCTGACGAACTTCGGGCGGTACGTCATCGGGGACACCTACAGCGAGGCGAACCGTGGGCTGAGCGGGCGGGTGGTCGAGGACATCGCGGCGGAGCGGGGCCTGGAACCCTTCCAGTGCATGGTCGAGATCTGCGCCAACGACGATCTCCGTACGGTTCTTTGGCCCATGCCCACCGACAACGACCCCGCCTCCTGGGCCATGCGTGCCGAGGCCTGGCAGCACGAGGACGTCATGCTGGGCGGCTCGGACGCCGGAGCGCATCTGGACCGGATGTGCGGGGCGCCGTACACCACCCGGTTCCTCGGGGACTGTCTGCGGGGGCGGAAGCTGGCGAGCCTGGAGCAGGCGGTGAAGATGCTGACGGACGATCCCGCGCGGTTGTTCGGGCTCCGGGACCGCGGCCGGATCCAGGAGGGCTTCCATGCGGACCTGGTGCTCTTCGACCCGGAGCGGATCGACGCCGGTACGGCCACCCTGGTGCACGACCTGCCGGGCGACAGCCCCCGGCTGGACTCCAGGGCGATCGGGGTGCGGGCGGTCTGGGTCAACGGGGTCGAGGCGATCCGGGACGACGTGGTGACCGGGGCCGTACCGGGGCGGGTGCTGCGTTCGGGGCGGGACACCAGGACGGTGGCCACACGGTGAGCGCCGGGGGCCCTTATACGTCTGACCGGCAGCGGTTGTTCGTCGGGGGGGCGTGGGTGGAGCCGGACGGCGGGTACTACGCCGTCGTCGACCCGGCGAGCGAGGAGACCGTCGGGTGGGCTCCGGAGGCCTCGCGGGATCAGGTGCACGCGGCCTGCGCCGCGGCCCGCGAGGCCTTCGGGCCGTGGTCGCGTACGGCGCCGGAGGAGCGGGCGGCGGTGCTGGCACGTACGGCGGAGATCATCGGCGAGCGTTTCGTGCCGTACGCCGAACTGGCCCAGGCCGAGACCGGCGCGACCACGGGGACGGCCCGGGGTCTGCAGGTGGGCGTCGGGGCGGCCCGTTTCCGGCGGTACGCGCGCGTGGAGCCCGCCGAGTGGGCGATTCCGCCGCAGATCAACGAGGCCGGGCCGATGGGGAAGGCGGGCGTGATGGGCGCGCTGGCCGTGCGCCAGCCCGTCGGGGTCGTCACCTGCATAACGTCGTACAACAACCCCTGGGCCAACCCGGCGGGCAAGATCGCCCCCGCGCTGGCCATGGGCAACACGGTGGTGGTGAAACCGGCGCCGCAGGACCCGCTGTCCGTCTACCGGATGGCGGAGGCGCTGGAAGCGGCAGGGGTGCCCGCGGGCGTGGTCAACGTGGTCTCCGGGCGGGCCGTGGAGGTGGGGGAGGCGGCCGTGGACTCCCCCGACGTCGACATGGTGAGCTTCACCGGCTCCACGGCCGTCGGGCAGCGCATCGCCGAGGTGTGCGGGCGGGACATGAAACGCCAGCTGATGGAGCTCGGCGGGAAGGGCGCGGCGGTCGTCTTCGACGACGCGGACATCGGGTCGGCCGTGGCCGGGATCGGGACCACGTTCTCCTTCTACAGCGGGCAGATCTGCACGGCGCCGACGCGGGTGCTGGCCCAGCGGGGCGTGTACGGGCGGATGGTCGAGCAACTGGCGGCGTACGCGGGCCGGTTGACGGTCGGGGATCCGCGCGAGGCGGCCACCGTCGTCGGGCCGGTGATCTCGGCGGAGCACCGGGACCGGGTGGAGTCGTACGTGGAGACGGGCCGCAAGGAGGGCGCGGTGGTGGTGGCGGGCGGTGAACGGCCGCCGTACGAGAAGGGCTTCTACGTCGCCCCGACCCTCCTCGCGGACTGCGCGGCCGACATGCGGGTCGCCCGGGAGGAGATCTTCGGACCGGTCGTCTGCGTCATCCCCTTCGACGAGGAGGAAGAGGGCATCGCCCTCGCCAACGACACCGACTACGGCCTCATCGACTACGTCTGGTCCGGCGACGTCGCCCGCGCCTTCCGGGTCGCGCGGCGGCTGCGGGCGGGGGGAGTCGGGGTCAACACCGTCGGGCGCAACATGGAGGCGCCGTTCGGGGGCTTCAAGAAGAGCGGGGTGGGGCGGGACGTGGGGTCGTATGCCCTGCACGCGTACAGCGAGGTGCAGGCGATCGTGTGGCCGGGGTGAGGCGCGGGGATTGACCGGCCGGTGCCTGTCGGTGGGAGGAGGGGACGGGCAGAGTCTCCCGTATGGGACACATGGTGCAGGTCAAGGGCGGCGAGGTCTGGGCCGACGACACGGGGGCCGACGACGGGGCGGCGGGGCCGCCCGTGGTGCTGCTGCACTCGGGGGTCGCGGACTCCCGTCTCTGGGACCCCGTACGGCCGGGCCTGACGTCCGGCGGCCACCGGGTGATCTCCTACGACGCCCGCGGCTTCGGGCGTTCGCCCGCGCCCACCGTCTCGTACACCCAGGCCGAGGACCTCAGGAGCGTCCTGGACCACTTCGAGCTGCCCCGGGTGGTCCTGGTCGGCTCCAGCATGGGCGGCAGGACGGCCATCGACCTGGCGCTCAGCGACCCCGGCCGGGTGGCGGCTCTGGGCCTGGTGGTGCCGGGCGTCAACGGCTACGACGGCCTGGAGGTGCCGGAGATCACCGAGGAGATCGGCCGGCTGGCCACGGCCGGTGACACGGACGGCCTGGTCGAGCTCGCGCTGCGGATCTGGGGTGGGGCGGGCCCCGACCCCGACACCGAGGCCGAGACGCTGCTGCGGGCGGCGATTCCGGCCTGGTTCACGACATACGGCCACGAGACCGAGGGCGCCCCCGCCTTCGACCGGCTGGGCGAGCTCGACCTCCCCTGCACGCTGCTCCTCGGCGAGAAGGACCAGCCCGAGGTGATCCGCTGCAACGAGGTGATGGCCGCCAGGATCCCCGGCTGCCGGCTGGTCCGGCACCCGGACTGCGACCACTTTCCGACGCTGCGGGCGCCGGAGGACGTCGTGCGGCTGGTGACGGAGCTGTGCGAGCGTGCGCAGGCGGCCTGACCTGCGCCGTACGCGTCAGCCGGTGAGGTCCACGCGGATCGTCAGCAGGTTGGTGCCGAGTGCCCTGACCCCGGTGCTGTTGAGCCGGGGCAGGCTGCGCAGCCGGGCGACCGGGTCGTCGTCCGGCAGCAGGTGGGCCGCGCCGGTGTGCCAGCGCCCGTTGATCCGTACCCGCACCCGCGGATCGGCCTTGATGTTGCGGACGTACTGCGACTTGTCACCGAACTCCGAGACCAGCCAGAACACGTCACCGACCCGGCGACCGCCCACCGGGGTTTGCCGGGGCTGCCCGGAGACACGGCCGGTGGTCTCCAGGACCGTCTGGAAGGGCAGGCGGCGCAGTACCGGATTGCCTACATGGCGCTGGAAGCCGGTGGTGGCGCGGAACCTGAGCTCGGCGAGGCGGGACATGCCGGTGGGTCTCCTGTCTCCTGCGGGGTGTCGGGGCGCGACGGTCGAACTGTTGCTTCAATGGTCCCCCACGCGGCAGGACGAGAGCGGGTGGCTGCGGATGCGGGTCATGACCTGGAACCTGTGGTGGCGCTTCGGGCCCTGGGAGGCCCGGCAGAAGGCCATCCTGGCCGAGCTGCGCGACCTGCGCCCCGACGTCGTGGGCCTGCAGGAGGTGTGGGCCGCCGACGGTGAGAACCAGGCCGAGTGGCTGGCCGCCGAGCTCGGCATGCACTGGACCTGGGCCCCTTCGCCCGCCCCCGAGCGCTGGCGCCGCCGCATCGGTGACTCCACGGCCGACATCGGGAACGCCGTACTGAGCCGCTGGCCGATCGCCGCCCAGCGCACCCTGCGCCTCCCCGCCCCCTCCGACGTCGACGACGGCCGCCTGGCCCTCTTCACCCGCCTGGCCACCCCCGCCTACGACATCCCGTTCTTCACCACCCACCTCACCTCCGCCCTGCACGCCTCGGCCGTACGCTGCCGCCAGGTCACCGCACTCGCCGAGTTCATCGCCGAGAACCGGGGCGACACGCCCTTCCCGACGATCGTCACCGGCGACTTCAACGCCTGGCCCGACTCCGACGAGATCCGCCTCTTCGGCGGCTACCGCACCGCCCCGGTCGTGCCCGGCCAGGTCTTCTTCGACGCCTGGCAGTACGCCGGCCCGTCCGCCCCCTCGGCCACCTGGGACCGCGAGAACCCGTACGTCGCGGCCGGGCTGGAGCCCAGCGTGCGGATCGACTACATCCACGTGGGGCCACCCGGCACGGGAGGACTGGGCCACGTACGTGCCGTCCGGCGCGCGGGCGACGGCCCGGTCGACGGCATCTGGCCCTCCGACCATGCGGCGGTGGTGGCGGAGCTGGGGGAATGAAGGCCCCATGTCACGATCATGCTCATGACCTCGCTTTCCACCGGTGAGCCTTGGCCGTGCGTCCTCCGGACCGCCAGGCTGACCCTGCGGCCCGCCGAACCCGCCGACGCGTCCGCCTTCACCCGGCTGTGGACCGACGCCGATGTCCGCCGCTTCCTGGGAGGGCCTGTCGCGGAAGACCAACTGGCCGCCTACCAGCAGAACTTCGCGGGCCGCCCTCATCTCTTCACCGTGGTCTCCCGGCAAGCGACAGCCGTACTCGGCTCCGTGTCGATCGATCCGAAGTCCCGGTTCGACGGCCGACGCGAGGTCTCCTACTCCTTCCTGCCGGAACACTGGGGCCAGGGATACGCCCGTGAGGCCGTGACGGCCGCGGTCGGCTGGGCCCTCGGCCACATCCCCTCGGACGATCCCTCCGTCATCGCGGTCACCCAGGAGGCCAACAGCCGTTCACGGCACCTGCTCGAAGCGATCGGCATGCGCCCGATCAGGAACTTCATCGAGTGGGACGCCCCGCAGACGATGTACTCCGTGCGGCGTGGGGACCTCAGCGACGAGCTGTGACCCGCCTGACCCTCACCCTTGTCCCAGGAAGATCGGGTTCGTGAACGCCGCCAATGCGCCCGGCAGCGGGCCCAACGCCGTCTCGTGCCGTAGTTCCGCGCGTACGTAGGCCGCGTAGGAAGGCGTCGTGTGCCACTCCACGACGCCGGAGCCGGACACCGGGAGCGGGGCGCTCGTCAGCAGGACGCCCTGGTCCGTCACGAAGCGGACCGTGCAGCGGGGGGCGCCCGAGGCCTTCAGGCGGACTGTCACCGGGGTGTCGCGGTCGACCTTCAGGCGTTCGCCGATGCCGGCCTGTTCGCCGCGGGCGCCGGATGCCGTGAACGACAGCGACACGTTCTTGGATTCGGCGATGTAGGAACGGCCCGCGCGGATGCCCTCCTGGACGGCCTCGCGGGTGAGGGCGTCGGCGAGCACCACCGTCTGGGGGGAGCCGACCGGGTCGGGGCTGCGGTGGGCGTCGCTGTTGCCCATCGCCGGGATCCAGCCGCGGCCGTTCTCGCGGACCGACGCGACCAGCATGCTGTCCCAGTCGGCGAGGGCCACCTCGTCGTCCGGCGTCCACGGGCCGTTCCAGACCTCGACCGCGTCCGCCTCGTTGAAGCCGAACTTCCAGTTGCAGCCGACGCAGGTGGCGTGCGGATGGGCCGGGACGACGAGGCCGCCCGCGCGGCGGATCTGGCGGGCGAAGCGACCGAAGCGGTTGTCGCGGGCCCGGTAGCGCCAGTCGATGAACGTCCCCGGCTCGATGCCGAGGGCCACGACGTGGCCGTTGCGGGTCGTGATCTCCTCGCCCAGCATCACCAGCAGGTCGTCGCCGGCCACGTCGGCCCAGTGCGCGTGCGCCGAGTGCGTGTTGTGCTCGGAGCTGTTGATGAAGTCCAGGCCGGCCTCCCGGGCGAGGGCCGCGATCTCGGCGGGGGTGCGGCGGCCGTCGGAGTACCAGGAATGGAGGTGGCAGTCGCCGCGGTACCAGGCGCGGCCCCGCCCCTTGGCCCGCTCCGGCGGGTACGTCGGCTCCACGGCCTCGCCGGGCTCCCCGTACGTCAGCGTGATCGTGATCTCGTACGGCAGTCCCTGCGGCGCCACCGTGTAGGGGCCCAGCGCGATGTGCCAGGTGCCCTCCCGGACCGGGCCCGGGAGGTACCCCGGCGTCGCCTCGTCCGCCCGGATGAAGAACTCCGTGCGCGCCCCGCCCGACCAGCCCCGGAAGCCACGGCCGCCGAGCTCGGTGCCGTGCTGGTCGAAGATGCCGATGTCGAGGGCGTTGCCCGGGGTGCCGGCCGGGACGGAGGGCTTGTCGTAGGTGTAGGAGACCTTGATCTCCCTTACGCCGGACGGTACTTCGACCGGCAGATACACGAAGTCGGGGGACCCGGGCGGCAGTGTGCCCCGCACCGTGCGGGTCTCCGCGTCCTGGGTGTCGTCGGCGCCTTGAGCGAAGGTCACGCTTCCCAACGTAAGCGCGGCGGCGGCTCCCGTCACGAACAGTGCGCGTCTGCCCAGGCCCGCGTGGTCCGTGTGATTGTCCTCGCACATGCTGCTGCTCCCCAGGGCGTCGTGAGTGACATGGCGTGGGTGGTGCAGTGGTGGTGCGTGCAACTCTGGTATTGAGCCGTGAACTCCCGGGCAAGGGAAGGGAATCGGCAGCCAATCGGCAGCTGTCGTACGCCCGGCGGTCCTTCACGGTCCTCCACGGCCCTCCGCGAGCAATCTGTGCCGACCAGTCGGTATCGACATCGTGGCGTCCAGGCGGTACAGATGCAGACATGCGCATCTCCGTCACGATCTTCCTCACTGACGAGACCATCACCCCGATCCGGCTCGCCCGTGAGCTGGAGCAGCGCGGGTTCGCCGGGCTGTATCTGCCCGAGCACACCCACATCCCCGTCGAGCGGACCACGCCGTACCCGGCCGGTGGCGAACTGCCGCCCGAGTACGGCCGTACCCTCGACCCCTTCGTCGCCCTCGGCCAGGCCGCCGCCGTCACCGAACGGCTGGGGCTCGGCACCGGCATCACGCTGGTCGCCCAGCACGACCCGATCGACCTGGCCAAGCAGATCGCGACCCTGGACCACCTGTCCGGCGGGCGCTTCACCCTCGGCCTCGGCTTCGGCTGGAACGTGGAGGAGGCCGCCGATCACGGCGTCGAGTGGCGCACACGGCGCGAACTCGTCCGGGACCGCATGGCCCTGATGCGGGCCCTGTGGGCGGAGGAACCGACCGCGTACGAGGGGGAGTTCGGGTCGGTCCGGCCCAGTTTCGCGTACCCCAAGCCCGTACAGAAGCCGCGTGGGCCGAGGGTCAACGGCCCTCGTACGCTCATCGGCGGGGCCGCCGGGCCGAAGCTGTTCGCGCACATCTGCGAGTACGCCGACGGGTGGCTGCCGATCGGCGGCCGAGGGCTGTCCGAAACCCTCCCCCGGCTGCGGACCGTCTGGGCCGACGCCGGACGCGACCCGGAGTCCCTCCAGGTCGTGCCGTACGCCGTGTATCCCAGCCCCGGCAAGCTCGCGCACTACGCGGAGTTGGGGATCGAGGAGGTCGTGGTGCAGTTGCCTCCGGGGGGCGAGGCGGAGGTTCTGGGGGCGTTGGACGAGTACGCGCAGTTCTTGTGAGGAGCGGACGGCGCCCTGACCTCAAGCGTGCTTCTTGACCTCAAGCGTGCTTGAGGAAGGAGGCTTCCGTCATGGACACCGAAGAGATCCAAGAGATGCAGCGACAGCTGCGGGCCCTGACCGACCGCGCCGAGATCACCGATCTGATGGACCGCTATCTGCGGTCCCTGGACGACGGTGTCTTCGATGAGGAGTGGGCTCGCGCGTTTCACACCGAGGACGTCACCGTGGAGATGCCCATCGGCACCGTCCACGGCCGCGATGCCCTGCTGGCCCGTATCCAGCAGGGGATGGCGCTGTTCGACCGGACCGTGCATATGGGCACCAACGCCGTCATCGAGCTCGACGGTCCCCGGGCCACCGCCCGTGGCGCCCAGTTGAGCACCCACGTCCTGGCGGACGGCTCGGGCAGTGTCTTCATCTCCGCAGGCCATGCCGACGCCGAACTGGTCAGGACGGCCGACGGCTGGCGGATCGCCGCCTCGGCACTGCGGGTGGTGTGGACCCAGGGCACCCCTCCCCGGCTGCCGGACGAATTCGCCCCGGCGCCCGCGGCCCGGGGCCGCCGGTGAGCGCCGACGTCAACCACAGCGCTCCGGCCCAGGTCGCCTGAATCGGGCGGCGCCCAATTGCACTGATCAGCTCGCTCGTATGCTCGAAGGATGACGACTTCCGCGACCTCCGGAACCGGCTCGACACCTGGCCCGACCGAGAACTCCATGCGTCGCGCCCTCAAACGCGCCCGGGACGGCGTCGCGCTCGACGTCTCCGAGGCGGCCGTACTGCTCCAGGCCCGCGGCGAGGCACTCGACGACCTCGCCGCGTCCGCCGGCCGGGTGCGCGACGCGGGCCTCGAAGCCGCGGGCCGGCCCGGCGTCATCACCTACTCGAAGAGCGTGTTCATCCCCCTCACCCGGCTGTGCCGGGACAAGTGCCACTACTGCACCTTCGTCACCGTGCCCGGCAAGCTGCGCCGCGCCGGGCACGGGATGTTCATGTCCCCGGACGAGGTCCTCGACATCGCCCGCAAGGGCGCGGCCCTCGGCTGCAAGGAAGCCCTCATCACCCTCGGCGACAAGCCGGAGGACCGCTGGCCCGAGGCGCGGGAGTGGCTCGACGCGCACGGCTACGACGACACCATCGCCTACGTCCGCGCCATCTCCATCCGCATCCTGGAGGAGACGGGTCTGCTGCCCCACCTCAACCCGGGCGTCATGACCTGGACCGACTTCCAGCGCCTCAAGCCCGTGGCCCCGTCGATGGGCATGATGCTGGAGACGACCGCGACCCGCCTGTGGTCCGAGCCCGGCGGCCCGCACCACGGCTCCCCCGACAAGGAACCCGCCGTCCGCCTGCGCGTCCTGGAGGACGCGGGCCGGTCCTCCGTCCCCTTCACGTCCGGGATCCTGATCGGGATCGGCGAGACGTACGAGGAGCGGGCCGAGTCCCTCTTCGCACTCCGCCGCGTGGCACGGTCGTACCACAGCATCCAGGAACTGATCATCCAGAACTTCCGCGCCAAGCCGGACACCGCGATGCGCGGCATGCCGGACGCGGAACTGGACGAACTCGTCGCCACGGTCGCCGTCGCCCGGCACATCCTCGGCCCCGCCGCCAACATCCAGGCCCCGCCGAACCTGGTCGACAGCGAGTACGAGCGGCTGATCACGGCCGGCATCGACGACTGGGGCGGCGTCTCCCCGCTGACCATCGACCATGTGAACCCCGAGCGCCCCTGGCCGCAGATCGAGGAGCTCACCGAGCGGTCGGCGGCGGCCGGGTTCGAGCTGCGTGAACGCCTCTGTGTGTACCCGGAGTTCGTGCAGCGCGGCGAGCCCTGGCTGGACCCGCGGCTGCGTCCGCACGTGGGGGCGCTCGCCGACCCGGAGACGGGCCTCGCGCGTGTGGACGTCCTTCCGGAAGGGCGTCCGTGGCAGGAGCCGGAGGAGGCCTTCGTCGCATCCGGCCGCACCGACCTCCACACCACCATCGACACCGAGGGCCGTACGTCCGACCGCCGCGACGACTTCGACGAGGTGTACGGCGACTGGGGCGCCCTGCGCGAGGCCGCCGCCCCCGGCATGGCGCCCGAGCGCATCGACACCGACGTCCGCCAGGCCCTGCGGGTCGCGGCCGACGACCCGACCCGGCTGACCGACGACGAGGCACTGGCGCTGCTGCACGCGGACGGCCCGGCGCTGGACGCGCTCACCCGGGTCGCCGACGACGTCCGTAAATCGGCGGTCGGCGACGACGTGACGTACATCGTCACCCGCAACATCAACTTCACCAACGTCTGCTACACGGGCTGCCGCTTCTGCGCCTTCGCCCAGCGCCGCACGGACGCCGACGCCTACACCCTCTCCCTGGACCAGGTCGCCGACCGCGCCCAACAGGCCTGGGAGGTGGGCGCGGTGGAGGTCTGCATGCAGGGCGGCATCCACCCGGACCTGCCCGGGACGGCGTACTTCGACATCGCACGGGCGGTCAAGACGCGGGTGCCGGGCATGCACGTCCACGCCTTCTCACCCATGGAGGTGGTGAACGGCGCCACCCGCACCGGCCTGTCCATCCGCGAGTGGCTGACGGCGGCGAAGGAGGCGGGCCTGGACTCCATCCCCGGCACCGCCGCCGAGATCCTCGACGACGAGGTCCGCTGGGTCCTGACCAAGGGCAAGCTGCCGACGGCGACGTGGATCGAGGTGATCACGACGGCCCACGAACTCGGCATCCGGTCCTCGTCGACGATGATGTACGGCCATGTCGACCAGCCCCGCCACTGGCTCGGCCACCTGCGCACCCTGGCCGGCATCCAGCAACGCACCGGCGGCTTCACCGAGTTCGTCACCCTGCCGTTCATCCACACCAACGCGCCCGTCTACCTCGCGGGCATCGCCCGCCCCGGCCCGACGACCCGCGACAACAGGGCGGTGACGGCGATGGCCCGTCTCCTCCTCCACCCGCACATCCCCAACATCCAGACCAGCTGGGTGAAGCTGGGCGCCGAGGGCGCGGCGGAGATGCTCCGCTCGGGGGCGAACGACCTGGGCGGCACGCTGATGGAGGAGACGATCTCGCGGATGGCGGGTTCGTCGTACGGCTCCTACAAGTCGGTACGCGACCTGGTGGCCGTCGCCGAGGCGGCCGGGCGCCCGGCGAAGCCCCGCACGACCCTGTACGGCGAGGTACCGGAGGAACGACAGCGGGCGGCGACGGCCTCGGACGGACATCTGCCGGAGCTGCTGCCGGTGCTGGACTGAGGAGGACGGCCTCGCGGGGGTCGGTACGATGATCCGACCCCCGTCGAAGGGGTTCCGTAGCCATCCGTAGCCACCCGTGGCTTTCCACAGCCCTCCATAGCCCTCCATAGCCTTCCGTAGCTTTCGTCACCGAGGAGATGCGTGCCGTGCCTGCTCCCAAGGTCTGGGTGACCGGTCTGACGGTGGGAGCGATAGCCGCCGTCGCCGTCCTCGCCGTGCAGGCCGACAAGGGGCCGCACCCGACGGCCGCGGCGGCCCGGCCGAGCGCGTCGGCGTCCCCGGGCGCGAGCCCCGCCCCGTCGAAGTCCGCGTCGCCCGCCACCGTGCCGGACGGCTCGGGCACGGGACGCCGGATCGTGTACTCCCTCGGGCAGAAGCGGGTGTGGCTGGTCGACGCGAGCGACGCGGCGCGCCGCACCTTCGCCGTCTGGCCGGGCACCGTGGACCCGGACCTCGGCAGCTACACGGTGTCCTCGCGCAACGAGTCGACCACCGGTTCGGACGGCGTCAAGATCGAGAACATCGTCTACTTCGCCGCGAAGTCCGGCCTCTCCATCGCCTTCTCCAACGCCGTGGACGGCTCCTCGCCCCCGCCCGCCGGGGGCAAGCAGACCGGCGGGGTCCGGATGCACGCGGCCGACGGGGCGGCACTGTGGGCGTTCGGGGAGTCGGGTACGCCGGTGGTCGTGGTCAAGTAGGAGCCACCGGGGGTGAACTGCATCCTTCGATGTAGGCCGGGTTCGCCTTCGCTCATGACGATTGCGTCCGGTACCGCCGTGACGATGAATGCATGACGCACACGGACGCGCGAGCGACACGGACACCGCAGGCCGCCCCCACCGGACGACGGCTTCCCCTCCTCGACGTGCTGCGCGGGGCGGCCATCCTGGGCACGCTCATGACGAACGTATGGATCTTCACGGGGCCGGGCGCGGAGTGGGGAGCCCAGCAGGCGGGGACGCACACGGGGGTCGTGGAAGGCACGTTCAGCGTGCTGGCGAACGGCAAGTTCCTGTCGCTGCTGACGATCCTGTTCGGGGTCGGGCTGGCCATCCAGTACGCGTCGGCGGAGCGGCGCGGGCAGCCGTGGCCGGGGCGCTACCGGTGGCGTGCGCTGTTCCTGTTCGGCGAGGGCACGGTGCACTTCGTGCTGGTCTTCGCCTGGGACGTACTGATGGGGTACGCGGTCACCGCACTCCTCGTCGCCTGGCTGCTGACCCGCTCGGAACGGGCCCAGCGGCGGGTGATGTGGTGGGCGGCGGGCCTGCATCTGACGTTGATGGGTCTGCTGACCGTCGCGATAGCCGGCACCGGTGACGGCAGCGACGGCGGCGGCACCGTCTCCCGCGAAGTCGTGGACCTGTACGCGCACGGCAGCTACCTGGACCAGATCTCCTTCCGCCTGGAGAACGCGATCGCGCTGCGCATGGAGCCGGTGCTGACCTTCTTCCTCCTGGTCTTCCTGTTCCTGCTGGGCGTCCGGCTGTTCCGGGCGGGCGCGTTCGGCGCGGACGAGCAGGCCCGCCGGATCCGGTCCCGTCTGCTGGCGTGGGGCCTGGGCCTCGGCCTGCCGCTCAACCTCGCGGCGGTACTGGCCGGCCCGGACCTCTTCCTCCTGGCCCGCTACGGCACCGCCCCGCTGCTGGCGCTCGGGTACATCGGCCTGATCGGCGCGGTGGTGGACCGGGTGCGGCGGCCGGGCCCGCTGCTGACGGGCCTGACCTCCGTCGGCCGCACCGCCCTGTCCGGCTACGTCCTCCAGAACGTGCTGTGCGTGCTGGTGTCGTACGGCATCGGGCTGGGCCTGGCGGAACGGCTCGACGGCGCGCGCCCCTGGTGGGTCGTGGGGCTGTGGGTCACGGTCTGCGCGGTGCTGATGGTGGGCTCCACGCTGTGGCTGCGGCGTTTCTCGGCAGGGCCCCTGGAGTCGGTCCAGAAATGGGCCCTGCGTCACTGAAAGGGGTCAGGGATGCGCGTCAGGCGGCGTCGGTCTGCTGGCGCCCCTGTCCGAACGGCAGATGGATGACGAGCAGCACGAGCCCGCTGAACAGGAACACCCGCGTCGCCGCGTCCAGCCCGTTCCAGTCCCCGGACTGCCACATCGAGAACCACTCACCGCCGATCGCGATGAACCCGGCGCCGAACAGCAGCATGAGCATCAGCAGACCGTACGTCGAGAAGCGACGGGCACGGGCGTCGTCGCGACGGAACCAGAGCCAGGTGCCGTATATGAGCACGAGGGCGGCGACCGTCTCCCAGACGATGATCGCGACGTAGGCCGCGTCCTGAAGTCCCTTGCTGGTGACGGCTCTCCACATCAGGTCGTCGTCCTTGAACGTGGTGTCCATCGCCAGGACGTGGTGTACGAACTGCTGGTTCGTCCCGAAGTCGGTGATGTTCCCGAAGGCGACGAGGGCGATGTACAGGGCGACGGTCGCGGTGAGCAGGGTGGCCGCGAGGTGGAGGGGGGTGCGTGGGGGTGTGGTTGACATGATGGTCATCTTCCCTGTGCGGGTGCTGTGTGCGGAACGCATTGAGCCAGTTCCGTCGGAAGTCTGCACACCGGAGTTGAGCCAGAATGAGGGAGGCCGGTCGGCGGAGAGAGGGGACCCTGAATGGCGCAGGCGCGGCCGTCGATGCAGGAGCTGATCCGGCAGCGCAGACGGGCCGGGTTCGTGGGGCGGGGGGCCGAGCGGGCCGCGTTCCGGGAGAACCTCGACCTGCAGCCGGAGGACGAGCGACATCGCTTCCTCTTCCATGTGCACGGCAATGCGGGCGTCGGCAAGACCTTCCTGGTACGGGAGTTGGAGCAGGTCGCCCGCGAGAAGGGGGCGCACACGGCGTACGTCGACGAGACCGTCGGCAGCGTGCCGGAGGCGATGGCGGCGATCAGCCGTCAACTTGCCGCGCAGGGACACAAGTTCAAGGAACTTGAGCGGCTGCTCGCCGCCCATCGGGAACGACGGCATGAGGCGGAGGCCGCCGTCGCCGCGCTGGACCCGGAGCCGCAGGCGCCGTCGGCCGGCAGTACGGCGGTGATGCGGGCCGGGCTGGTGGGGCTGGGCATGGTGCCGGGGATCGGTGCCTTCGCCGGGGCCCTCGACGCGGCCCACCTCGCGCAGGGCGCCGACCGGCTGCGCGCGGGGCTCAGCTCCCGCTTCCGAAACGAGGACGACGTGCAGCTGGTGCTGTCCCCGGAGCGCGTGCTCACACCGGTGCTGCTCACCGAGCTGTCCGACGCGGCAACGGCGGCGCCCTGGATCGTCCTGTTCTTCGACACGTACGAACGCACCGGCCCGTTCCTGGACGGCTGGCTGCACGAGGTGATGACCACGGACCGCCACGGCACGCTGCCCGCCACGGTCGTCGTGGTCACCGCAGGCCAGCACCCCTTCGACACCGCCCGCTGGGGCGGCTTCGCCGACTTCATGACCGACGTGCCGCTCGGCCCGTTCACGGAGACCGAGACACGCGGACTGCTCGCGGACAAGGGAGTCGTGGCCGAGCCGGTGGTGGAGGAGGTGCTCCGCCTCACCGGTGGACTGCCGGTACTGGTCTCGACCCTGGCTGACCAGCGGCCCACCGGCCCGGACGACGTGGGCGACCCCAGCGCCACGGCCGTCGAACGCTTCCTGAAGTGGGAGCAGGATCCCGTACGCAGGGCAGTGGCCCTCGCGTGCGCACTGCCCCGGCGCCTCGACGTGGACGTCTTCCGGGCGGCCGTGGAATGCCCGGACGAGGACGTCGACCCGCTCTTCGGCTGGCTGCGCGCCCTGTCGTTCGTGGACGACCGCGGGGACCGGCCGCGCTATCACGACCTGGTGCGTGAGCCGATGCTCCGGTTGCAGCGGCGGCGGTCTCCCCGAAGCTGGACCGAGCGCCACGAGAGGCTCGCGGGTGTCTTCGGGCGCTGGCGCGAGGAGGCGGCGAGCGGCCTGGGCGCCTATCTGGAATGGGCGGACGAGCCGTGGCGCGAGCTGCGGTTGGAGGAGACGTACCACGCGCTGTGCGCCCGCCCGCGTGCGGCGCTCGCCGAGGCGCTGCGGGACCTGGTGTGGGTCTGCGGCACCGACGAGGTGGCCGCCCGCCGCTGGGCCCGGATGCTGGCGGAGGCGGGCGAGGCGACGGACGACCCGGCCCTGCGCGAGTGGGGCCGGCTGCTGCGCGAGGCCCTCGCGGACGACGCGACCGCGTTGACCAGGCTCGCGGACCTGGTCCTGTCCCGTCCCGGGCTGGACGCGCGCGGGCGGGCGGCCGCGTACACGTTCCGGGCGAGGGAACTGCGCCACGAGGGAAAGTACGAACTGTCCCTGGCCGATTCCGACCGGGCCATCGAGCTCGATCCGGAGCTGACCCCGGCCCACGCCGGCCGCGGTCTCACTCACCGAGCTCTCGGTGACTTCGCGGCGGCACTGGCCGCTTTCGACCGTGCGGACGCGCTGACCCCCGACGATGAGTGGATCACCGCCGAGCGGGCGCAGACCTGCCGGATGGCGGGCCGTTTCGAGGAAGCCATCGCCGGCTTCGACCGGGCCATCGCCCTCGACCCGACCGATCCCGCGTTCCTGACCGCCCGAGGCCTGTGCCGACAGGCGCTCGGGCAGTACGACGAGGCACTCGCCGACTTCGATCAGGCGCTGAGCCTCGACGAGAACCATGTGTGGCCGCTTGTGCGCCGGGCCCGCCTGCGCCGGATGACGGGAGAGTGGGACACGGCGTTCGCGGACTTCGACCGCGCGGTCCGTATCGCGCCCGACTCTTCCTGGGTGGCATCGGAACGCGGTGACGCCTACCGGCTCACGGGCAGGTTCGAGGAGGCCGTCACCGAGCTCGGCCGAGCGATCGCCCTCAAGCCCGACTACAGCTCGGCGCTCGCGAGCCGGGGCTGCGCCCAGCTTGAGCTGGGCCGCCACGAGGAGGCTCTGGCCGATCTCGACCGTGCCATCGAGCTGACCCCCGACTACACCTGGGCGTTGGTGATGCGGGCCCGGGTGAGGGGCGGACTGGACGACCAGGAAGGCAGGTTCGAGGATCTTCGGCGAGCCGACGAGGTGCAGACGGAAGGCGGTTGGGCCGCCGGTGAGTTGGGCGAGGCCTACCGGCTCGCCGACCGCTACGACGAGGCGCTCGCCGCATTCCACCGGGCTCTGGAACAGGATCCGGACTACGACTACGCATGGGCTTCCCTCGGGGCGACCCACCGCGCCCTGAAGAACTACGAGGAGGCCCTCCGCAATCTGGATCGCGCGACGGCGTTGGACCAGGACTACGGATGGGCCTACGGCCAGCGGGCGCGAGTCTGTCTGGCGATCGGGCGGAGCGAGCAGGCTCTCGCCGACCTGGACCGGTGCGTCGCGCTGGAGTCGGAGACGGAGTGGGCGCGCCGCGCCGCCATCGAGGTGCTGATGCTGTGCGGCCGTTGGGAGGAGGCGTCCGCCCGTCTGGCCGACGCGGAAGGAGCTGGGTCACCCGACGGAGCCGACCTGGACGATCTACGCATCGAGCTGCACCGTCACAGCGGAAACTGGTCGGAGGCACGACGAATCGCCGAACGGCTGCGCGAGACGGAGCCCCTCGCCGGTACCTTCCAACTGGCCTTGACCATGGGCCGATCCGAGGGCCTGCGGTCGGCGGAACCTCTGTGGCGGGAGCTGGCCCGGTCCTTGGACGAGGACGATGAGCTGGGGGAGCCGGAACGCGCCCAGGCACGCTGCTTCATCGCCTGCGCACTCGCCGACTGGGCCGAGGCCGACCAAGGACTGGCCGACTTCTTCGCCATGGAGCCGGGCTGGGACGAACTGGCGAACGTCGCCGCCATCCTCACCGACCTCCTGGACAGCCCCCACACGCACCGGACCCACCTCGCCCCCCGCCTGACGGCGGTCACCGAGGCATGCGAGGCGGTACGGGCGCGTTAAGCGGAATGACCTTTGCTGGCCGAACGGGACGTACGGCGCCTGGCCCCGGCGGTCTCCGCCTGGCTGGAGAGGGGTGTTCCGTCCACCGTCGTACAGGGGGCCCTGACGAACGGCCTGCCCGCGGACCCCATCAAGAACCCGGCGGCATTCCTGGCCCACCGCCTCGAAGCGCTCCTCCCGCCGCCTCTCCCGGCCCCGGCACATCCCCCGACCCCCGTCCGCCCGGATCCACTCCAGACCTGCGACGGCTGCGAGCGTACGTTCCGCTCTTCACGGCCGGGACGATGCCGGGACTGCCGTCCGGTCGGCGTGGCGGCGTAGAGACCGCTGATCCCCCATGCCTGAGCTGACTCCGGACGCGCTGCGGGCTGCCGTCGCGCGCATCGCGCCGAGCCGGATCCAGGCCACACAACACCTCTTCGAGGCCACGACGAACGCCCAGCAGACCCAGAGCCTCGCCCCGCTGCGACCTTCGTTCACTCCTGGGCCGTGTTCGTGGCGATCGAACGGCACCCGGAACGCGCGGCGCGGCTGCGTGAGCTGGAGCGAATCGTGGACGCGGGGGAGCAGACCCGGCGGAGGCGATCGCCGAGATCCGCGCGATCCGAGAGACCGCTGAGGCAGAGGCGGGACTGTGACGGACTGGGCGGCCGGCCCCGGTCCGGGGGACAGCTGACCACTCAGGACCATTCGGAACCACCCGGGATCACTCAGGACCACTTCGGTCACACCTCGCATACCGATCCGCACCCTGAACCGATCGTCCCCGGTCGATTACAGTGGCGAACTGTCGTGCGGTCGGACGGTGTCCCGGGGAGGTCTTGGTGAGTGCGACAGCCGGCGCCGTCTGGGGCCGTACCGAACAGCAGGACTTCCGTAGCCGGGTGCGCGGCACGCTGCTCGGTGTGGCCGTCGGAGACGCCCTCGGGGCGCCCGTCGACGGGCTCGGGCTGGAGGAGATCCAGGAGCAGTACGGCGCCGAGGGCCTCGCCGATCTCGGGTTCGGGTACGGTCGGCGCGGCGCCGTGAGTCATCTCACCCAGCTGACCCTCTTCTCGGTCGACGGCCTGATAAGAGCCCAGGTGAGACGGGACACCGGCGCCTGGCATCCGCCGACCGACCTGCACCGGGCGTATCTGCGCTGGGCCGCCACCCAGCGGGACTGGGGACCCGACGAGCGCCGCAAGGACGACGGCTGGCTGGCCCGCGAGGAGTGGCTGTACGCCCGCCGGGACCCGACGCGCGCCCTGCTCCTCGGCCTCGGTGACGACGCCATGGGCACGCTGGAGTCGCCCAAGAACGCCGCCGAGCTCGGGCCGGAGGCAGTCGCCCGTTCCGCGCCCTTCGGGCTGCTCGTCGGCTGGGAGCCGCAGCTCGTCGTGCAGCTCGCCGTGGAGTGCGCGACGCAGACCCACGGCCACCCCGTCGCCTACCTGTCGGCGGGCGCGTACGCGGTGATCGTGCACGGCCTCGCCTGCGGGGAGAGCCTCGACGGCGCCGTACAGCGGGCCCTCGCACTGCTCGCCCTGCGGCCCGGGCACGAGCCCGTGTCCGACGCGTTGCAGCATGCGCTGGGTGCCGTACGGCAGGGCATGCCCAGCCCGGCGCGGGTGGAGGAACTCGCGGCCGACGGCTCGGCTGACGGACTGCTCGCGGCCTCCGTGTACTGCGCCCTGGTGGGGGAGGACGTCCGGCACGGGCTCTGCCTCGCCGTGAACCACGACGGCCCCTCCGCCGCCGCGGCCGCCCTCACCGGCGGCCTGCTCGGCGCCCTGCACGGCGAGACCGCCCTGCCCCCGGCGTGGCTGGCCGAACTGGAGGGCCGCCCCACGATCCTCGAACTGGCCGACGACTTCGCGATGGAGATGACCCAGGGGCCGGCCCTGCACGGGCCGGGGGGCTCGTCCCCGGGGTGGCTGGCCAGATATCCACGGGCTTAGGGGGAACGGTGGGGGCGGCGGGGAACAAGGTCGTACGGACCGTCATATGGCTGGTGCTGTCCGCCACGGCTCTCGTCCTGGGAGTGGTGATGGCCTTCGAGGTCCGCGGAGCGATGGAGCGGGAGCGGGAGTTCCGTGCCGCGCCGACGTGCGCCTCCGTCCCGGTGAAGGCATCGGGGTGCCGGTGGGAGCAGGACTTCACCGTTCGGGCGGCGGAATTGAACCGCGGTAGGAGGAACGGGTCACCTGAGGCGGAGTTGCTGCTGCCGAGCGGTAAACCGTGGGAGGTGACGTTCCGGCAGGCGGATCCGGTGGTGTCGGAGATGGCACCGGGCGAGAAGGTCGTGGGCCTGATCTGGCACGGTCAGGTCGTCGAGGTCCGGGACGCCGACGGACGACGGCAGCAGACCTCGTCCGGGCCCGTGGGGTGGCCCGAGGACCGCCTCGGCGGCGCGCTCGCCTGTACCGCGTTCGGCCTGACCGCCCTGGTCGGATCGCTGTGGCCGCTCTTCGCACGGCGCAACCGGCGGCACGCGAAGGCGGCGACCGTGGTGCGGTGGCACGCCGTCGGTATCGGGGGCGCGGCCATCCTGACGCTCTGGGCGCAGTCGGCCAACGACTGGCCGATGTGGGCGATCCCGGCGATCTGGGGGCCGCTCGCGCTGCTCCTCCTGGCCTGCATGGTGGCCTTCGTCCTCGCCGCCCTGCGCGGCGACCTGGACGACGACGCCCCGTCCACACCACCGCCAGTACCCCAGTCCTGAGCTCGACCGTCCCACCGGCCTGCTTGGCCGGTGTGGGCTCGCCGCGGCAGGCGCCCACACCGGCGCGGGATGTCAGTCCTTCGCGTGCGTGCCCACCGCGTCCTCCACGCCCCCGGCGGGCGCCGGCACCGCGGCCGCCGCGGCCCCGTCCCCGTCCGTATTGATGCGCTCCACGATCGCGAGCCGTTCCGGGGTGTCCTCCGGCTTGAGGAAGCCGATGAGGATGTACAGGACCAGCGAGACCGCGAGCGGGATGGAGACCTGGTACTGGAGCGGTACGCCGCCCTCGATCTGCCAGCTGATCGGGTAGTTGACCAGCCAGAACGCGAGCAGGCCCATCGACCAGCTGGTGAGCGCGGCCGTGGGGCCGGAGCGGCGGAACGGGCGGAGCAGGCCCAGCATCATCGGGATCGCCATCGGGCCCATCAGGCCGGCCACCCACTTGATCACGACGGTGATGATGTCCTTGAACGCGGGGGAGTTGACCTGCGTCGCCGCCGCCATGGACAGGCCGAGGAAGACGACGGTGGTGATCCGGGCGACCTTCAGCCCCTGCCCCTCGCTCCAGGTCCGCGCCCGGCGCCAGATCACCGGCGCGCAGTCCCGGGTGAACACGGCCGCGATGGCGTTGGCGTCGGAGGAGCACATGGCCATGGTGTGTGAGAAGAAGCCGACGATGACCAGGCCCAACAGGCCGTGCGGGAGCAGCTGTTCGGTCATCAGGCCGTAGGAGTCGGATCCGTCCGGCTTCTGGGACTCGACCAGCAGCGGCGACATCCACATCGGGAAGAACAGCACCACCGGCCAGACCAGCCACAGCAGGGCCGACAGCCGTGCCGAGCGCTCGGCCTCGTACGGAGTGGCCGTGGCCATGTAGCGCTGGGCCTGGTTGAGCATGCCGCCGTTGTACTCGAAGAGCTTGATGAAGAGGAAGGCGAGCAGGAAGACCGTGCCGTACGGGCCGACCAGCGGCTCGCCGTGTCCCTGCAGCTCCGGCTCGTCCCAGGCGCCGAGGAAGCCGATGCCCTTGTCGTTCAGCTTCAGGATGACCGCGACGAACATCGCGACGCCTGCCAGCAACTGGATGACGAACTGGCCGAGTTCGGTGAGCGCGTCCGCCCACAGCCCGCCGATGGTGCAGTAGACGGCGGTGATGCCGCCGGTGATGAGGATGCCCTGGTTGAGCGACACTCCGGTGAAGACCGACAACAGGGTCGCGATCGCCGCCCACTTCGCGCCCACGTCCACGATCTTCAGCAGCATGCCGGACCAGGCCAGCGCCTGCTGGGTCTTCAGGTCGTAACGGCTCTTCAGGTACTCCAGCGGAGAGGCCACATGCAGCCGTGAACGCAGCCGGTTGATACGCGGCGCGAAAAGCTTCGAGCCGATGGCGATGCCTAGTGCGATGGGGAAGGACCAGGTGACGAAGGACGTGACGCCGTAGGTGTAGGCGATGCCCGCGTATCCGGTGAACATCACCGCGCTGTATCCGGACATGTGATGCGAGATCCCGGACAGCCACCACGGCATCTTGCCGCCCGCGGTGAAGAAGTCGCTGACGTTGTCCACCCGCTTGTGCGACCAGACGCCGATCGCCACCATCACGCCGAAGTAGCCGACGAGCACGGCCCAGTCGAGACCGTTCATGTGCGTCCTCCCAGGGTTCGGCCCGGGGCTCATCGTGGGTGCTGTCGCGTGAACACGACAAGTGAGTGTAAGGTCAAAGGGAGGTAAAAGTATTCGGCATGATGGCCTGCGTTCATCTACATGAACGTCATCGCATCAGCTCCCCGGCGTTGACCAGCAATGACTGCCCGGTGATCGCCCGCGCCAGGTCCGACGCGAGGAACACGGCCGCGTTGGCCACATCCCCGTCCGTGGCCAGCTCCGGCAGCGCCATCCGCTCCGTCAGCCGCTTGAGTACGTCCGCCTCCGGCACGTCCTCCGTGTGCGCCGTGAACTGGACGAACGCCTGCACCGGCGGCCCCCACATCCAGCCCGGCAGCACGGTGTTGACCCGGATGCGGTGCGGGCCGAGCTCGCGGGCCAGTGAGTACATCGCGCTGGTCAGCGCTCCCTTCGACGCCGCGTACGCTGCCTGCCGCACCTGCGAGGGGGCGGCGACCGAGGACTGTGTCCCGATGAAGACGACCGAGCCCCCGCGCTCCTTGAGGGCCGGGAGACAGGCCCGTGTCATGCGCAGCGACCCCAGCAGGTTCACGTCGATCACCGACTGCCACGTGGTGAAGTCCGCGTCTTCCAGGCCGCCGAAGTAGCTGTCCCAGGCGGCCACATGGACGACCGCGTCGATCCGCCCGAACCGCTCCCGCGCGAGCGCCGCCAGCGCTTCGCACTGCGCCTCGTCGGTGATGTCGGTCGCCCGGTGCGCCGTGTGCGCCCCGTCCGGATCGATCTCGGCCGCGCTCTTGGCGAGGTTGGCCTCCGTGCGCGCCCCGAGGACCGCGTTCCCGCCGTCGCGCACCACCGCGGCGGCGACCTGGTGACCGAGGCCGGCGCCCACTCCCGACACGACGACGGTCTTGCCTACGAGCAGTGACATTCCGCTGCCTCCCGACTCTGGACGCGATATCTGACGGCCCGTCAGAGTATGGGTGACAGCAGGAAAGGGGAACCGCATGAGCGAGGACACGCGTAGCCAGGACACCCGCAGCGAGGACACGCATAGCGAGGCATACGCCGAACTGGCCGCCGTAGGCCCGTACGGAGTCCGCCCCGGCCACGCCCTGATCACCATGGTCGAGCCGCACCCGGGGCACGAGTACGCCTACAACCGCTGGTACGAGGACGACCACTACTACGCCGGCGCGATGGCGATGCCCTGGATGTACGCGGGCCGCCGCTGGGTCGCGACCCGTGATCTCCAGCTCCTGCGCTACCCCGAGAAGTCGGCGATAGCCCAGCCGGTCACCGCCGGCTGCTACATCTCGACGTACTGGATCACCGCCGGCCGCTACGCCGACCACATGCGCTGGACGGTCGCCATCAACAAGCGCCTCAACCGCGACGCCCGCGTCTACCAGGACCGCACCCATGTCTTCACGGCGTTCCAGGACCACGAGGCGACGGTGTACCGCGACGGCGCGGCGGGCCCCCGCGACTTCCACGCCCTGGACCACCCCTACGCGGGCCTGGTCGTGCAGGTCGTCGACGCCGAGTCGCCGGAGCGGCGCGCCGAGTTGCTGGAGTGGCTGCGCGCCCGCCATCTCGCCAAGCGCCTCGCGGGCTCACCGGCCGCGATGGTGACTCTCTTCCGGCCCACGCCCCTCCCGCTGGACCGCATGTCGTACGTCAAGCAGGTCGAGGGCACGGACACCCGCCTGACGCTGCTGTGGTTCCTGGAGGAGGACCCCAGGCAGTGCTGGGAGGAACACTTCACCGACCTGGGCACGGCGGTGGGGGAGTCGGGGCTGGGGAGGGTGGAGCTGGTGGCGCCGTTCGTGCCTACGGTGCCGGGCACGGACCGGTACGTGGCGGAACTGCGCTGAAGAGGGCCGGCGTTGCGCAGAGGCGGCCGGGCTCCGCACTGTCGCGGCCGGACGCGGGCATGGCCGAGCCCCCTCGGCAAGGACGGCGGGCTGGTCGAGAGGGCTCTGGCTGTGGTGCTTGTGCAGTTGTCGATCGTGGAGTCGGTTGACGGGTGAGGATCAGACAGACCCGCCCCTTACGCTTTGACCGACGCCACGAACGTGTTCCACGCGTCAGCGGGGAACGCCAGGATCGGGCCCGCGGGGACCTTGGAGTCCCGCACCGCCATGGCCGCCGTGACCGGTGACTTGACCTCGACGCACGCGCCGTTTCCTGTCGAGTACGAGGACTTGGTCCACGTGTCCGTGGAACCCTGACGAATTGCCATGTTTGCTCCGAATTGCCAGATGTTGAATGCTGTCACCGTCCCGCGTGTCCGGACCGGAACTGCAGGCCGGGACCTGCGGGACGATTCACGCCAACCTTGTTGCTCGGTGGCGTGATCGACGCTACTCGCCAACATCGGCTTACGAAGCGACTATTCACTCGGGTGGGTGCATATTCCAGTGGACTCTTCCATCCCGCCCTGGAGGAGGTGTACCGTGCGGCGTCCTCCGGTCGGGACGGGGTGCTCAGCGGGCGTATTCCTTCGCGATGTCCGCGATGAACTGGCGTGACTGGTCCACGTTCAGGGCCTGCGCCCGCAGGTGCTCGTACATCACGCTGTACTTCTGGACGTCGTTCGCCTTCTCCAGATACAGGTCGCTGGTGACGCCCTCGATGTAGACGACGCTGGAGTCGGCCGCGTCCGGGAACTCCAGGATCGCGTACTGCCCGTTCAGGCCCGGGTGCGAGCCCATCTCGAAGGGGATCACCTGCACGGTGACGTGCGGCAGCTGGGACTGCTCGACGAGCTGTTCCAACTGGTCACGCATCAGGGAGCGGTTGCCGACGACCCGGCGCAGGGCGGCCTCGTCCATGACGGTCCACAGGCGCAGCGGGTTCTCCTGGGTGGAGATTCGTTCCTGTCGCCGCATCCGTACCTGGACCCGCTTCTCGATCTCGGTCGGCGCCGTCTCCGGCAACGCCCCGGAGATCAGGGCCTCCGCGTACTGCTTGGTCTGCAACAGGCCCGGGACGACCTGGGGGTCGTACACGCGCAGACTCGCCGCGTCCGTCTCCAGCCCGATGTAGACGCTGTAAGGGATGTCGCCGAAGGAATGCCACCACCCCTGCTGCCGCGAATCCTTGGCCATCTGCATCAGCGAATCCACGATCCGGTGGTCCTCCACCTCGTAGACCCCGCACAGATCGCGGACGTCGCGCTGGCTGATACTGCGCCGTCCGTTCTCCAGCCGGCTGATCTTCGACTGCGACACCAGCAGCCGTTCGGCCACCTCTTCGGCCGTCATGCCCTTGAGCTCGCGGAGCCGGCGCAGCTCCTGGCCCAGCCGGCGTCGCCTGACGGTGGGATTGACATTGGACGCCACGGGACGTGCACCTCCGGCTGCCTGCCTGTGATTGCCACTTTGCGTATCTGCTGTTGAGCAGACTGCCACCAAGGTGCTTACTACCGCTGGGAAACGGTGGATATGCGCTGGATACGCGCCAGTTCGGGGACAACGCCGGGACATGCGGCCGCGCGGGGCGGCGGAACCCGTGTCCCGTCCGTGTCTCACGGACATACGGTTCCGTCGCCCCGCGCGGACCAGCGGCTCCCGAACCGGGTCTTGGGGACTGCGGCGCGGCGCTCGGTGTGCGTGTGGAGCGTGTCGTACGTGGTGCCTGCGGTTGTGCTGGGTGAACGGCTCCGGTGGTGCGGTCGTGGGACTGCGGCTCAGTGGGCCACGACACGCGCCATGGATCCGCGGTGCGGCTGCACCGGAACGCCACGGGCGGGTTCCGCTGCGGCCCTGCCTCCGGGTGCGGCCTGACGGCCGGCCGCCGGGGCGGGGCTGCGGCGCGGCTGGGCCGCCGCACCGTTCTGGACGTCCATCACGGCGTGCGCGACGAGACCGCCCATGGGGTCGTGCCTGATCAGATCCCGCAGCCGGGACCTTGAGGACCTGCCCTCATTGCCCGGATACAGGTGTTTGCCGAGGCCGACCGCGTGTGCCAGGGCGGCGAGCGCCGCGGTCCGTGGGTCCGGCGGTACGCCGGTACGGATCGCGGAATCCAGCCGGGCCCTGATCTCCCGGCTGATGTCGTTGTCCGTCGCCTGGTAGCGAGTCGTCGGCAGCACTCCGCACATCTGTCCTGGTACGGCGGCAACCATGCCGCACCTCTCCAGATGCGAGAGATAGGTCTGGCGCAGCCCCAGCCGGGGCCCGCCAATCCAATGGACGGCACGCACGGGAGCGCCACGCCTTCGCAGCAACTCCAACGCGCAGTCCAGTGTCGGATCTCCAGTCGGCCGTGGTACTACCACGGCGATACGATCCCCGTCAGGGGCTATCCGACCGGCCAGCGCCAGCTCCACTAGCTGTGCTCCGGCCAGGCCGAGGTCGAGCGACTGCGGCTGTGCGGTGGTTCCCGTGGTCGGGTCCAACGCCAGCAGCAGAAGCTCCTCCGGAATTGTTCTGCGGCTCCTGCCCATCCATGCCTCCCCGCGTGGATGAATGACAGGGTGACCCCTCTCACATTGGTCTGTCGAGAGTGCGTGACCTGTTTGTGAGGGAACCAGTAGGTATGTCGTTCTCGTCTACCGCACCGGTAGTGGGTAGCGCACAGGACACTGGTACATGGTTCGGACAGCGACACGGGGGTCGCACGGACGCCGTGTCCGGGCGACGGCTCACGGTTCGGCAGACGCACGCGGCGCGTGCGGGGCACATGGAGGAGGCATCGGTGGCGGGCGAGTCCCCCGACAGGTCGAAGAAGCGCGAGTCGTCGGCAGAACCGACGTCGGGGAGCGCGGGTCCGGTTCCCGAACGTCCCGAATCCACCGCCGCAGCGAGTCCGGCCCCATCCGAGAAGCGCGATCCCAGGCTGGCCATGGCCCGCGAGGACGCCGCGCCGAAGAGCTCGATCACCGCACCGCGTGGTGGCGTGGACACGGCCACGCGTGTGCTGTCGCGACGCGAGCTGGAGGCGGTGCGCGCGGAACTGGCGAAGGCCGAGGCCGGCGACGCCGGGGGCGATGAGGCTGAGGCCGGCGACGCCGGGCGCGATGAGGACCGGGTCCGAGACGCCGAGACGGCGGAGGCCGAGGGCGACGGCAAGGGCGACGGCTCCGCTGCGCAGGGTGATGACCGGCTGAGGGCTGCTGTGGCGGCGTGGGTGGCTTCCGCGGACGGGGAGGACGGGCCTGCCGAGGGTCCGGATGCCGACGCAGACGCCGACTCCGACGCGAGCAACAAGGCGGAGGCCGAGGACGACACGCAGGCGTCCGGCGAGGCTGACGACGCCGAGAACGGCTCGGACGGGCCCACGGGTGGCTCGAAGACGCTCCCCGAGGCGGACGCGGCCCAGGAGGCCGACAGAGGCGAGGACGAGGGCGAGGGCGAGGGCGAGGGCGAGGGCGTGGACACCGCCACCGCAGCCGCCCCTGCCGACGCGACCCCCGCAGACGCCGAAACCGAGCCGGACGCTGAGACCGAACCGGCCAAGGACGCCGAAGCGGAGGCGGAAGCCGAAGCCGAAGCGGCCGAGGAGGCAGGCGAGGGCGAAAACACCGCCACCGCTCCCGAGGCCGCCACTACCCGCGAGGCTGACGCCAAGCCCGACGCCAGGCCCGACGCCAAGCCCGACGCCGAGCCCGAGGCTGGGGCCGAGCCCGAGGCCGAGGCCGAGACTGAGCCCGAGCCCGAGCCTGAGGCTGACACCGCGCCTGAGCCCACCGGCGCCGACCCTGCCGCCACCACCGACCGCGCCACCACCCTCGCCCCCGGCGGCACCACCGCTCCGGGCGACACCCCCGCTCCCGACGACGCACCCGCAGCCGCCGACGGCGAGGGCGCCCCGCAGGGGCCACCCGCAGCCGACGACGAAAGTGGCACGGGTGGTGCGGGTGGGAGCACCAAGGCCGAAGGCGTAGCCGAGGCCGTGGATCAGCCGACCGCCGTGTTCAAGGCCGTACGTCCACCCAAGCCCCACGTGGACCAGCCCACCACCATGCTGAAGGCCCCGCTGAAGGCCCCGCTGAAGGCCCCCAAGCCCGAGGCCCCCGCCGAACGCACCAGCAAGTTCGTCGCACTCAAGCCGGACATAAAGCAGGACACCCCGGCCGCGCCGAAGGCCCCGGCCCCCGACGAGACCGCCGCCGTCCCCCAGGTCGGCCCTGAGCGCACCGCCCAGCAACCCCTGCCCCCCAAGCCCCCGCTCGACCTGCTGGCCGAGCTGACGAACACCCCGCCGCCCCCGGACACGGCGGTCCGGACGGTCGTCCGGCGTATCAAGATCTGGACCCCGCTGGTCCTCCTGCTCGCGGTCGTCTTCGCGATCGCACAGGCCGTACGCCCGCTGCCCGCCCCCACCCTCGCGCTCACCGCCGAGGAGTCGTACGCCTTCGAGGGCAACAAGGCCGCCCTCCCCTGGCCCGGCGAGGGCCAGGGCTGGATGGACGTCGACGGCATCGGCACGATGGGCAACTTCGGCAAGCAGACGCCCGTGGCCATCGGCTCCGTCGCCAAGGCCATGACCGCGTACGTCGTCCTGAAGGACCACGAACTGAAGTCGGGCGACGACGGCGAGAAGATCACGATCGACGCCCTGGCGGAGAAGGAGGGCGGCTACGACAAGGACAACGAGTCGACCCTCAACACCGTCAAGGAGGGCGACGTCATCACGCTGCACGACGCGATCGCGGCCATCATGATCCCGTCCGCGAACAACATCGCCCGCCTGCTGGCCCGCTGGGACGCCGGTTCGGAGAAGGCGTTCATCGAGAAGATGAACGCCACCGCCAAGGAACTCGGCATGACCAACACCACGTACACCGACGCCTCGGGCCTGAAGGAGAGCACCGTCTCCACCGCCGAGGACCAGGTGAAGCTGGGCCATGAGCTGGTCAAGATCCCGGCGCTGGTGGAGATCACCTCCATGGGCCAGTGGTTCGACCCCTCCGGGAAGAAGCACTACAACTACAACTACCTGGTCCCGTACAACGGAGCCATCGGCATCAAGACGGGCACGACCAGCGCCGCCGGCGGCAACCTGCTCTTCGCCGCCCGCAAGGAGGTCGGTGGCGAGACCATCACCCTCGTCGGCGCCGTCCTCGGGCAGCACAAGTCGCCGATCATCAAGACCGTCAACGACGTCAGCAGGGTCGTGATGCTGGCCGCCCAGGACGAGCTGACCTCGGCGAAGATCCTGAAGAAGGGCGACGTCGTCGGGTACGTCGACGACGGCCTCGGCGGTCACACCCCGGTCGTACTCACCAAGGACGTCACCGCCGTCGGCTGGGCAGGCTTCAAGGTGAAGCTGTCCTTCGACGCCGACGACGTCCCGCACACCGCCAAGGCCGGCACCAAGGTGGGCACGCTCACCGTCGGCGACGGCACCAGCGGCGCGGTCAAGGTCCCGGTGGCCCTGCAGAAGGACCTCACGGAACCCGGCTTCGCCCAGAAGCTGACCCGCGTCGGCTGACCCGCAGCACGCACCCGCCGACGGCGCTCGACGGCGCTCGTCGGCGGGCCGCGTGCTAGCGTCACGAAACGGGCAGGTCGCCGCTCACAAGGCGCGACCGGAGAACCTTCAGGGTCTGGGCCGACAACACGCGGGAAACGGGACGCGGCCAGAACAGAAGACGGGACACACGGGGAGTGCCTCACAAGTGGCCACTGCGGAGCCGACACGCGCCGACGACGCCGATCCGGGACGAGGAGCCGGACCGCGAATACGCGTGCCCGCGCCGCGCCAGGGAGACGGCCCGAGCCGTCCGCAGGACAGACCGCCGTCGCGGCTGACCGCCTCCGTCCACGCCCTGCGTGAGCGTCTGCTGCGTCACCCGGTGCTGTCGATCACGACCCTCGCCGGGCTTCTCCACGTCATCTGGTTCTTCACGTTCGCAAGCAGCGGCGGCGACCTCGCCGCCCAGGACGCCTGGGCCGAGTTCGTCGGCCGGCACCCCGACTCGGCGTACAACCTCGCCTGGTACGGCGGGATGCACCCGGTGTCGTACAGCGTGGTGTCGCCGTATCTGATGTCGGTCCTCGGTGTCCGTACGACGATGATGATCGCGGGGACCATCTCCGCGGGCCTGCTGATGCTGGTGCTCCTGCGCACCCGCTCGGTACGGAACCCGCTGTGGGCCTCGCTCGCCGGGGTCTTCGGGCTGATCGCCAACGCGATCTCCGGGCGGGTGACCTTCGCCCTGGGCACGATGTTCGCGCTGGGCGCGGTCGCCGTGGTGTTCTGCTGGCCGTACCGCTGGCGCTACAAGCGGTGGGCGAAGGCCCTGTGCGCGGCCCCGCTGGCCGCGCTCGCCACCATGGCGTCGCCGGTGGCCGGGCTGTTCGTGGGCTTCGTCGCGGTCGCGCTGTTCCTGCAGAAGCGACGGCCGGGCGCATGGGCGCTGGGCCTGGCGCCGACGGCCGTCGTGGCCGTGTCCGCGTGGCTCTTCCCCTTCTCCGGCACCCAGCCGATGGTGATCGGTTCGGTGCTGCTGCCGTTGCTGTTCGCGGTCGTGACCTTCGTGGTCGTTCCGGAGGAGTGGAAGACGGTCCGGCTGGTGGCCGCGGTCTACGGCCTGGCCGTCGTCCTGGTCTGGGTGGTCAGCTCGCAGATCGGCTCCAACATCACGCGCCTTGCGATGCTGTTCGCCGGAGTGGTCCTGGTCGCCGCCCTGCCGTTCACGGTGCCGCGCTCGCGCAAGTGGTACACGACCGTGCTGGCCCTGGTCACCTTCGCCGGCTGGATCGGCTACAAGACGGGCGACGACATCGTCCACGCCGCCCCGGAGGCGTCCTGGGCCCGCGAGCTGGCGCCGCTGGTCAACGAGCTCCAGGAGGTCGGCGCCGAGAAGGGCCGGGTGGAGGTCGTGCCCGCCCGCTCCCACCGCGAGGCCTCCGCCCTCGCCCCGTACTTCAATCTGGCCCGCGGCTGGAACCGCCAACTCGACATGGAGCGCAACCCGCTCTTCTACGACGACACGCTCAACTCCGCGAACTACCGCGAGTGGCTCCAGCGCTGGGCCGTGCACTTCGTCGTGCTGCCCAAGGACGAGCCGGACCCCACAGCCGCCGAGCGCGAGCGGCAGCTGCTGCGGCGCGGCCTGCCGTACCTCAAGCAGGTGTGGGGCGACGCCAACTGGCAGCTGTTCCAGGTGACCGCCCCAGCGCCGTTCGCTGAGCCGAACGCGGTCGTGGACCGGGCCGAGCAGGGCGAGATGACGATGCGGGTGAGCAAGCCGGGCCGCGTCCTCATCCGCATCCCCTACTCGCCGTGGCTGAGCATCGTCGACGCCGAGGGCGCGAAGCTCGACCCGCCGCGGGAGACGAAGGCGTCCAAGAACCGCCCCGACGGCGGACCGAAGTCGTACGACAACGTGAACGGCTGCCTGATGGAGACGGACGAGGACGCGTTCGGCGACAAGTGGACGGTGCTGCTGGCGCCGAAGGCCGGCACCTACCGCCTGGCGGCGCCGTACGACGTGCCGCGCGGGACGCCCTGCCCGGACGAGCTGCGCCAGGGCTGAGCCCGGCGCAGCCCGCCTTGGTCAGCCGGGCGGGTCGGCCGGCTGGTCTGCCGGTCAGCGCACCGGGAACGCCACGTCGCACACCGGGTCCTCGGCGCCCGCCGCGTCCCAGTCCGCGAAGTAGACCTCCCGGCACGGGCCCGCCATCCACAGACCCTGCCGCGGAATCCACTCCTCCACCGCTTCGAAGGCGGCCAGGATCTGCGGATGGGCGACCTGGGCCTTGGTGATCCTGGTGTACGCCAGCCGCTGGGCCGGCTCCACGCGCAGCTTCGTCGCATGGGTGCGGCCCTGCTTCTCGACCCACGCCCGGGCGGCGGCCTCGTCGGCCACCGGCACGCACGACTCGGCGGGGCCGTCGCTCTCCATCGACACCTCGGAGTGGTAGACGACGAACGGCGGCGCCGTGATGCCGCCGCACTCCCGCGCGCCCTCCTCCAGCCGCCCCAGTGACGCCCCGATCCACGCCGGCAGCTCGCCCGCCAGCACATGCCGGGTCTCGGTGATCAGCACCTGCTCGGGCACCTCCACCGTCTCGACCTCGAACTTCCCGTACATCTCGGAGCTCCTCCCCGACAGTCGTCCACGGAGGTACTCGGCGAGTGTCCGCTGTCCCGCCATCCGCGCCTCGACGTCCGCCCAGTACGCGGTGAGCCGGCTGGCCGCCGTGGCCCCGTCCGGGGCCTCGACCACCTCGGCGATCCGCGCGAGCGGCATGTCCAGCTGGCGCAGGAGTGCCACCAGGCGGGCGCGTTCGATCTGGTCGGCGCGGTAGTAGCGGTAACCGCTGAGCTCGTCGACGTGGGCGGGAGGCAGTAGTCCGAGGCGGTCGTACAGCCGGAGCGCCTTGGCCGAGAGCCGGGCCCGTGCGGCGAACGCGCCGATGGTGAGCAGTTCGTCGTCCACGCCTCATCCTCCGTCACCGGGCGGCTGCTCCGCCCGGTGCGAAGAACGGTCGGCCCTGCCCCAGGGGCAAGGTCAACGCCCGGCTACGCCAGCTGGGCCTCGACGGCCGCGACGAGCTCCGCCGCCGCCGGCTCGGTCTGCGGCGAGAAGCGGGCGGCGACCTTGCCGTCCCGGCCGATCAGGAACTTCTCGAAGTTCCAGCGGATGTCGCCGCTGTGCCCCTCGGCGTCGGCGAACCCGACCAGGCGGTCGTACAGCGGGTGCCTGCCCTCGCCGTTCACCTCGACCTTCTCGGTCATCGGGAAGGTCACGCCGTACGTCGCCGAGCAGAACTCGGCGATCTCCTCGGCGCTGCCGGGCTCCTGGCCGAGGAACTGGTTGCAGGGCACGCCGAGCACGGTGAAGCCACGGTCCGCGTACTGCTCCTGGAGCTTCTCCAGGCCGGTGTACTGGGGGGTGAGGCCGCACTTGGAGGCGACGTTCACGACGAGCACGGCCTTGCCCGCGTACTGGGAGAGGTCCGCGGAGCCGCCCTGGAGGGTGCCGATCTCGACGGAGAGGGGAGAGTTGCTGTCACTGGTCGTCATTACCGGATGCTAACTCCGGTAAGTGTCGCGCCGGTGCCGGGCCTCCACCAGCACCTCCCCGGCCGCCGTACGCGAGTACAGCACCGCCCGCCCGGCCCGCCGCCGCTCCACCAGGCCCGCGTCCAGCAGGACCTTCAGATGGCGGCCGACGGAACCCAGTCCCTGCCCGGTCACCGCGACCAGCTGGGTCGTGCTCAGCGGGGAGCCGAGCAGGACGAGCACCGCGGCACGGGCGGGCCCGAGCAGGGCGCCGAGGCTCGCGGGGACCGCCCTGGCGCCCGGGTCGGTCAGCGCGCCCGCGCACGGATAGACCACGGCGTACCGGTCGGGGTCGGCTCCCTCCCAGGACACCCAGCCGCCCTTCGGCGTGACCGGGACGAAGAGGAGTTGGGCGCCGGAGATCTCGCGGGGCGGGTATTCGTGCAGGTTCACCTGGAGCCTGCTGTCGCCGAGCCAGCGGGTGCGTCCGGGGCGCAGGGAGTCCAGTACGGCCGCCCAGCCGCCCTGGCTCACCTGCGCGGTCCGCGCGACGACATCGGCCTCCAGGACGCGTCGACGCCGGTCCCAGTCCGGGCGTACCGCCTCGGTCCAGACGTATGCGAGGAGTGCGGCGGCGCGTTCGGGCAGGTCGTCCCGGTCGAGTACGGCGGGGAGGGGGCCGGCGAGGGAGACGGTGAGGTGGGCGCGGGCCTCGCCGGGGTCGGCCGCGCGGACCCGGTCCACGGTCTCCTCGAAGGTCTCCCCGTCCTTCGGGGTCGGGGTGAGGAAGTCGGCGATCCAGTCCTTGCCGAGCCCGGCCCGCACCAGCCGTGCGGTGACCGGGTCGGCGGCCAGGCGGGCCCGGTAGCCGGGCAGCCGGGCGTCCAGCCAGGCGCGTTCGCCGGGGTGGGCGGCGGCGGCCGAGTGCAGCAGCTTCAGCGCGGCGAAGGTCTCGGCGAACGGCGAGAGGACGAACCGGCTCGCGGCGAGGGTGTCGGCGTTGATCTGCCACCAGCCCATGAACCCTCCCCGTGGCCGTCCCAGCGGCCCTGGCCGTCCCCGTGGCCTCGGCCTCCCCAACCTTTCGCGTCCCGGCGAAACAATAACGACCGGTTTCCCGGCCGCCGCAGACTCCGCGCATGCGCAGCTACCGACACCTCTTCCGCACCCCGGAGTTCACCCCCCTCTTCCTCGCCTCCTCGGCCAACGTCATGGCCCAGACGATCAGCGGTCTCGCCCTCGGCGTCCTGGTGTTCCGCGCCACGCAGTCGCCGCTGCTGTCGGCGGTGAGCATGTTCGGTCCGTCGCTGGCGCAGGTGCTCGGGGCGACCTTCCTGCTGTCCGGCGCCGACCGGCTGTCCCCGAGGGCCGCGCTGACCGGGATCTCCCTCGCCTTCGCCGCCACCACGGCTGTCCTCGCGCTGCCCGCGCTGCCCCTCTGGGCGGTGTTCCCCGTCAGCCTCGGACAGGGCCTGGTCGCTTCGCTCGGCGGCGGCGTCCGCTGGGGACTGGTGAACGAGATCCTCACCAAGGACGGCTTCATGCTGGGGCGTTCGCTCTTCAACATGATGGCCGGGATCACCCAGATCACCGGCTATGCGACGGGCGGCATCCTGGTGACGGCCCTGTCGCCGCGTCTGTCCCTGCTGCTGGCGGCGGCGCTGTACGGGGTGGCGGCAGCGGGGCTCCGCCTCGGCCTGACCGCCCGTCCGCCCCGCGCCGAGGGCCGCCCGTCGGTCGCGGCGACCTGGCGCAACAACGCCCTGCTGTGGTCCTCGCGCCCGCGCCGCCTCGTCCTGCTCGCCCTGTGGATCCCCAACGGCCTGATCGTCGGCTGCGAATCCCTGTACGTCTCCTACGCCCCGGACGCGGCGGGCACGCTGTTCGCCTGCGCGGCGCTCGGGATGTTCGTCGGCGATGTGACGGTGGGCCGTCTGGTGCCGCCCCGGCTGCGCCCGCGGCTCGGCGTACCGCTGCTGCTCCTGCTGGCCGCCCCGTATCTGCTCTTCGCCCTGCGTCCGGCGGTGCCACTGGCCGCCGTCGCCGCGGCCGTCGCCTCCGTCGGTTTCGGTGCGAGCCTCGTCCAGCAGGAGCGGCTGATGGCCCTGACCCCGGACGAACTCAGCGGTCATGTCCTGGGGTTGCACGGTTCCGGGATGCTCACCATGCAGGGGGTGGGTGCGGCGCTGGCGGGCGCGGTGGCCCAACTGACCTCGCCCGCCCAGGGGATGACGGTGATGGCGGTGGCGTCGGTCGCGGTGACGCTGTCGCTGGCGGCGGCCGGCCTGCAGCGCCCTTCCCGGGTGGCCGGGAGGGAGGCCGAAGAGGGGAGTTATTCCCACTGATCTCTGCCCCGGGCCTCGCCAGAATGAGGGCACGGGCACTTCGGCGCCCACAGGCAACAGCGAGAGGAGCACCGCGTATGGACCGCATGCCGGACGAGATCAGGGGGTTCTCCGTCACGGCCGGAGCAGTCGGGCTGCGGCGGGCGACGGCCCTGTGCTGGTCGTCGGTCGCGGCCCTGGGCCGCTCCCTGGCGGTCTCCGGGGCGATCACCCTGGTGGGGCCCGGCCTCGGTATGGTGCCGCGCGCCATGGAGGGCGTACGCGCTCTGGCCGCGCGGCGGCGTGAACTGGCGCTGCGCTGGGCGGGGGTGGAGATACCGGGCCCGCCCGGTCCGCTGCCGCCCGCACCCGAGGGCGCCTCCGGGGCGGTGGCCCGCTACCGGTGGATCATGAGCGATCCGCAGCTGCGGCGGGAGTACGTCTGGGTGCTGGCCGACCCGCTGGCCGGCGCGTTCCTCGCCTTCCTGCCGGTCGCCCTGGTCCTGAGCGGGGTGTGGGGCGTCTTCCTCGGCTTCTTCGGCGTTCCGCTGTCCGTCGAGTGGGACGGGCTCTGGTACCAGTTCATCCCGATCGAGGGACAGGCCACCGCCGTACTCGCCGGTGTGCTCGGCGTTCTGCAACTGCCGCTGGCCCTGTGGTCGGCGCCGCGTGTCGTGCGCCGGCACGCCCTGTACACCCGGGCGATGCTCGCCCCGAGCGAAGCCGAGCTGATGGCGAGCCGCATCCGGCATCTGGCCGCCACCCGCTCCGACGCCGTCGACACACAGATGGCCGAGATCCGCCGTATCGAACGCGACCTGCACGACGGCGCCCAGGCCCGGCTGGTGGCGATGGGCATGACCCTGGACGCCGCCGAGACCCTGCTGGAGACCAACCCCGAGGCCGTGCGCGCCCTGCTGGCCGAGGCGCGCGAGTCCTCCGCCAAGGCGCTTCAGGAGCTGCGTGACCTGGTCCGCGGCATCCATCCGCCGGTCCTCGCCGACCGCGGACTGGCGGACGCGGTACGGGCGTTGGCGATGGTCTGCCCGGTCCGCACCGAGGTCCGGGTGGACCTGCCGGGCCGCCCCGAGATGCCGGTCGAGTCGGCCGCGTACTTCGCGGTCTCGGAGCTCCTCGCCAACGTCGCCAAGCACTCCGGTGCCGACCGGGCGTTGATCGACATCCATTACGCTCGCGGCATGCTGCGCATCACCGTCACGGACGACGGCCACGGCGGCGCGGACGTCCTGCGCGGCAGCGGTCTGCGGGGCGTCGAGCGCCGGCTCGCCACGTTCGACGGGGTGCTGGCCGTGCACAGCCCCGTGAACGGACCGACGACGGTGACGATGGAGCTTCCGTGCGTATTGCCCTCGCCGAAGACCACTTCCTCCTGAGGGACGGACTCATCCGGCTGCTCGGCGCCCACGGCCACGAGGTGGTGGCCGCCGTGGACAACGGTACGGAGCTGCTGGACGCGCTGATCAGACAGCGGCCGGACGTCGCGGTCGTCGACGTCCGGCTGCCGCCGACCTTCACCGACGAGGGGCTGCGCGCGGCGCTGGCGGCCCGCGAGCGGCTGCCGGAGCTGCCGGTTCTGCTGCTCTCCCAGTACGTGGAGCCGCTCTACGCCCGTGAGTTGCTCGCCGGGGGCGGCCGGGGCGTCGGCTATCTGCTGAAGGACCGGGTCACCAACGGGGCCCAGTTCCTGGACTCCATCCGCCGGGTGGCCGGGGGCGGCACCGTGATGGACCCCCAGGTGGTCGCCGGGCTCCTGGTCCGCAAGGAGCGCGACGAGGCCGTGGGCAGCCTGTCGGCACGGGAGCGCGAGGTCCTGGAGTGGGTGGCGCAGGGGCGCTCCAACGCCGGTATCGCACAAGGGCTGTTCATCTCGGAGAAGGCGGTCGCCAAGCACATCGGCAATATCTTCGGCAAGCTGGGACTGCTTCCGGCGGACGCGGACAACCGGCGGGTGCTGGCGGTGCTCGCCTATCTGGACCAGTGACGCGAGAGATGGCCAAAACATCACGGTGCGTGAGGCGTTTCCGCGCCAACTGCCGCTGTATCAAAGGCAGTTGACTTAGGTTGAGTGCTGAATTGATCACCGGCAGCGATGCGCACCGTACCCAGGAGGCCCACCGTGTCCGATCCCCACACCTCCATCACCGCGGCCGCTCGGGCGCGGGCCCGGATCGACACCACGAAGCCGCACTCGGCGCGCTTCTGGAACTACTTCGTCGGCGGCAAGGACCACTACGAGGTGGACCGGCAGATCGGCGACGAGATCAAGGAGATCTTCCCCGGCCTGGTCGACGTGGCCGTCACCAGCCGCCTCTTCCTGGGCCGTGCGGTCCGCCATCTCGCAGGCGACGTGGGCATACGGCAGTTCCTGGATGTCGGCACCGGGCTGCCGACCGCCGACAACACGCACGAGGTGGCCCAGCGCGTGGCCCCGGACGCCCGGATCGTGTACGTCGACAACGACCCCGTCGTGCTGGCCCACGCGAGCGCCCTGCTCACCAGCACGCCCGAGGGCATGACGACGTACCTGGACGCCGATCTGTACGACCCCGACGCCGTCCTGGAGGCCGCCGCGGGCACGCTCGACCTGTCCGGCCCGGTCGCCCTGATGATCCTCAACACGCTCGGCCATGTCGCCGACTACGACCAGGCCCGTGACCTGGTACGCCGCCTCCTGGACGGCCTCCCGTCGGGCAGCCACCTGGTGATCAGCGACAGTACGGCGACGAGTGAGGGCATGATCGCCGCGTCGGAGGCGTACAACGCGAGCGGCGCCGTGCCGTACCACGTCCGCAGCATCGGTGAGATCGCCGGGTTCTTCGACGGGCTCGACCTGGTGGACCCGGGCATCGTCCAGGTACCCGAGTGGCGCCCCGACGCCCTCGGCCCCACGGATCCGGCCACGGCCGCGGTCGACGCCTACTGCGGGGTGGGCCGCAAGCCCTGAGTCACGGTGCGGCCTGTTCGGTGCGAGCCGGCCGAACCCGGCTTCCGTCGCGGCAGGTCTCCGATCGTGCCTGTAGTGGTCAACTCCCCGGCCCTGCATCATCGTTGTATGTCCATCCTCAAGGAGACGGCGGAGCGGAACAGCGCCGCGGCGGGGCCCGTGGTGACGGTGGACACCGATGCGATCCCGGCGCCGGACCGGTTCGGCTGGTGGGGGGACATGGTGGGCCTCGACCGGGGTGGGCTCTGCCGGACCAGGCGGGTACGGCCGAGCTCGCCAGGCTCGGTGCCGTCGGAGTGGACCTGGCCGCCTCCCTGCCGGCCGCGCACCTCGGCGACACGGACCGGCTGCCCGCCGAGACCCGGCAGGCCACCCTGCTGGCCCGCGTCAACGCCTTCATCGACCACCACCTGGCCGATCCGGAACTTCAGCAGGGCCTTCCGCAACACGTACGGCGTGCCGCCGAGCGAGGTACGGGCGGACGCGCTGAGTGCACTGGATGCGAAGAAGAACCGCACGCTCCGCCAACGACCTGAACGGCTCGCGTACAGGACAGTGAATCCACGGCATCCCAGCGCCTTCGGAAAAGGGGGATTCGAAGCGCTGGGGTGCCGTTCTGCCGCGCGCGGGTGAAGCGCCTGCTCCATCGGGGCGTCGTCCATTAGGAGTTCCCGTTTGGCGCAGATGACGGAGGCCGGAGTGCGAGGTCCCCGAGTGCGGCGGATGCTGGTGCTCCGCGGGACGACGGGGTAAAGGAGAAATGCATGCAGAGCGTGCGGTTCAATTCAGCCCGTAATGAGGTGGCGAAGGTTTCCTATACGGCTCGCCGCCTTGTCGAACTGGGCTACGGAAGCACCAAAGCACTGGGGCTGAGCGTGGAGGACGTACCTCCGCGCGCCGGTGACCTGGTGCTCTGCCGGGTCACCGAAATCGGCCAGCACAGATTCCTGGGGCAGGTGCACGGAAAGCGAAATCGGCTGTTCGTGGGCGACCTGATCGTGGTCGCCTATGGCGCACGCTACGCCCCGGACCAATTCGAGTCGGAGGTGCCCGACCACCTCGGACCCTGCGATCTGGTCGCCGGTGGCGGCATAGCCGGACGGGTGGTGGCCTCCCACTCAAGAATGAAAACCCCCACCCGGGTGGAGCCCCTGGGCCTGGTGACCGACGAACACGGCGAAGTCATCAACCTCGCCCGTCTGGCCCGGCCCGTGGTGCCGGTCCTCGCTCCGCGCCCACGCACCATCGCCGTACTCGGCACCTCGATGAACGCGGGCAAGACGACCGTGGCCGCCGCCCTCATCCGCGGCCTCGGCCTGGCCGGCCGCCGCGTCGGCGCCGCGAAGGTGACCGGCACCGGTGCCCCCGGTGACCCGACCCTGATGGCCGACGCGGGCGCCTCGCGGGTCATCGACTTCACCGACCTGGGCTTCCCCACCACCTACCAGCTGCCGATGCCGCAGGTGATCCGCGTGCTGCGCAGCGCGATCACGGATCTGACGAGCCACCAGGCGGACGCCATCGTGCTGGAGGTCGCGGACGGACTCCTCCAAAAGGAGACGGCGGCGCTCCTGCGGACACCGGAGTTCCGCTCCAGTGTCGACGGCATCGTGTTCGCGGCCGGTGACTCGATCAGCGCGGTGGCGGGCGTACGGCAGCTGCGCGAGGAGGGACTTCCCGTCGTGGCCCTGAGCGGGGTGCTGACGTCGTCTCCGCTGGCCACGGCCGAAGCGGTGACCGGCGTGGACATCCCGGTGTACGCGGCATCCGCCATGGCCAACCCGGCCGTCGCCGTCCAGCTGCTCACCGGCACCGTCACCGCCGGGGTCGTAGGAGAAGGCAGCAGGCTGCCGGAGGACGCCGGTCAGTTGGCGGACTACGGCGGGCTGCCGCAGGAGCGCGGCCGGCCGGCCGCCTACAGCGGTCCGCTGCCGGCCGAAACGGTGGCGTGAGCGCGGCGGCACGGCGGCGGCGGGTCCGGATGCCGCACACACTGGGCGGTGTGCGGCGCCGACTGATGCTGCTGCTGGTACTCGCGGGATTCGGGCAGGCGGTCTGCGTGGTCGCCTTCGCCCTGCTGGTGCACGGCGCGGCCTACCGCGTCACACACGGCGGGCAGACCGCGTCCGGCCACGACCGCAGCGCCATCTACACGCATGTCGCCGGGTACGCGCCCACCACCCTCGCCGTCGGACTCATCACGTCGGCCTGCGCGACCGTGCTGCTCAAGGCGGCGGGCGAACCACTCGCGGAACGCCTCGCCCAGAGCTACGTACACAGCGTCAGAATGCGGCTCTTCGACCACGTCGCCGCCAGCGAGGCCGGGGGACCGTACCGGCGCACCGTCGGTGTGACCGTGCTCCGCTTCACCGGCGACGCCTCCGCGCTACGGCTGTGGATCAGCAAGGGCGTGGCACCGATCCTGGTGGACGGGGTGTTCGTGGCGTGCGCGCTCGTCATCCTGACCGTCACCGCGCCCGGCATCGGCGCGCTCTCGGTGGCGCTGGTCCTGCTCGCCGCGGCCGCCGTCACGCTGTTCGGGCGGCGGCTGCGCGAACGCGTCCGTGACACCAGACGGCACAACGGCAGGCTCGCCGCCTTCGTCAACGAACGCGTCACCCACACCGCCGTCATGCAGTCCCTCGGCCGGGTCGGCGAGGAGCGCCGGGTCATGCGGCGCCGCAGTCGCGACTACGGCCGTGCCATGGTGCGCCAGGCCCGTCTCACCGGGGCGATGTCGGCCACGGCCGAGGCGTGCGGCATCGGGATCCTGCTGATCGTGGTCACCGTGGGCCTGGTGGCGGGCACCACCTGGGAGGCCCTCGCCTCGTTGCTGACGGTGGCGGGCTTCCTGGGCGCGCCCCTGTCGTCACTGGTCCGTGTCCAGGAGCACTGGCAGCAGTCGCGCGTCGCCCGCGGCCGTATCACCGAGATCCTCGCCGCACCGGCCCGCCTGGGCCGGCCCCGCCGGGCCGAGCCCCTCGCGAACGGGCCCGGGCGGCTGGAGCTGGCGGGCCTGCGCGTGGACGGCGTACTGAAGGAGATGTCGGCCGTCGCCCTGCCCGGCCAGCGAATAGTGCTGCAGGGGCCTCCGGGCGCCGGAAAGTCCCTGCTGCTCCGCCTCATCGCCCGCCTCCAGGAGCCGGACGGCGGCGCCGTGCTCCTCGACGGGCAGGACCTCGCCCGCCACGACCCCGAATCGGTACGGCGCGCGATCCGGCTGACCAGCCCCGAACTGCCGTTGCTGCGCGGCAGCGTGGGCCATAACTTGCGGCTCGGGGAGCCTCCGGGGGCGGTCAGCGGGGCTGCCAAAGGGGCTGCCAAGGGGGCTGCCGTCGGGGCGGGCGAGGGCGGGCACGGGAGCGGGGACGTGAACGGGGATGCGAACCGGGACGTGAACGGGTGCGGCGACCACGTCGAGGCCCTGGCCGAGCTGCTGCCCCACGGTCTGCGCACCCGGCTCGGCGAAGGCGGGCACGGTCTGTCCATGGCCGTGCGCTACCAGGTGGCGATGGTGCGGGCGCTGCGCAGCGCACCCCGGGTGCTGCTGCTGGACGAGGCCAGACTGGACGAGGCGCTCGGTTCCGACCTGGCGGAACGGCTGTTCGAGCGCTATCCGGGCACGGTCATCTACGTCACCGACGACCCCGCGCTCGCCGCCCGCGCGGACGCGCTCTGGCACATCGAAGGGGGCAGACTGACCGTCCGCCCCGTGGGGTGTGGGCGGCATGACCAGAGTCCGGTCGAGTGGGAGACCACGACGTGACAGCTTGCATCCGCAACTGGCATGCTCACGGTCGTCACAGTCGCGATCATTGTCGACATCGGGGGAACGGTGACCACAGGGCCTGGAGGGTTCTCGGCGCGAGCCGAGTCCATCGACGGCAGTTCGCATCTTCTGAACGAACTGGCCGGACTGCTGTACGCCGGGCGGATGGACGGGGAGAACGCCACCCAGTGCCGCGTACCGCGCGCGCACCCCCAAGTGGCGGAAGCGGTGGAGGACTTCGCGCGTTTCGCGGGGGATCAGTACGGCGACCTGGTGACGCTGCTGTCGGCCCTGTCGACGAAGCTGCGGTCGACCGGAAACGCCTATGTGCAGGCCGACACCGACGCACAGCGGGCGATGGACGACATCCTCGACAAGGGGCGTTACGTCGCCCCCGAGGACCGGTGAGCACGATGGCGTACCGCGCGGACGTCGCATTCCTCGACGCGTCGAACCCTCGGCTGATCGAACGGACCGCAGCCGAGTACGGCCGCCTCCACACCCTCCTGGCCTCCTGCGACGACGACTTCCGCAAGGCCGGCAAGGTCGAGTGGGAGAGCGAGCACCGGGAGCGCTACACCAGGCGGCTGAGGGAAGCGCTCGACCTGGCGGAACACCTCTCGGCGGCCTTCGGCCGGGTGCGCAGGGCGCTGGACGACTACGCCACGGCCGTCGAGCGGGCCAAGGGCCACTTCGAGAGCGGACAGGCCACGGAGAGCCGTCTGGCCGAGGTGATGTCCCGCGAAGCCGACCCGATCACTCCCACGGCGCGCGCCGCTGAACCCCTGCACCAGTGGGAAGACCTACGCTCCACGACCGGCTTCCTCGACTGGGCGGCGGAACTCACCGCCGACGTGGACGCGATCCGCGAAGAGGCCGAGCACTACTACCACGCCACCAAGAACCACTACGGCGACGCCCAGCGCGTGGAGTCCGCGGCCCGGGAGGACTGCCTCCACGAGATCCGGGCGGCCCTGCGGTCCCTGCCGGACTTCCGCGGTGGCGACGGCGACTACCCCGCCCTCCTGGTCGGCGCGGTGGACGCGTTGCGCCAGGAGGTGAGCGCCGCGAGCCATGACCCGATGACGCAGCTCGCCGGCACGGGTATGAAGGCCGACGCGATGACCGGGGTGCCGAGCGATACCGCGGTCTCGCCGTCGCTGCAGCGCATACGGGACAGGCTCACGCACCTGCCGCCCGCGCAGGACCACTACCTGTACCTGCCGTCGAACGACGACGCCGGCCGCCGCAAGTACATCGCGGGAAACAAGGCGCTGATCAACGACGCCGCGCGCAACTCCGGGCTGCCCCCTGAGATGCTGGCGGGCATCGCCTGGCAGGAAGTCGAAGGCGACCCCTCCTGGATCGACGACGCCGCCTACGGGGTCCGCCGTCACGTCCCCGGCCTGGGCGAGGCGGACCAGACCTCCATGGGCCCGATCGCGATCCAGGTACGCCGCTCCGCCGAAGTCCTCGGCTACGACCCTGAACACCTGACCGACGCACAGCGCGAAGAGGTGGTCAACGCCTCCAAGGACCCCGGCCAGAACATCTACATCGCCTCGGAGTACCTCGCCCAGCTGAAGGCCGAGAGCGAATTCGCCGACGTACCGCCGGAGCGGATGACGAGAGAGCAGATGCAGGAGCTGGCGGCGCGCTACAACGGCGGCCCCTACTACCGGAGCGACGACGCTCAGGTGTACGGCCGGAGGTTCGACGAGAACGTGGGGAACGCGAGGCGGGCACTCGAAGGATGACGGCACCGCAGGCATCAGGGGCAACCCGGGCCACTCGGGCAACCCGGGTATCAGGGGTGATGGGCGTCGTGTGCGCGACCCTGCTGGTCCTCGGCCACCTCGCGGCGGGCGCCGCAACGGGCATCGCGTACCTGTCGAACCCGCTCGGCCCCTGGGACCACCAGTCCTTCGACCACATCCGTCTCTTCGGTGAACTGGGCTTCACCGTCGCCCTGCTTACCGCACCGGTCACGATCCTGGCCGTCGCCCGCCGCTGGCTGCGGCCGTGGTGGATTCTTCCGTGCACGGTGCTCACGCTGGCCGCCTGGGGACGCCTCACGGTGTTCTTCCCGTCACACTGACCCCCTTCCGCACGGGCGGGGTCGGGCGGTTCGGTCTTGAAGGAGGCCGAACCGCCCTTACCCTCGTGTTGTCTACGGCGTCACATAGCGGGCGCCAAACATTGGAGGCAAGACTCTCGTGCTGATCGCTCAGCGTCCGTCCCTGACCGAAGAGGTCGTCGACGAGTTCCGCTCCCGGTTCGTGATCGAGCCGCTGGAGCCGGGCTTCGGCTACACCCTCGGCAACTCCCTGCGTCGTACGCTCCTCTCATCGATTCCCGGCGCTGCTGTCACCAGCATCCGCGTCGACGGTGTCCTGCACGAGTTCACCACCGTGCCGGGCGTCAAGGAGGACGTCACCGACCTGATCCTCAACATCAAGCAGCTGGTCGTCTCCTCGGAGCACGACGAGCCGGTCGTGATGTACCTGCGCAAGCAGGGCCCGGGTCTGGTCACCGCCGCCGACATCGCGCCCCCGGCCGGTGTCGAGGTACACAACCCCGACCTGGTCCTCGCCACCATCAACGGCAAGGGCAAGCTGGAGATGGAACTCACGGTCGAGCGCGGCCGCGGTTACGTCTCCGCCGTGCAGAACAAGCAGGTCGGCCAGGAGATCGGCCGTATCCCGGTCGACTCCATCTACAGCCCCGTGCTCAAGGTCACGTACAAGGTCGAGGCGACCCGTGTCGAGCAGCGCACCGACTTCGACAAGCTGATCGTCGACGTCGAGACCAAGCAGGCCATGCGTCCGCGTGACGCCATGGCCTCGGCCGGCAAGACGCTGGTCGAGCTGTTCGGCCTCGCCCGCGAGCTGAACATCGACGCCGAGGGCATCGACATGGGCCCGTCCCCCACGGACGCCGCCCTTGCCGCCGACCTCGCCCTGCCGATCGAGGAGCTGGAGCTCACCGTCCGCTCCTACAACTGCCTCAAGCGCGAGGGCGTCCACTCCGTGGGCGAGCTCCTGGCACGCTCCGAGGCGGACCTCCTGGACATCCGCAACTTCGGTGCGAAGTCCATCGACGAGGTCAAGGCGAAGCTGGCCGGCCTGGGCCTCGGCCTCAAGGACAGCCCGCCCGGATTCGACCCGACCGCCGCCGCCTTCGACGCGGACGACAACGCGGACGCGGGCTTCGTGGAGACCGAGCAGTACTGATCCCCGCGCCCGGCCTTGAGCCGGGAGAACGCGGCCCGGGGGCCTGAGTATCTCTACTCAGGC
>NZ_JBHYJA010000030.1:74786-122244 GCF_042740355.1 Streptomyces sp. NPDC059010
GGCCTGGCGGGGGGTCACGGGGGCCGGGGGGCTTTATTATAAAACCCCCCCCCCCCGGCCGCCGTTCAGGGAAGTCTGTCGGCATGAACACGCCCTACCCAGAACCCCGGACCATGGCGCCACGCATATCCGGAGCGGCTGCCACCGGCGCGGTACGGGCCCTTGGTGCCTGCCTCTTCTTCTCCTGGGTCGGGCGGCACGGCGACCAGGCATGTGAGACGACGGACGGCATCTGCTTCACCTGGTGGGATCTGGCCGCCGTCCCCCTCACGTTCACGACGGCACTGATCACTTTGATCGTCGTCTACAAGCGGCTGGGCATCAGGCCGCGGCTCGCGGTCGTCCCGCCGACGGTCCTGCTCGCGCCGTTCCCACTCGCCGCCGCGCAGACGACCGCCGGCTTGTGGGCCACCACCGTCACGGGCGGAGCGTGGGCATCCTTCCTCGCCCTGGCCGCATGGAACCGCTACAGAATCCTGGGCCTCTCCGCCGCGGCCGCACTGCTGCTCACATCCCTTGCGGTCCTGTACCGCTGACCACCCTGCAGGACTCCGCCCCGCGCCGGGAAAGAGGCCCCCGGGTCCCGGCTCCGGCGCCGGGACCCGTGTGAGGGGGAGCTACCTGCCGAGGACGACGGTGTTGTTGCAGCCCATTTCGGAGCCGATTCTGGTGGTCTGCGAGCCGGGCGCGTCCACGCCGGTGGGCCCGGACTGGCCCTGTACGTCGACGTTCTGTTCGGTCGTCGTGCACGTGGTGCTCTGGCTGATGAGGAGCGTCTTGGTCTCTTTGCCCTTGACCGCCTTACTGTGCTGCTTCTGTCCGTGCCCCTGTCCGTGCTTGTGTCCGTGCCCGTCGGCGTAGGCTGCGCCGGTGCTGAGGAAGCCGATGGCACCGAGGAGGACGGCCACGACAGCGGTCTTGCGAGGCTTGCGCATGTCTTCTCCGAGCGTTGAAGCGGACGCGTACGCGGACGCGATCCGCCACGTCATAAGGTGACGAGAGGTTAATGTGCAAATGCCCGAGATATGCTCGTCGGCACGCCGGATCGTCTGACCGGCGTGGACGCTCCGCGCAGAACCATCCGTGTGGCGGAATCCACCGCGCCGCCTACGACGGGAAATGAGCTCCGACAGCGTGCGCAGCGACCACCGGACACGAGCCTGATCAGGACTTTGACCTGCACAGATGGCGCCCGTTTCCCGTCCTCATGGGTGCTGAATCAGTTCTGCGCGGGTGTCCCTGGTGTCCACGTGTGCTGCTGCGATCTCCGGCCAGACACCGTGCGGGAACAACCTGGTGTGCGCTTGATCCAGCCGGGCCATGGCCGCGCGGATCAGCAGGCGGACGACGGCGTGGTCGCCGGGGGGCCAGTCGCGTGGGGCGGAGTCGTAGATGCTGAGGGTCCCCAGCACGGTGCCGTCGATCTCCATGGGAATCGCGGTGACGGAGACCAGGCCGTGGTCCACCAGGCGCTGCCGGTAACGGGGCCAGCGGTTATCCGGCCTGCGAAGATCCTTCGCCGAGACGGGCGCGGCGGTGCGCACGGCGTTCATGCCCGGCCCCGCCTCGTCGCGTTCCTGGACGCACTCCAGGTCCGCGGCCGCGAGGCTGAGAGCCGTGACGTAGCGCAGCCGCCGCTGGTCGAGGAGGGAGGCTCCTGCCGTGACGCCGCGCAGGACGGACGCGGCGGCATGGGCCAGCGCCTCCAGCACCTCTCCAGGGGTGAGGAAGTCGTCCTGGACGCCGGTGACCTCCGGTACCGGCGGTGCCGCAACGGTGTCCTGGGCCATCGCCTTCGCTCCTTCTCCCGTGCGTCGCGGTCGAGCCGCACACGGGGTCCCGTACTCGGGCGGGTACGGGACCCGGTGCGCGGGAGTCCTGGTGGTGGCCGTCGGACGGCCGGTGTCCTCGTCGGCGGGGGAAACCGGCCGCACACCAGTAATGCTAGGGAGCATGGCGCGGCACCTGAAAGCCCCAAGTGGGCTGATGGGACAGCCCACTTGGGCTGTTCCGCAGGACTGCTACAGGCAGTTCGCTCAGTACCCCTGAGGCTCCTGGGGTTCCTGGGGTTCCGTGGGCTCCTGGGCGGACACCCGTAGCAGCCCGGATCGGCCGGCGATGACGACCGCCTCCAGCTGACTGTGCGCGCCCAGCTTCGCCATGATGCGCTTCACGTGGCCGCGCGCGGTGTGCGGGCTCACCACGAGCCGCTCGGCTATCGCCCCGGGGCCGAGACCCCGGCCCATCAGCAGCAGGACTTCCCGCTCCCGCGCGGTGAGTTCGGTCCGGTCGCCGCCGCGCCGGGCCGGTGCCGGCCCACCGGTCGGGGGGCCGAGCGCTGCGACGAGGATGCCGAGGGTGGACTCCTCGACGTACATCGGCCCCTCGGCCGGAGCCCGGATGGCCGCGAGCACGGCGGGGAACGCGCTGTCCTTGGCGAGGAATCCGGCCGCGCCCGCCGAGGTGGCGGCCACCAGTTGGCCGGGGTCGGTGTCCGCGGTGAGCAGGAGCACCCGGGTGCGGGGGTGGTCGGCCCTGATCCGCCGGGTGCCCTCGATGCCGTCGGCGCCCGGCAGATGAATGTCCATCAGCACCACGTCGGGGCTGTGCGAGGCGACGAGCGGAAGGGCCTGCTCGACCGTCCCCACGGCACCGACACAGAAGAGGTCGGGCTGTGCACCGATCGCGATCTCCAGCGCGTCCGCCAGCGTCCGCTGGTCCTCGACCACAAGTACTCGGATCATGGGAAGTCCTCGTGGGAAAGCCCGTACGGTGGCCCGTCGTTCGATCGTAGCCGCGCGGGGCCCCGACGTGTCCGAGAACGGCCCCGCCGTATACGGCAAGGCTCTGGAAGGTGACGCCGCCGCTGCGTAACTTGTGACGCGGGCGGCCATACGGTGGGGGCTTCGCGATGGGCAGCACCGACGACTCACAATCGCGCCGCGGACCGACCGCGTACTCCTTCATGCTCTTCGTGGCGGGGGCGACGGAACGTTCCGACGCCGCGCGGTCGAACCTGCGGACGCTGTGCGAATCCCGGCTCGTGGACTGCTACGAGCTCACGGTGATCGACGTCATGCAGCAGCCCGAACTGGCCGAGGAGAACCGCATCCTGGCGACCCCGACCGTCATCCGGCTCTCCCCGCCCCCTCAACGACGGGTCATCGGTGATCTGTCCGACCAGGGCCGCGCCGCGCTCGCGCTCGGGTTGCCGGACCCAGGTGAACTGTCCAGGAAGAGGCGGGGGATGAGATGACTGGAACTGCAGGCGTCGGCATTCCGAGGATCCCCACCGGCATCAACGGGTTCGACCAGATCGCTCTCGGCGGACTGCCCGCGGGACGCTCCACGCTGGTGGTCGGGACGACGGGCAGCGGCAAGACCCTGTTCGCCCTTGAGTTCCTCGCGCGGGGCGTGCAGAACCACGGCGATCCCGGGGTGTTCGTCACCTTCGAGGAGGACCCCGAGGACATCCGGACCAACGTCGCCTCCCTGGGCTTCCCGATCGCGGAATGGGAGGAGACCGGGAAGTGGGTGTTCATCGACGCCTCGGTGAGTCTCGTCGAGGAGGCGCCGACGATCGGGGCGTACGACCTGGGCGCCCTGGCGGCACGGATCACGCACGCGGTCCGCAGGGTCGGTGCCCGGCGCGTCACGCTCGACTCGATCGGCGCGGTCCTGACCAGCTTCGCCGGCACCGGAGTCCTGCGCCACGAGCTGTACCGGATCGTCTCGGCTCTGAACTCCCTCGGTGTGACCACGGTGGTCACCGCGGAGCGGTCCGAGGAGTACGACAGCGTGTCCCGCTTCGGCGTGGAGGAATTCGTCCTGGACAACGTCATCGTCCTGCGCAACGTCCTGCGGCAGGAGCGGCGCCGCAGGACGGTCGAGATCGTCAAGTTCCGCGGCACCTCGCACCGTACCGGCGAATGGCTGTTCACCATCGGCCCGCGCGAGGGCATCGTGATCATGCCGCTCGCCTTCCTGCAGCCGCGCGAGCGCGCTTCGACGGAACGCGTCTCCTCGGGCAATCCCGGGCTGGACGCCATGTGCGGGGGAGGATTCTTCCGCGACTCGATCGTGCTGCTCACCGGCCCCACCGGCACCGGCAAGACGCTGACGAGCCTGTTCTTCGCGGCCGCCGCCGTGCAGGCCGGTGAGCGCTGCCTGCTTCAGAGCTTCGACGAGACCCGCGAACAGCTCGGCCGCAACGCCGCGAGCTGGGGCCTCGACCTCGACGCCCTGGAGGCTTCGGGCCTGCTGCGCGTCGTGTCCGAATTCCCCGAAGTGGCCTCGCCCGAGGAGCACTTCCTGCGGATGCGGCACGTCATCGAGGAGTTCCGCCCCTCCCGCATGTGCATCGACACCCTCTCCGCGCTCGAACGCATCGTGACCTCGCGCGCGCTGCTCGACTTCGTCATCTCCCTGGGCGCCGTCCTGCGCCACCACGAGGTCACGACCCTGCTCACCTCGGCTCCCACCGGCCGGGTCACCCCGACCGTCACACCGGCGATCGCGATGGAGGTCGCCAGCCTCACCGACGTGACCATCCTGATGCGCTACGTGGAGGTCCAGGGCGAGATACAGCGCGGCATCGCCGTCCTGCAGACCCGCGGATCCAGCCACGACCACAGCATCCGCCAGTTCGCGATCGACGACACCGGCATGCACATCGGCGAACCGATGCGCGGCCTGTCCAGCGTCCTCGGCGCGGTCTATCCGCAGACCGGCGGTGCTCCGCAGCAGAGCGCGCCCCTGGCCGGCGAGGCGCAGCAGGATCTGTGGAGCGAGCAGTACCCCGACGCAGGCCCTGATGGCTGACTCCGGCCACTCCGGCCTTCCGCCGGGAGCGGCCCCGGACGAGGGGCCGGTCGAGCCTGAGGGGCCGGACGAGTCCGAACGGGGCCGGTCTCCGACCGCAGGGCAGGACGAGCCCGAACCGGGCCGTTCCCCGAGCGCGGTGCCGTACGGTCACCCGGTCGAGGCGGTCGTGGCGGCGGCGCCCGACGGGATCGTCGCCGTCGACGAGGAGGGGCTCATCAGGCTCTGCAACCCGGCTGCCGCCGAGCTGTTCGGCAGACCGGCGAGCGAACTGCTGGACGCCCCCTTCGGTTTCCCGCTCGCGGCCAGGGGAGTGGTGGCCGAGATCGACCTCGTGCTGCCGTCGGGCTCGGGACGCGTGGTCGAGATGAGGGTCACGGCGACGCACGCGTCGGGTGAACGCCTCTACATCGCCACACTGCGGGACGTCACCGAGCGGCGCCGGGCGCAGCGCGCCCTGGAGGCGGCCCTCGCCCGGCAGGACACCGTGATCGCCGTCACCGCCCACGAACTGCGCAACCCGCTGGCCACGATCAGCGTGCTCGCGCACACGCTGCGGGACTCGGATGCGCGCCTGACCGACGAGCAGCGGACGGACATCGCACAGCGCATCATCGACGCCACCGGGTGGCTGCAGAACCTCGCACGCAAGCATCTGGCCGCGGCGCGGATCGACGCGAAGGCCACAGGTGCCACCCCGCAGCCCGTCCCCGTCCTTGAGTTCATCCTCGAACAACTCGGCGCGCTGGAAGGGGATGCCCCCGAGGTCGACGTGTCCTGTGCGCCCGACGTGGTGGCATACGTGGATCGCGGCGAGTTCTGGGAAATGCTGGTCAACTACCTTGAGAACGCCTTCACTTACGGGCTTCCGCCGGTCCGGATCGCCGTCGCCGTGTCGGCGGACCACATCGACATCCGCGTCCAGGACGCCGGCCCGGGCGTACCGCCGGACGCCGTACCGCGCCTCTTCCAGCGCTTCAGCCGCGTCCCCGGCACGGCGCCCGGAAGACAGGGCACCGGCCTGGGCCTGTGGATCGTCCGCAACCTCGCACGGGCCGGCGGCGGGGACGCCTGGTACGAACCGGGGACACGGACGGACGCCGGCTTCTGCCTGCGCCTGCGGCGTGCGCCTTCGACGCTGGGCCATGCGTGAGCGCGCCCGAGCCGGCCGGTGAGCCGGTCGTCGGCGCTCGGCTCGGCTCCGATCAGCAGGTCTTGCGGAGGTAGCCGCTCGCACCCTTGGCCGAGACCTCCTGGTCGCGGCGGACAACGCTCAGCCGGCTGCTCCAACTGGCGCACGCTTTCGACATGCCCTTCGCGGTGTACTCGACCACGAACACGTTGTTGTCGAACGCCTCCGCGAACTCGCCGCACTCGTCCCACTGGCCGCACTCCTCCACCACGGCGAAGTCCAGGCCCACTGACGCCCGGTCACGCAGGAGTTCCGCGGTGTTCTTCTGGGCGATGGCCAGCCCCTTCTCGTGGGCGTGTGCCACCAGCAGCTTCATGAGCGCCTCGGCCTGGTCGGCCGTGAGGTATTTCGGGAAGCGGGTGAAGGAGTCGTAGTTGTCAGGCTCGACGGCCTTGTACCCGTTGGCCGCGCACTCGTCGATCCACGCACTCAGCCTGGCAGCGATGCGCTGCCGCTTGGCGTCCGTGCGGATGTCCAGGACCGCCTCGCCCCAGTCCTTGTCGTAGACGACATCCCCGTCGGCGTCGCGCAGCAGCAGGTCGGAATCCCAGTCACCCTCGGCGTGCTGCTGCGCCTGGAAGGCGTTGACATTGCAGATGTTGTACGCACCCGGCGCGGCTATGTCCTCGTGACTGCGACTGACCACCCGCACACCGGCCGGCAGGGGGTACGCGCCGCTGATCTGGTAGTCCCACGGCACATGCTTCGGCGGCAGGGTCACCGCGGTGGCGGACGCGGGCGCGGATGCGTGGGCGGAGGTGCGGGCAGCGGGCGACGTAGAGCTGCCGTTCTGGCGCGCCCCGTTCTGATGCGACCCGATTTTCACGGCCGCGACGCTCACCCCGGTGACCGCCGCCGCTGCGGCGAGGCCGATGAGGACGCGCCGCCCTCGGCGTCTGCCTCCGGTGCGGGCACTGCGCATTCCAGGCGCCCCCAAGGCGGTGGCCGAGTCGCGAGGACCGGAGGGCGGCGTACGGGCGACGGGTGCCTCCTGCGCCTCCTGCGCCTCCTGCGCCTCCTGCGCATCCGGCACTTCGGAATCCTGCAACGCCCGAAGCATCCGGTGCAGTTCGGCCAGTTCGGGCCGGGCGGCCGGATCCTTGTCCAGGCAGCGTTCGGCGATGCTCCGGAGCGGTTCGGCGACTCCGTCCAGGTCCGGTGCCTCGTACATCACCTGATAGCCGGTCAGGTATGGGCTGCTGCCGTCGAACGGACGGTTGCCGGTGGACGCGTACACCAGGAGCGACCCCAGCGAGAAGACGTCCGAGGCAGCGGTGACGTCCCGCGGCGCGGCGAACTGCTCCGGGGACATGAAGGGCGGGGTGCCGATCAGCCGCCCGGTCACCGTGAGGGCCTCGTTGTCGACGGCGTGCGAGATGCCGAAGTCGATGACGCGCGGCCCGTCGTCGGCCATCAGGACGTTGCTCGGCTTCAGGTCCCGGTGCACCACACCCACCCGGTGGATGTCCCGCAGCGCCTCGACAAGGCCCAGCGCGAGCGTGCGCAACTCGCGTCCGCGCAAGGGCCCGTCCTTGGCCACGATGTCCGACAGCGTGCGGCCCGGCACATACAGGGTCGCCATCCACGGCCGCTCGGCGTCGGGATCGGCGTCCACCACCGGGGCCGTGAACGCCCCGCTCACCCGGCGGACCGCCGCGACCTCCTGCCTGAAACGCGTCCGGAACTCCTCGTCCTGCGCGTACTGCGCGTGCACGACCTTGACCGCGACCCGCCGCCCCGACTCCGAGTGGCCCAGGTAGACGACCCCCATGCCGCCGCTACCGAGTCGACCGACCAGCCTGTAGCCGCCTATGGACTCCGGATCGCCGGGGCTCAGCGACATCACCGGTCACCTTTTTCGTGTGCCGTGCTGCGAAAGGATGTTGCGGGTGATCAGACTAGTACGACTTTCAAGGAGATGGCCGCGACGGGTTGTGCCCGATCTTCCATTGCGGGATGAATCGGACGGGCGCCAGTGCCTCCGGCGTTGGGGACCGTCGCCGGGGGCGGTACGTTCATCGGGCCGCTCCCGGCGCCGATGTTGCCGGCGGAGCCACGGCGCGGCCGGTCTGCGGGGAAATCATGCCGGCGCACAGGCTGCGGCTTGCCAGCCCCTGCGCGATGCGGGGGATGGCTGCGCGGGAGTTGGCGGCCCAGTCGTGCATGAGGATGACCTGGCCGCTGGTGAGCCGGCCGGCCGCTGCCACGATCGCGTCGGTGCTCGCGCCGTTCCAGTCCTGTGAGTCGACGTTCCAGATGATCTCGGTCAGGCCGTACCTGGTCGCGACGGCCTTCACCGTCGAGTTGGTCTCGCCGTACGGCGGCCGGAACAGCTTCGGCGTACCGCCGCCCGCGGCCGCGATGGCCTGCTGGGTCCGGGAGATCTCCGAGTCGATCGTCGCCTGGCTCTGCTGGGTCAGATGCGGGTGGGTGTAACTGTGGTTGCCGACCCACATGCCGGCATTGACCTGCGCCTTGACCTGGGCCGGGTAGGCGGCGGCGTACTGGCCCTGGTTGAACATCGTGGCCCGCAGCCCGTTCTGGGTGAGCGCGTTGAGCAGGGCCGGGGTGTTGCCGGACGGGCCGTCGTCGAAGGTGAGCCCGACGTACCCGTTGCAGGCGGCGGCCTGTGCCGGGGCGGCGGTGTCGACGGTGAGGGTGCCGGCGGCGGCGAGCGCGGTGACGACGATCAGCGAGAGACGTGGTGTGGCTTTCATGCGGAGCGGTCCTCCAGCCTGGGGAATTCGGGAGTCGGCGCCTGGGACCGGGACAGCAGGCGCCGGTGTTCCGGAGGGAGAGGGGGAGGCCGCCCCCTCTCCGAACTGGCCCAGCTCAGAACTGGCCTAGCTCACCGTGATGTTGGAGCTCCCGCTGCTCTGGTATCCCTCGGTGGCGAGGATCATGTAATAGCTGAAGCTTCCCAGGCGCATTCCGGCGCGGGCCCAGGCGTCGAAGTGGTTGCCGGTGGTGATGGTGCCACCGGTCCGCTTCGACTGCCGGACGCTCCAGTACTGGTTGAACGTGCGGGTTCCTTCGACGGACGGGGCGTTGTAGCGCGTGGTCTGGTAGATGTCGTACGTGCCGCCGTCGCTGGTGACAGCACCTTTGTACGTTCCCGTGGGCCGGTAGGTGCCCCAGTTGTCGACGATGTAGTACTCGACGAGGGGGTTGGACGTCCACCCGTAGAGCGTCAGGTAGCCGTTGCCGGACGGGGTGAAGCTGCCGGAGTAAGTCACGGTCCGGCGTGAGCCGTTGCTCCACCCCTTGCCGGCGACGAAGTTCCCGGTGTTCCTCCACGAGGTGCTGTAGTTGCCGCCGGAGTTCAGGGTCATGGACACCGTGCCCTGGCTGTCCGTCCAGAACGAGTAGTAGTACCCGTTGTTGGTTCCGGTCTGGTTCGTGGAGATGACCGTGGCCGCCTCGGCGGTGCCGGGCAGGGTCAACGTGGCTCCGGTGGCCAGCAGCAGGGTGCAGACGCTGCGGCGCGTCGGGTGTGCGGGTCCGTCGTTCATGAGCGTGCTTCCTCCTCGTCCTCGTAAGGCTGACGGGGGCTGGGCAACTTGTGCCGACGGGTGGTTCGTGCCAGCCCGCGTCGACGGTGGTTGAGCTCTGCCAACGGCGAACAGTTTTGATATGGCCCTGCCAACTGTCAATAGTTTCGCCATTGATCCCGAAACATTCGGTCGGGCGGAAGTGCTTCCGAAGGATATTTAACCTGTTCATAGTCCTGATCGACTGAGTGAACCGGCGTGATCGTCGTCGACCGCGATTTTGAGATCAAATTTCCAAGTTCGGCTCTTCGAATGTTTCGAAGGGGGGAGGTGGCGGCGTGGCCGTCATCACGCAAACGACCCCGGACGAGGAGTTCGAGGCCGAGTGGGACGGAACAGGCAAGACTGCGAGAGCCGCCGCGTTCGGGCGCCAATTCCGACTTCAGTGAATCTGCACAGCGGATGCGCAACCGCGTCACGGAGCACGAGGTATCCGTACAAGCGCATGCCGGAAACTGCAGTGATGGTGTGGACTGTCCAGTTCACGGCAGTATCAGGCGCGTCCTGCCGTGCGGGATGTAGAGAAGCTGCCCCCAAGTCGTGCGCAAGCCTGCACTGATGCGCAGCCTGTTCGTTCAACTTCGTGGATGCGTGCTCCGGTTGATTGGTCGCCGGGTGTGCTCCGTGCTTTGATCCTCTGCACCGCGGGAGCCGCGCGACAGTCTCCGAAATCGGGTGTCGCGTGCCTGCGGCCGAGGCCCGCTACCTGTCCCCAGCGGGGCCGCCCCCCTTGTGGATCATCCATACGAAGGGAAGTTTCCTCATGAACTCCGCTCCCCAGGTTCAGACCGTTGACATCTCCGACGCCGAGCTCGACAACGTCTCCGGCGGCCTGAACCCGCACGCCAGCCTCATCGCCGGCCCCACGGCGGTCAGCAGCGCGGATGCCCTGGCCCAGCTCGACGCCGTCAAGAACGAGGTTCTGGGCGCAGCCGGCCAGTACAACCATGTCGGCGTTAGCGCCTCTCTCTGACCTTCAGACCGACCGTCAGTCGGTGACTCCCCGCCAACCTGACGGTGGTTGGGGCGTCGGTGCATGCAGGCGGTACCGGAAGGTGAAGCTCCTGGCGGCAACGGGCTGTTGACAAAGGCCACGTCGCTGCCAGGAGCTTCGAGTGCTTTGTCCACCGAGCCGACGCAGCCGCTCGCCGAGGCCCACGGCGGCGAAGAGGACGTCGACGCGTACTGCGCCGAGCAATTGGCGTAGACCGCGGGAAACAAGCAGGCCGCCGAGACGGTCGCCGCCCTGCTGGAAGATGCCGCCTGATGTGTGTTGTCTCCCTCTGATCAGGTCAGCCGCGGCCGGCGGCTGTCCTCCCAGAACCGGTCCATCGCAGCAGCGGCCGCATCCCCAGCCAACCGCTCGATCCTCTCGGGCACCTCGCGCTCGCGCTCGTCGAGGACGAAGAGCCTCCCGCCGACGAGGTGCGTGGTTGTCTTCCAGCCGAGACGCCGTCCTGCCTCCCTGGCGGCACGCCGGACATCCTTGAGCTCGCCCATCTCCGCAAGATCGTCGGCGCCGAGGATCAGCTGCCCGTAGTAGCCCTCGTACTCCGGCTTCAGAGCGGCCTGCATCAACGACTCAAACCGGTCCACAAGCTTCTCGTACCTGCGCCGGGCCGGCTCGTCTTTCGCGGGCGTGTGCCGCGAGGACGAAGGCCCTCCCGCCCAACGGACGGAAGGGCCTCTGACCAGGCGTTTCTCTGTGCCCCCGGCAGGATTCGAACCTGCGACACCCGCTTTGGGAGATTTCTTTGATGGGGGCTGTGACCTGTGGAGACTGCTGTCGAACGGTGCTTGGGCCGGGAAAACACCCCTCCGTGGTTCTCATGTGTTCACGGGGTTTCCCGGTCTCATGTGTGCCGAATCCGTTCCGGTTTGCTGAGGCGGCAAATGGCGAACCGATTGCGATCCTCGGCGCTGTTGCCGTCAGCGACGCTCGGTGGGGGCCGCACCGGTCGAGACAAGTCCGGGGTGCGGGTCGTGGTCGAGTCCGGCGTGTACGAAGACCCGCTTGAGCAGAGTGACGAAGGTCTGCGCCTCGTCCGGCTCCAGCCCGCCGAGCAGCCGGGTCTCGAAGCCGTTGACCAGGGACTGGGCCTCGGCGTGCAGGTCGCGGCCGGCCGGGAGTACATGGACGGCGTGGGCGCGGCGGTCGGTGGGATGGCGGCGGCGCTCCACCAGGCCGCGCCGCTCCAGCTCGTCGACCAGGCCGACCATCACGTTGCGGTGCACGTTCAGCGGTCCGGCGAGCTGGTGCTGACTGAGGCCGTCCTCCTCAAGCAGCAGGTTGAGCAGGCCGAACTGGCGCGGGTGGATGCCCAGCGGTGCGAGCACGTCGACGAGCTGCTCCTGCACGTGGGCACTGAGGTGGGTCATCACGCAGGCGGGGTGGTCGAACAGCGATTGGGTACTCACGCACACCATGATACTCGCGATTTACTATCACCTTGAGTGATAGTCACTTCAGATGCATACTTGCCTTCGTGGTCCAAGACATCTCCGCAAACACTCACGCTCACGCCGCCCCGTCGCAGGAGGCCCCGGGCGGCCCCGCCCTCGACCCGAAACGCCGCCTGGCCTTCGCGGTCGTGCTGATCGCCGGGTTCATGGACCTGGTCGACACGACGATCGTCAACGTCACAGTCCCGAGCATCCAGCGGGACCTGCATGCCGACTACGCCCAGATCGAGTGGGTCATCGCGGCGTACGTGCTCTCCTTCGCCGCCCTGCTGATCCTCAGCGGCCGACTCGGCGACATCTTCGGACGTAAGCGCGTCTTCCTGGTCGGCATGGCAGGGTTCACCGTCGCCTCGCTGCTCTGCGGCGTCGCAGTCAACCCCGAGATGCTGATCGTCTCCCGGTTCCTCCAGGGAGCCGCGGCCGGCCTGATGGTCACTCAGATCCTGGCGATCCTGCACGTGGTCTTCCCGCCGAACGAGCGCGGCAAGGCGGTCGCCGTCTTCGGCGCGGTCACCGGCTCCTCCGCGGTCTTCGGCCTCGCCCTCGGCGGCGTGGTCGTGCAGTGGGACCTCTTCGGCTGGGAGTGGCGCCCGATCTTCCTGGTCAACGTCCCGGTCGGGATCGCTGCGCTGATCGCCGGCGCCCTGGTGATCCGCGAGTCCCGCGCACCACGGCGCCCCAAGCTCGACCTGCTCGGCATGCCGCTGGCCATCGCCGCCGTGGCGCTGCTGGTCTACCCGCTCACCGAGGGCCGCCGCCTGGGCTGGCCGACCTGGATCTACGGCATGATCGCCGGCGCCCTGGTGCTGCTCGCGGTCTTCCTCGCCTACGAGAAGCGCCGCTTCGCCAAGGTCGGCTCCGCGCTGGTGGAGTTCGGGGTGTTCCGCTCCCGGTCGTTCTCCATCGGCATGGCGGTGTGGTTCCTGTTCTGGATCGCTGTCGGCGGGTTCTTCTTCGTCTGGACTCTCTTCCTGCAGCAGGGCCTCGGCTGGACGCCGATGCACGCCGGCCTGACCGCAGCAACCTTCGCCATCGGCGTCGGCATCGGCGCGGGCAACGCCCCCGGCAAGCTGGTCCCCAAGTTCGGCCGCAACGTGCTGGTGGCCGGCGGCATTGTCAACGCGATCGGCTTCGTCGGTTTCTCCGTCCTGGTCGCGCAGTACGGCCACAGCCTGGCGTCCTGGCAGATCATCCCGGTGCACATCGTCTCTGGCATCGGCTTCGGCCTGATCGTCGCGCCGACCCTGGACCTGCTGCTCGGCCAGGTCCGCAGCGAGCAGGCGGGCAACGCCTCCGGCCTGCTTAACACCGCCCAGCAACTCGGCATGGCGCTCGGTGTGGCGCTGACCGGCGTGGTCTTCTTCGCCCAGGTCGGCAACGCGTCCGGGCACGCCGCCGCCGAGGCCGCCCCGGTGCTGAAGTCCGCCCTCAGCAGTGCCGGTGTCACCTCCCAGGACCAACTGCTCGCCGACTTCCGCACCTGCGTGCGGCAGCGCGCCGACTCGGTCGACCCGAGCAAGGCCCCGGCCGACTGCCAGAAGAACTCCCCGAAGACCGCCGACGCGTTCGGCAGGGCTATCGCCCGCGCCGACTCGGTTAGCTACTCCTCGGGTTTCCGTACCGTCCTGCTGCTGGACGCCGGCATCCTGCTGATCGCAGCAGCCGGCTTCCTGGTCCTTCCCAAGCAATCCCGGCCCGCCGACGAGGCGGCCGAGAGCACCGAGCCCACCGAGGTGACGGCATGAGCAACGAGAAGAACGTCCTGGTCTTCGGCCGCGAGCGGCACTTGGTCGACGCCTCCACCGACATCATCGAGGCAGGCGGCTTCAACGCGGTCGGCGTGACCCACGACGAGGAGGCTCTCTCCCTGCTGGACACCGGCCGGTTCATCGCCGTCCTGGTCGGCAGCGGCGTCGAGTGGGAGTCCCGTCCACCGATACGTGAGCACGCCGCTGCGCACGGCACCGTGGTCCTTGAGGCGCAGCGCATCCCGATGCAAACCGTCCAGGACCACGTCCGTCACGTGATCGTCCCGCGGTTGCTGCGGATTGCCTGACCGCTACCGCACAGGTCCCCGGATCCGGCCACTTCCCCGACAGATAGGAGCCCTGCCGCTGGCGGAGTCCCGGGGCCCTGCCACGCCCTGCCCCGGCGTCAGCCGCCGGCAGGAGTGGGGTACCGCCCAATCGGCGAGGCACCGCGCTCAGCAGGACAAGGACCGCGAGGAACGGAGGACCGCCTGGGGAGACCGGCCGCGTCTGCACCAAGGAGAACGACGTGATGCTCAACCCCGCCAACTTCGCAAGACGGTTGGTCGGGCTGCACGAGGAGATCGGACGCCCGCCGATCTGGCGCCACGACTTGTGCCGCCGCGCGGCAACGCTGACCCACGCGGCCGGTGCCGACCTGGGAGAAATTTCAGAGATCAACTCTCCGTCTGCTCACGCACCGCTCACGCAAACGGCCCCGGACGAGACGTCCGAGGCCGAGTAGAAGCCCTCCCTGGGGGAGGAAACCCAGGTCAGAGCGGTAACGCGTTGTGCCCCCGGCAGGATTCGAACCTGCGACACCCGCTTTAGGAGTTCGATCTACGCCCGCTCCTGGGGCCGTCGTCGGCTGGTCCGGCGGTCGTGCGGGGGCGCTACTGTGTGCCGCCGTCCGGCCTCGTTGATGTCAGCCGTGGATGTCAGACGGCTCTGGCATCCTGCGCCAGTGAGAATGACATGGGCCGCCTTCTGGGCGCTGATAGCCACCCTGAACGGCAAAGCCACGCAGGCGAGTTGCCAGCGCCTGGCCGAGGAGCTGAGCCGCCGTACCGTCCCCGACATCATCGGCTTCGCGGAACGACATGCCGAGGCTCTCTACCGCCTGGACCAAGAGAAGTTCGGGATGCTTCCCGTTGCCGACATGACGGGCCGGAACGGCAAGCCATTCCCGCAGTCTGCCGACGGGTTCCTGTACGCCCGTTGCGCTGTTGTCGCCGCAGGGCAAGCCGTATGGGAAGGCGTCTTTTTCGACGTCGACAAGTTCGCCCCGTACACCTCCGCCGAGTGTGACGGGGAGTGGCTGCTGTATGTGTCGGATCAGGCATACGAGCTTGCTACCGGGAAGGAGTGGGACCGCTCGACCCGGTACTGCTTCGAGAGTTACTCCAACAAGGACGGATGGCCGCACCTGGGGAGCTGAGGTGGACTACCGCTGCTGCCGGTCCGTAGGCATGTGCCAAGGCAGCCCAGCGCGTCCCGGTCAGTACTTCCGAAGGATCGATCGGTTCGGCGAACTCCTGGGCGATGGTCACGCGGGGAGTGTGACAGCGCTCGTGAGGCTCAGGCCCGGGGTGAATCACTGCTTCGCCTCGGCCGGCGACCGCGGCTGCTGGCGACGGCTAATGGTTGCGCTCGAATTCCTCAGCTGGTCCCTTACGGCTCCTCGTCAGCCTCGTCCTCTACGCCATGGAACTTGCCCCAGGCCTTCCACGTTGCCCAGTAGGCAGCTACGGCGGCGGGGAACGCACCGGACAAGCCTCCCATGCCGCTCGCGACCTCCTCGATTGCGGGATAGGTCATCCCCAGCGTGAGGTAGAGGCTGAACACCATCACCGCGACCGTGGCCGCCGCAGCGTGACGCGACTGCGCAGCACTGAGGAAGCCGGGATCCAACTGCCACACCGTGTCCGTCAGTTCCTCGACCATGTCGGCCGGGACCGACTCGGCGACTTCCTCGGGCGAGACCTGCGGCGGGTGGGCTTCGATTTCGTCGAGAACCTGCGTCGCGGTGGTCCGCGTCGCGGCGGGCAGGTCCAGGGCCGAGAGCCCCGCTCGCATCTGCTCGGCCAGAGATACCCAGCTCTGCATGGCCTGCAGGCGCGACTGCGGCAGGCGAACCGAGTTGAGGATCTTGGCGAGCTCAGTCGTCGACATGCGCATCTTGTCGACCGCCGTGTGCAGCTCTTGGTGCTGTGCCATCAGGGCAGAGAAGACCTGTGCTGAGGCCTGAGCCTGCCTCATGGGTCGGGCGAGATCATTGCTGATGAGCTGCAGGGCAGCGGCGAGTTCCCGGATTGAGCGTCCCGGTTCATCGCCGGGCATAGCTATCGTCGACACCCCCAGAGGCTATCGGGAAGGTCCGAAGCCTGGGGTCAGGATTCCCCGCGTCCCCGGCTGCCAGGGGCCTGTGCGATCGACGTCGGCGGTGGCTCGACGGTGACGGAGGTCGCTGCCCGGGCGGGGGTGTCGCGGCAGACCGTCAGCGGATGGAAGTCCCGGTATGAGGCCTCCGGGCTGGCTGGTCTGGTGGATCGTTCGCGCAGGCCGGTCTCGTGTCCGCATCAGGCATCTGCCGAGGTGGAGGCGGCTGTGTGTGAGCTGAGGCGTGAACATCCTCGGTGGGGTCCGCGGCGGATCGCTCATGTGCTGGAGCGGGCCGGGGCGGTGAGCCCGGTGCCGTCGCGGATGACGGTGTATCGGATCCTGGTCCGGCATGGGCTGGTGGAACCGGGGGTGCGGCGCCGGAAGCGCTCGGATTACAAGCGCTGGCAGCGGGATCGGCCGATGCAGCTGTGGCAGATGGACATCGTCGGCGGCGTGATGCTGGTCGATCCGCTGACCGGGGAATTGTCCGAGGCGAAGGTCGTGACGGGTGTGGATGACCATTCCCGGTATTGCGTGATCGCGTCGGTGGTGGAGCGGGCGACCGGACGGGCGGTGTGTACGGCGTTCGCCCGGGCCTTGCAGACGTTCGGGGTGCCGCAGGAGGTGCTCACGGACAACGGCAAGCAGTTCACCGACCGGTTCGGGCAGGGTGGTGAAGTGCTGTTCGACCGGATCTGCCGGGAGAACGGGATCGCGCACCGGCTCACCCAGTCGGCGTCCCCGACCACGACGGGCAAAGTCGAGCGGTTTCATCAGACACTTCGGCGTGAACTCCTCGACGACTGCGGCGCGTTCGAGAGCATCGGGGAGGCTCAGGCAGCGCTGGATGCGTGGGTGCAGGAATACAACTCCGATCGTCCGCACCAGGCGCTGGACATGCAGTCTCCTGCCGACAGGTTCACCCCGGTGCCCGAGCAGGAGCGGGACGTACTTGGCCTGAGGGTGCCCGGAGTGCTTGCACTGGTGCCGCAGCAGCGGACACCTCCCGTGATGCCGGATCCGGCCGAGGTGGCGCCCGCGCCGGCCGGCCTGCCTGAGCTGGTCCCGGCAGCGGTGCCGGAGGATGCCGGTGGGCCGGTGGAGTTCGAGCGGGTGGTGCCTGCGAGTGGGAATCTGCAGGTCGCGGGGAAACAGTTCTGGCTCGGACCGGCCCGCTCAGGGCTGACGGTGACCTTCTGGGCCGACACCTCGGTGATCCATCTGCTGATCGCGGGAGCACGGATCAAGACCGTGCGGTCGCATTTGTCGGTGGCGGATCTGGGACGGCTGGCTGCCCGGGGCGGTCGTGCGGCCGGACCACCGCCGCTTCCGGCTGGTGACGGGGCCGCGTTCGAGGTGGACCGGGTCGTGAACAACAGCGGCCTGGTGGGCCTGGGCGGGCACCAGGTGCTGGCGGCGGAGATCCTCGGAGGCCGCCAGGTGGGTATCCGGATCGACGACGAGACACTGTCGTTCTTCGAGCTGTCCTCGCGGGAACTGCTGCGGGTCCGGCCCAACCCGCTGACCCGCGAGGAAGTCCGCAGGCTGCGGGGCCTGCGGCCGGCCGGGCCGCCGCCGCGTCCGGGCATCGAGCCCGCGCGGGTGCAGCGGCGGGTCAGCGCGGTGGGCACCGTCATGGTCTGCCGCCAGGTCGTCTCCCTCGGCCGCCCGTACGCAGGCCAGACCGTGCACGTGTCGGACTCCACGATCACCGTCGACCTGGACGGCCAGATCCGGGTCATCCGCCGCACGACCGACGTCCCGGTCCGTAACGTGAAAGCCAACAAGCCCCACGGGGCTTCCCATGTTGTCTAGGCCCACCGTCAAGCATCACCTGGGACCAGAACGTCAGGCATCAACTGGGATCCGACACTGGCTCGTTACGTGGTCAGCGGACGTGACCGTGCGATCGCCGATCGGCTCGGCTCGATGATCCGCAAGGAACGGGGCGACGTGGACTCTTAGTGCCTGTCCGATGGGACCCACTGGACGGGCGGGTGTCTTGGCGGTCGAGCGGTTCGCTCGGGTGATCCGGGGCTCACGTGCTGGCTGGTTGCGGGTGACAAGGGCTTGATGCGCTCGTTGATCAAGACATGAGTGCATATCGGGAGATCGTCACAGGTATTGGAGCGACGGCTGCGGCCGTCGGTATCGTCTTCGCCGCTGGGCCGCCCGCGACGGCCGAGGGCAAGTGGTGCAATAACTCTGTCTGCATTGAGACCTACGACAACGGCACGTACCTCGGCAGGGTGGAAGTGTCGGTCACCAACACCAACCAGCCCAACAGGATTTCTGCTCGCGTCTGGACCACCAACGGGTGGAGCGCCAATATGAAGACCGAGGACGTCGCCGCGTTCCGGACCTACCGCGACCAGGCATACCCTCAGCGCCACTTCCCTGCGGGCACCAGGCTATGCGCGGAAGGCTTCCGAGGCGGTTCGAGCGTCGGCCTGCCCTGCGTGACGATCAGCGATTGACCCTGCCACGCCACTCGTCGGACAGGCTCTAGTGGCCTTTGTGGCACGTGCGTGGCACGGCCGTGATCAAGGCAAAGGGCCAGTTCGAGGGGATCAAGCCCCTGAACTGGCCCTTAGTCGTGTGCCCCCGGCAGGATTCGAACCTGCGACACCCGCTTTAGGAGAGCGGTGCTCTATCCCCTGAGCTACGAAGGCTGGGATCTGTCGGAGAACGTGTCTGAAATTGGTGCCCGGGTGAGGGGCGGGTGTCAGACGTGCTTCCGGCAGTGTTGCGGTGACATGGCTGACCTGCAGCTGTGCCACCGCCCACAGTGTAGCGGCTGGTGGTGCGGCGGCTGGTGGGTTGGTCATGTTGGGGGCGGGGTGGCAGGTCAGATCGGACCGGCGGGCTTGGGACGGGTGGGGCAGCGGGGGGGCGTTGGCTGCTCCTGGTCCTGGTCCTGGCCTTCTCCGGCCCTTCCCCTTCCCCTTCTACAGCTCCAGCTCCGCTTCCGCTCCTCCCTCCGCATGGTTGCGGAAGGTCAGGCGGGCGCCCAGCAGGCGGGCCTGGCCGGTTGCGATGGTCAGGCCCAGGCCGGTGCCGCCCGTCAGGGAGCCTGTGCGGAAGCGTTGGGGGCCGGAGGTGTGGAGTACGGCGAGCAGGTCGGCCGGGTAGCCGGGGCCGTGGTCGCGGACTCGGATGATCGGGCCGTCGATCTGTATCCGCACCGGAGGGGCGCCGTGGCGCAGGGCGTTGGTGGCCAGGTTGGTCAGGATGCGTTCGACGCGGCGGGGGTCGGTCGTCACGACCGCGTCCGCGACGACCTGGAGTTCGACTTCGTCGAGGCTCGCGATCGCGCGTCGTGCCATGGCGCTCACCTCGCGTTCCTCGGTGTCCACCGCCGCCACCTGGGCGTCCATCCGGGCCACCTCCAGGACGTCTTCGACCAGTCCGCGCAGCTTCTGCACGCTGCCCGCCACCAGCTCCGAGGCCCGGCCGGGCGGCAGCAGGCCGACCGCCGTCGACATGCCCGCGACCGGTGTGCGCAGTTCGTGGGCGATGTCGGCGGTCACCCGGCGTTCGGCCTCCAGGCGGGCGCCGAGTGCGTCCGCCATGGTGTTGACGGAGGCGGCGAGGCGGGCGATCTCGTCGCGGCCCTTCGGGGGGACGCGGGCGTCGAGGTCGCCTTCGGCGATGCTTTCCGCCGTGCGGGCGGCGGCCACGGCCCGGCGGCCCATCCGCAGCCCCAGCAGCAGTCCGGTCAGGGACACCACCACCGTGGCGGCCGCGCTCGTGGCGAGGAGTGTCCGGTCGAGTGAGGCCAGGGACTGTTCCTCGGGGGTGTAGGGGCGGGAGAGTGCGAGGACCTTGCGGTCGGAGACGCGGGTCGCCGCCCAGAGCACCCGGCGTTCGCCGGTGTCCTGCAGATAGGTCACCCGGACGTCGTCGCGTACGGCGCGTGCCACCGGGGCGGGCAGGTCGGGCGGGTCGATCCTGGCCTGGGACCTTCGTCCGACGCCGTTGTCGTCCGCCGCGCTGAGCAACTGTTGGTCCAGGCCGGAGCGGGCGGTGGCCAGCTGGTCGGCGGCGGTGATCCGGTGCACCAGCACGCCGGTCGAACCCGCCACGCACACGGCTGCCGCGGCGACGGCCAGGGCGACCTTCGTTCCCACGTTCAGGGCGGGCGGCCTCATGGGCGCAGCTTGTAGCCGAAGCCGCGGACCGTCTCGATCCGGTCCCGGCCGATCTTGGAGCGCAGGCGCTGCACGTGGACGTCCACCACTCGGGTGTCGCCGGACCAGGCGTAGTCCCAGACCCGCTCCAGGAGCAGGTCCCGGGACAGCACCATCCCCGGCGCGGCGGCGAACTCGCTCAGCAGTCTCAGCTCGGTCGTGGTGAGGGTGAGCGGCTTTCCGTCCCGTTCGACGGTCAGGGACTCCGGGCAGAAGACCAGGTCGCCGAAGCGCAGGCGGGGGTTTTGTGCCGGCTGCTCGGGGGGCGCAGCGTGGCGCAGCAGGGCGCGGATGCGGGCTACCAGGACCGGGCCGTCGAAGGGCTTGGTGACGTAGTCGTCGGCGCCCGCCTCCAGGCCCATCACCACGTCGACGGGGTCGTTGCGGGCCGAGATCAGCAGCACCGGAACGCCCGACTCCTCGCGGATACGGCCGGCCAGGCTCACCCCGTTCAGACCGGGCAGCATGATGTCCAGCACGGCCACGTCCGGATGGCGTTCCCGGAACAGAGCGAGGCCGGTCACCCCGTCGGCCGCGGTGCGTACCGTGTAGCCGCGCTGTTCGAGGGTGAGCCGCGTGGCCTCGCGGATCATCTCGTCGTCCTCGACGAGCAGAACGTCGTGCACTGTGCTCCCTCTCCGGCGGTCCTCCGCGTTGCCGTGCTCAGGCATCCGGTACGTCCAGGTCCGTACTCTCGTAGCCCTCCGCCCAGAACGGCGCCGGCGGATGTACGGGCTTGACGGACGCGTGGCTGTAGAACGCCACGCCCCCGCGCTTGACCAGACCGCTCAGGACGACTTCGACCTCGTAGCTCGGCGTGTCGCCGTCGGGGCAACCGGACAGACAGCTGACGTCGCTCGCCTTGCCGGTGGCCCGTGCGTGGGACTTGCCCCAGTCGCGCCAGGTCAGTTTGTCCAGGGAGACGCGCCCGGTCGCGAAGACCTCCTTCGGGCGCTGCCAGGCCCGCCCGAAGAAGTCCGTCATGTACACCGGACCCGACCAGGGGATCGTGGTGGCCGCCGGACCCTCGACCCGGACTCCGCCGTCCACCCCGCCGCATCCGGTCAGGACGGCGGCCAGCACGATGCACGGCACGAATCGCCGAAGTCCTCGAAGTCGCCGAAGTGGCCGAAGTGGCCGAAGTGGCCGAAGTGGCCGAAGTGGCCGAAGCCGCATCCCCCGCTCCTTCCGCCGGGCCGGTCGTTACAGGTCAGGAGCACCGTGGACGCGTCAAGTGAATGCAACATGTCCGGACAATGAATGTGGTGCGTATGGCGTCAGCTGTAGCTGTTCGGTGACATTTGATCATCCGCACGGCTGTGTCACATTCTCCGGTACCTGTCCGGTCCTTTCAGTGAATCCGGGACCGTACCGGAAGGACCGCACTGTGAAGAGCCTGATCGTCTGTACGTCGGTGTCCCACGGCAACACCCGCAAGGTCGCCGAGGTGATCGGTGAGGTACTGGGGGCGTCCGTGGTGGAGCCAGAGGAGGCCGACCTCACGGGCCATGGCCTGACGGGCCACGATCAGGCCTCCCGCGGCAGCATGATCGCCCGGGAGACCAGGAAGGTCACCGGAATCGCCGCGGCCGAGGCCAGCAGCGGAGCGAACCGGTTCCCGGCGTGCAGGACGTCGACGATCACGTACACGCCCGCTGTGGTGATCAGGAAATTCGTGGCGTTCGACAGCGGAAACAGCAGGAATTTACGCCAGGTCGGCCGTGTCCGATAGGTGAAGCGCGCATTGAGGAAAAAGGACCCGGTCATGCTGAGAAAGAACGCGAGAGCGTGGGCGACGAGATAAGGAAGACGTAGCAGGAACAGCAGATAGAGACCGTAGTACGTGGCCGTGTTGATGACGCCGATCACGGCGAAGGGGAGAAGCTGCCCGCGCATCACGGAACGAGGTCCTTCGACACGGGGTCCATCGACACGACGTCCGTCGACACGAGGTCCCTTGACCGGTCCACATTGGTCGCCTTCACCAAGAAGTGCGGCCGCCGCTTGACCTCGTAGTAGATACGGCCGGTGTACTCGCCGATCACCCCGAGCATGATCATCTGCACCCCGGCCACGCCGGTGACGGCTGTGATGATCGTGACGTAGCCGGGTGTCTGTACGCCGTTGATGAGCGCCGCGCCCACGATCCACGCCGTGTACGCCAGCGCGCACACCAGCAGGGCCATGCCGAGGTGGAGCGCGGCACGCAGTGGGCGGTTGTTGAAGGAGAGCAGTCCGTCGATGCCGTAGTTGAGCAGGCTGCGGAAGCTCCAGGAGCTGTGGCCGGCCTCGCGGGCGGCGTTCTCGTAGTCGAGGGTGGTGCTGGGGAAGCCCACCCACGCGAACAGGCCCTTGGAGAAGCGGTTGTACTCGGTCAGTTCCAGGACCGCGTCGACCACGCGCCGGGACAGCAGCCGGAAGTCGCCGACGCCGTCGACGAGTTCGACGTCCACGAGACGGTTGACGATCCGGTAGTACAGGCGGGCGGTGAGGGTGCGGGTGAGCCGGTCGCCGGTGCGGGTGCGCCGGGCGATGACCTGGTCGTAGCCCTCGTGATGCAGCTCCACCATGCGCCCGATCAGCTCGGGCGGGTGCTGGAGGTCCGCGTCCATGACGATCACGGAGTCTCCCTTGGCGTGGCGCAGGCCGGCGATCAGTGCCGCCTCCTTGCCGAAGTTGCGGCTGAAGGAGAGGTAGCGCACGCGCGGGTCGAGGCCGGACAGGTGCTGGAGGACGTCGAGTGTGCGGTCCCGGCTGCCGTCGTCGACGTAGACGAACTCCATGTCGTGGCCGAGCGGCAGGAGTTCCTCGGCGACCTTCTGGACCTGGTCGTGGAAGCTGCCTATGACGTCTTCCTCGTTGTAGCAGGGGGCGACGATCGAGATGAGCATGGTTTCTCCCTGGCGCGCGGTCAAGGAGCGCCGGCCGTGCGCTCGCGGGGTCGTGGGTGGTTCGGCGGTGCGGTGGCGCGCCGTCGGCGGACGGCGGTGAGGACGCCGAGCAGGATCAGGGCCGAGAGCGAGACGCCCCCGACCACGCTGCCCAGCCGTAGGCCGGGCGGGTGGAAGGTGCAGGTGACGGTCGTCGAGGAGCCGTCGAGGGGTACGGCGATCAGCCCGTAGTAGTCCTGGGCGGGCACGGCGGGGTCGTCTCCCGTGGCGCAGCGCCAGCCGGCGATCCGGGGTGCCGCGACGACGGCGGTGCCCACGCTGCCGGCGGGGAGTTCGGCCGTCAGGCGGCCGTCGGAGACGGTCACCTCGGTGGCGTCGGTGGCCTTGAGCCGGGCGACGGCGGAGTGCAGCCGGGCGGTGTCGAGGCAGCCGACCGCGCCGTCCGGTATGACGCCCGTCCTGTTGGGCGCCAGGTCGATGCGCAGGTGTCCGGAGGCCGCGACGGTGCCGAGCCGCTGCATGGCGGCGATCTTGGTGACCGGGTGGTCGGACCGGAACCGTCCGGTCAGGCCGGGGGCCGAGGAACCGGCGAGGCGTGCGGTGCCGGAGAAGTGCGGCGCCCACAGGTACACCTCGCTGCCGGCCGGGCAGCGGGCCGTGATGGTCGGCTCCCGTCCGGCGGACCCGGGAGCGGGGGCGCCGATGCGCAGGCCCGGCCGCTCGTCTTCGCTGGGGCGCGGTGGCTTCCCGGTGCTGGTGCGCACCGTGATGCGCGGCACCGTGTAGACCCGGGTGCCCAGGAGCAGTTCCTGGTTGCGGTAGGGCGACGACCCGAATGCAGAAACGTTTGTCCGTGCGTTGGCGGCGGTTGGGCGCACGGTGACCAGGGACGGTACGTCCTGCCGGGACACGGTCACCCGGCTGCCGTCCTGCGGGTACCAGTTCTGGTGCGGGTCCGGCGGCGAGTGCACCCGCGCGCCGACGGAGAAGAGCGCGTCGGTGACGGCGTTGTCCAGGCTCTGCAGGTTGCGGCCGCGCGAGGTCCAGCCGTCCCCGAGGGCGGTGAGCATACGGCCGAGCACGTCGGAGGTGAGGCTGCTGTAGTACTGGGCGCCCTGTCCGCCCACCTCCAACGGGTCATTGCCGACGGTCTGTTCGCGGCCGGGGTCGGTGCGGTAGCGGGGCCAGTCGTCGGCCCGCGCGATCGCCTCGGCCTGGCGCTGCTGCCGCGCTCCCCAGGGCGCGTAGTCGTCCATGTGTGACAGCCGCATCCGGTTGGCCACGGCGGCGGTGGCGGCCGACTCGCCGAACTGCGCGCCGAAGAGCAGCACAACGGCGAGCACGGCCGGCATCGAGCGGCGCCCGCCGCCCGCGCGGTGGAGCAGGACCAGCCCGCCCAGCGCTCCCGCCACCGCCGCCAGCAGCACCGGCCAGGTGAAGAAGCGCACCAGCTCGCTCCGGCCGGCGACGGCGACGATCAGGGCGAGCAGCCCGCCCGCCGCGCCCAGCGCGCGCCGGTCGGGCGGCCCGTACGACAGGGCGTGCCAGGCGGCGATCACGAGCAGCGCGCACAGCACGAAGGCCTGGCGGTAGGCACTGCCCTGCGGGGTGGCGAAGGCGTGCCACAGCAGATGCGTCGGACCCCACTGCATCGACAGCGCGACCCCGGCGGCCAGCAGCGTCCATCCCGTGCGCACCCGCCGGGGCACCGACCGGTGGAAGGGCAGGGCGAGGGCGAGCAGCAGCGCCGTCGTGCCCACGTAGACGGCCGGGGAACCGAAGCTGTACGTCGTCGGCAGCAGACGGGCCAGCAGGTCCTCAGGCGCCGCCGGCACGAACTGCCTGACCCGGCCGGGGTAGGCGTGCGTGGTGCCGAAGTACACCACCGTCACCAGCGGCGCGGCCAGGCCGATGCCGAGGGCGACGGTCAGTCCGGCCCGGCCCGCCGCAGCGATCCGCTGCCGACGCGGCGCACCGGAGAGCCACAGCCGGAGCAGCAGCACCAGGCCGGCGGCCAGGGTGGCCATGTACGCCGTGTAGAAGTTGGCGATCCAGGCGAGCGCCACGACCAGCACGCCGAGCACGCGCCGCCGCCCGCTCAGCGTCCACTCGCCGACCAGGCACAGCAGCGGCAGGGCGACCAGGCCGTCCAGCCACATCGGGTTGTACGCGGCGTCCGCCACGGTCCATCCGCACAGCGCGTACGACGAGCCCAGCAGCCCCGCCGCCCACCAGCGGCCGGGGCGCAGGGCGAGCAGCAGCCAGGCCATGGCGGCGCCCGCGGACGCCGTCTTCAGCAGGGTGACGACATACACCGCGAGGTCGATCTCGTCCCGCGGGAACACCGCCACGAGCAGGGCGAACGGGCTGCTGAGGTACGTACCGAGGTCGGGCAGGAAGCTCGCGCCGAACCCGGACTGCCAGTTGACCAGGAGACCGCCGTCGGCCCGCCCGTGCAGCAGGTCCCACAAGTGGGCGTGGAACGGCACGTACTGGTTGCCCAGGTCGTTGAAGTTCCTGGTGTGCGGGCCGAAGGGATAGCTGCGGGCGACGGCGTCGGCGGTGCAGAAGGCGGTGACGGTGAGGAGCGCCGCGAGCAGGGCGGCACGGGTTCTCGGCTCCGCCGGGGCCGTCGATTTCACCCTGTCCCGGCCCGTGGAAACGGCCGTGAGCAGAGCCGAGCCATCCATTTTCGGCAGGCCTCCAGCGAATTAAGAACACATGGTGTCGTTTGTCGATCCGCTTCCGTAGATGGGTGATCTTTGTACTTGGTTGCGCCATTCAGGAAAGTGGTGCGGCGAATTCCGACTCGCGCGGAGGCTTTCTCGAAGGTTGGTTAAATCCGGCTGAACAAAGAGTGACCTTTCACTTTCTTTCCAGTGCCTGAGCCACTGTCTTCGCATACAGCCGCGCGCCCGCGGGGCCGGGGTGGATGCCGTCGCTCGCCAGGAGGTCGTCCTTGCCCTGGACGGCCTTGTCCCAGTCCGCCAGCACGACATTCGGGTGTGCTTCGGCGGCCTGCCGGATGGCGGTGTTCACCCGGTCCTTCCACTCGACGGTGCCGTGCACGGTGACCAGGACGACGGTGCGGTGGGCGCCGGCTTCCCGGATGACCTGTTCCAGTTCTGCCCGGCCGCCGACGCCGTTCGTGCCGAGGCCGACGAGCAGGACCGGCTTCAGGCGCTTCTCCTGGGCGAGCGACTGCACCTCGGTGGGGGCGGCGGCCAGCTGGCGGCTGACCTTGGCGTCGATGGCGATGCCGGGGAAGCGCTGTTCGAGCGCCGGCGCCGCGGCGACCATGACGGAGTCACCGACGGCCGTGATCGAGTCGGCACGCGTGTGGTGTGCGGTTCCGCCGTGGTGCGCGGTTCCGCCCGGCCTCGGCGTGGCGGTGTTCTGGAGGGCGCGTTCGCCCGCGGCTATGTCGTCGGCGGCGCTGTTGCCGTGGCCGACACCGGCCTTGGGGATCCCCCAGGCGGCGACGACGGCGATCAGCGTGGCGACGACCGCCGCCATCGCGCGCGGACGCCACGAGGACCGGCTCCCGGCCCGCCGCCGGCCCCGGCGGCGCAGGGGCTGTTCGACCCAGCGGTAGGAGGCCGCCGCCACGATCACCGACAGGACCGCGGCGACCAGCCCCCTGAGCGGCGAATGGCCCGTCCTGTGCCCGTCCGGCATGGCCAGGGAGATCAGCGGCATGTGCCAGAGATAGATCCCGTAGGACCGGATGCCGATCCAGCGCAGCCATGGGGCGCTCAGCGCCGTGGCGAAGAGGGAGTCGGTCTGCACGGCGGCCAGGACCACGGCTGCGGCGGCACACGCGGCGGCGGCGAAGCCCCACGGGTACAGGCGGGCGGAGTCGGAGTGGATCCCCCCGGCCAGCACCCCGAGAGCCGCCAGTCCCAGTACACCGCCCGCCCCGCGCACGAAGCGGGCCGAACGGCTCTTCCAGGTGCGCGCCGACGGGATCGCGAGCGCGAGCGCGGCGCCGAGCAGGAGGCCGAAGGCGTGCGTGTCGCTGCCGAAGTAGACGCGGGACGCGTCCTCGCCGGGCTGGTGGAGCAGCGCCATCGCGGCGAGGGACGCGACCACCGCCGCCAGGACGACAACCACCCGCGACGCCCGCGTACGGATCGTCCGCAGCAGGCCCAGGACCACCAGGGGCCAGACGATGTAGAACTGCTCCTCCACGCCGAGGGTCCACAGGTGCTGGAAGAGGGGCGGGGGGCCGAAGGAGGCGAAGTAGGAGGCGTTGGTGCTGATCTGCCACCAGTTGTTGGTGAAGGTGAGCGCCGACAGGACGTCGTGCCCGGAGGCGTCGATCCGTTCCGGACGCCAGAGCGCCGCCACGGCGGTCACGGTGGCCAGGAGGACGACCAGCGCGGGGAGCAGCCGTCGGGCCCGCCGTATCCAGAACTGCGCGAGATCGATCCGGCCGGTGCGGTGCCGTTCGGTGCACAGCAGGTCGGTGATCAGATAGCCGCTGAGCACGAAGAACACGTCGACGCCGAGGAAGCCGCCGGGCAGCCAGTCGGGGTTGACGTGATAAATGACGACCAGGACCACGGCCAAGGCCCGGACGCCGTCGAGCCCTGTCAGATAGGAGCGCGGGGCGGGGGCCGGCTCATCGAAGATCGGGCGCGGCATCACGAGCGTCGGGGACTGCCTCACGACCGCTCACCCCCTTCGCTCCGGGCGGGCAGCGGCCGGTCCTCGGTCAGGGCCTTCCATACGGCGTCGGCCTGCGGTTCCTCCGGTACGACCCGGTTGGGATCCTGTGGGGCGGGGGCGACCGGCAGGGTGCGGAAGTCGACCCGGTCGGCGTCCAGGCCGTTGAGGGAGCGGACGAAGGACGTCAGCGAGGTCAGCGAGCCGAGGCCCTTGTCCGTGGTGAGGGCGCTGGTGACGTCGTCGAGCAGCCGGTACAGCCGTACGGGATCCGTCAGCAGGTCGGTGGAGTGCACCTGGTCGACCAGGGCCTTCATGAAGGTCTGCTGGAGCTTGATGCGGCCGAGGTCGCTGCCGTCGCCGATGCCGTGCCGGGTCCGGACCAGTCCCAGGGCCTGCTCACCGTTCAGGAGTTGTGGCCCCTTGGACAGATGGGCGTGGCTGTCGCGGTCGTCGATGTCCTGCGGGACGTCCACCCGGACCCCGCCGAGTGTGTCGATCAGCTTCTTGAAACCGGTGAAGTCGATCTCCAGGACATGGTCGATGCGCAGCCCGGACAGCTTCTCGACCGTGGCGACCGAGCAGGCCATGCCGCCGCGCTCGAAGGCGGTGTTGAACATGACCGACTTCGCGGCCGGAACCCCGCCGGACACCGTGGTGCAGGCCGGCCGGTCGACCAGGGTGTCCCGGGGAATGCTGATCACCGAGGCGTCCCTGCGGCCGTCGGATATGTGTACGACCATGGCGGTGTCGGAGCGGGCGCCGCCTTCGTCCGCGCCGTACGAACGATTGGCTCCCGATCGCGAATCCGAGCCGAGCAGCAGCATGTTCACCGCGCCCTGAACCGTCCGCTCCGGTCGGGCCTTGGCGTCCAGCTGCCCGTCGATGTCCTGCGAGTCGATGTTGCCGTTCAGATCCCGGTACACGAGGGCGGCGGCGACCCCCGACAGGGTCAGAAGGACGGCCGCCGCCACCAGCAGCCGACGCGTCCGGCGACGGGAACCACCTGGGGAGACGAGCCGGCGGGACTCACGGGCCGGAAGACGTGGGTCGGTCATGCGCTACTCCATCGGACAGCCCGCGAGATGCCTCGCGGGGGTGCTGCCGATGTTTGGGGGCGTACATGTCCGGGCCGACTCAGCCGTCCGTCAGCACTTGCTCAACACCTTTGCGGTTGTGTATCGGCTGTGTATCAGTGAGGGCCGGTGCGGGGAGCGGTGGGCATCGGTGGGGGGTGCTGCGTACGTGGCCGGGGCGGGCCGCGAGCATGCCCGTGACGGCTTCCGGGATCAGCAGGGCGATCAGGACCGCCAGTGGTGCGTGCCAGCTGTTGGTGGCGGCGTGGAGCAGGCCCGTCGCCAGGGGGCCCACGCCGGCCAGCAGGTAGCCGAGCGTCTGGGCCATGCCGGAGAGGGCGGCGGCGGTGCGCGGGCCGTTCGTGCGCAGGCCGAGCAGGGTCATGGCCAGGGGGAAGGCGCTGCCGGTCGCCACGCCCAGCAGGCATATCCAGAGCCAGCCGAGGGCGGGGGACAGGAGCAGGCCGGCCAAGGAGATCAGCTTTGCGGTCGCCACCGCCGCCACCAGGAATCGTTGGCTGCGCATACGGGCCGCGGTGACCGGGACGACGAAGCCCAGGGGGATGCCGATGGTCAGCATCACCGACGTCATCAGGCCGGACTCGGCGGCGGTGTAGCCGTTCGCCCGCATGATCTGCGGCAGCCAGGCCACGAGCACGTAGAACATCAGCGACACCAGGCCGAGGAACGCCGACACCCACCAGGCGAGAGCACAGCGAAGCAGGGATCCGTCCGAGGGCCTCGCCATCGGCTTCCGGGTCGGGCTCGGTGTTCTGCGGTGTCTTCCCGCCGCTCCCGGCGTGGCCGGCAGGCCCCATACCGCCGCCGTCAGCACCGCCGGTATCGACCACACCGCCAACGCCGACTGCCATCCCGCCGCATCGGACAGCGGCACCGCCGCTCCGGCGGCCAGTGCGCCGGACGCCGCCATCAACGTCATCGTCAGGCCCGTGAACAGGCCGATCCGGTCGGCGAAGTGGGCCTTGATCACCGCGGGCAGCAGTACGTTGCCGATGGCGATGCCGGCCCCCGAGAGCACCGTTCCGGCGAAGAGTGCCGTCGGTGACGGGACCGCCCGTAAGGCGGCGCCGAGGGCCAGGAGCCAGGCGGCGGCGCATACGGCGGCGTGGGTTCCGTGGCGGTGGGCCAGGTGGGGTGCGAGCCAGGCGAAGGCGCCCAGACACAGCACCGGCAGCGTCGCCAGCACGCTGACCTGGGTGCCGGAGAGGGCGAGTGCCTGTTGCACGTCGCCCATGAGCGGCGGCAGTCCGGTGATCGCCGCGCGGAGATCGATGGCGAGAAGTGTCAGGCCGACGATGAGCCACAGCCTGGTTGTCACGTGGTTCCCCCGTTGTTTCCCCCGTGGACGTGACGGCGGCCCCCTCCTCCGTCCAGGAGAGGGCCGCCGCGCCTACAGGGCGTGTTCCGGTCAGATGCTCACGCTGTGGTTGACCGGACACTTCGCCCTGCCCGCCGTACGGAACGCGACACCGGTGGCCGCACCCGCCGTACCCGCCGTACCCGCCGTACCCGAGACCGGCGTACCGAGCTGCTTGAGGATCTCGTCGGACAGCAGGTCCTGCTTGCCCTTCAGGGCGTCGGCGACCTTGAGGTCGGAGACGAACACCAGCTCCGCGGCGATGTTGTCCTGGACGATCCGCGCCAGGTTGTCCAGCGCCACCCCGATCGGGTCCGACGGCAGCTGGGCCGTGGGGATGTCGATCAGGTGGGTGTCGACCTTCTTCTGGTTCATCATCGGCCTGATGATGATCTCCGCCTGGTTCAGCACGGACGTCGTCCAGATCGACAGCACCACCGTGTACAGATCGGCCCACGCGGCCTCGCCGATCTGCGTCCGCCACTTCCGGCACAGCCGCTGCACACCGGAGATCTGCGCCTCGGCGGCGTACTGCATGTTCACCCGGATCGCCGGGTAGACGCGCGCGGCGAAGACCTGGAACGAGGCGATGTCGAAGGCGCGGGTGCGGATGGCGTCGGCGATGAAGGTGAGCGCCTCGTCGAGGATCTTCGCGCAGGAGTTGTGCAGGGCCTGCGGCAGCTTCGCCGCGGCGAGGTTGTCCTTCGCGGTGGTCAGCGTGTCCGCGAACGCCTGCAACGGCGTCGTCCAGGCGTCGGTGCCGGGGCCGGTCATCGCCACCATGTCGAGGTCGTGGGCGTCGATCCGGTCGGCGTTGGAGACGTTGGGGACCTTGTCGGAGAGGTATTCCGCGACGGTGGAGTAAACGCCCAGGGGTACGTGGGCGATGGACTTCGCCAGCTCGAACTCCTCGGCCACCGGGTGCTCGACGTACCGCTTGCCCTCGTGGACGAGGGTGAAGGTGCCGCCCTTCGCGTCGTTCTGTACGACGATGACGGGGCCGAGGTTCTTGACCAGATCGGCCTTCAGCGCCGCGTAGTTGGTGCGCATCGCCGCGTTCACCGCGCGGATGGAGTCCCGGGCGGCGCTCTGGGCGTTCACCGCCTCGGCGGCGGGGGCGGCGTCGAGGGCCGATACCGCGGTGGTCCGGGCGGCGGCCGAGTGGCCCAGGAACGTCGCGGCGCCTATTCCGCCCGCGCCGCCTATGAATGTCCGGCGTGTTGCCATGGCTTGCTCTCCGTAACGAGTTGGTCGTCAGGTGTTCCCGCCTGGGAAGCGGTCAGGTGTGGGGGGAACTGACCCGCCGGGAGCCGCGAAGGGCCGGGACGCGGGGAGCAATGCGAGGGGGGAGAGGAGGGGGTACTACAAGGAGGGGTACTACAAGGAGGGGTAGTACAAGGGGTGTTACCTCAGCGCACTCAGCGCACCGTGCGAGCGGACGACGACGCCGTACAGGTCGGCGATCGTCGCCAGCGCGCTCTCGTGGATCTGTGTGGCGGACAGCCCGCCGGTGACCGACGGCAGCGGCCGGGTGGCGCAGGCGTCCGCGACCACGGTGGGGCGGTTCCCGCGCAGGAACGCGCCCTCGGCGGTGAACGTCACGCACATGTGGGTCATGAACCCGGCGATGACCAGGTTCTCGTTGCCCGCCTGGTCGACGAGCCTGCCGAGCTCGGTGTTCACGAAGGCGTTGGGGACCTTCTTCACCACGGTCCGCTCACCCCGCACGGGCCTGACCCGGTCGTGGATGCGGCCGATCGGGCGGCGGATGTCGTACGGGGTGCCCTTGCCGCCGTCGTTGACGACGTGGATGACCTTCCCGCCCGCCTCGCGGGTTGCGCTCAGCAGCTCGGCCGCGGCGTCCAGGGCCTGCCGCCAGCCGGTCAGTTCCATCACGCCCTGGGTGTAGGTGTTCTGGTAGTCGACCATGATCAGGGTGGCGGAGGCGAGCGAAGCCGGCTGGTCGGGCAGGCCGTTGAGCCTGCGCAGCGTAGTCGTGGCCGACGTGTCCGCCGCGGCCGACCGGTCCGCCGTGCCCGGCCTGTCCGCGTCCGCCCCGTCCGCCGCCTGTGCCGGGGAGCCGCCCGGACGGGTCGCGCCGAACACCGCGGCGCCGCCGATCACGGCCGCACCGCCGACGACGGCCGCACGGCCGGCCTTCAGGAACCCGCGCCGGGAGCCGCCGCGCTGCTCGTGCTCCGGCCCCTGCTCCGCGGTGCGCTGCTCCTGCCGCCGCTCATGCCCCTGCCCCTGCCCCGACATGTCAGGCCAGCTCCTTCACGGAGGCGACCACGACGCCGTACGCGTCGGCGATGGCCGCCAGGGCGCTGCGGTGCAGTTCGTCGGCGGAGACGTCCACGATCGACCGGGTGGCGCAGGCGTCCGCCGGGACGGTGGGCCGGTTGCCGCGCAGGGCCGCGGACGCCGTCGTGTACGCGATGCACATGTGCGTCATGAATCCGGCGACGATCACGCTCTCGTTCCCGGCCTCGTCCACGAGCCTGCCGAGGTCGGTTCCGTGGAAGGCGTCCGGGGCCTGCTTGACGACCACGGGCTCGCCGTCGGCCGGCGCCACGTCGGGGTGGATCCGGCCGATCTCGGCGCCGATGTCGTAGGGCGAGCCCTCGCCGCCGTCGTGCTGGACGTGGATGACCTTGGCGCCGGCCTCGCGGGCCCGGGTGAGGAGGTCCGACGCCGCCTCCAGGGCGGGCCGCCAGCCGTCGAGTTCCATCGCACCGCGGGTGTAGGTGTTCTGGTAGTCGACGAGGACGAGCGTCGAGGACGCGAGGGCCGCGGGGGTGGTGTCGGCACCGCCGAGTTCGCGCAACGTCTTGCTTGCCACGGGGCTTCTCCAAGGGTCGGGGGCTTGAGGGCCTCAAGGTCCGTGAGGGACTTGAGCGAGTTGTTCAACAGTCTGTTGAACTCGTATGCGACGCTATGGCTCGAACCGGGGGGTCGGCAATGACGTGCTATTTGCAGAAACCGACACCCATGTCCGTGAGGGAAACAGGGGGTACCGGATGGGCGTCGTCAACCGGCTGATCGTGATCGTGCTGTTCGAGGGCGTCGACCTGCTCGACGTCACCGGCCCGCCGGAGGTGTTCTCCCTCGTCCCGCGCGAGACGACGGGGCGGGTCGGCTACGAGGTCGTGCTGGCCGCCGAGACCCTGGAGCCGGTGACCACGGCGGCCGGGGTGCGGATCCTGCCCGACGCCACGTTCCGCGAGGTCGGCGAACGGGCCATCGACACGCTGCTGGTGCCCGGCTCGGTCCAGGTCGAGGGTGAGGGCGCGAGCGAGGCCGACGGTGAGCGCCGTGTCCACCCCATCGTCGAGCCCGGCACGGTGGCCCGGGTGAAGGCGCTGGCCACCCGCTCCCGACGCGTGGCCTCGGTGTGCGTCGGCGCGCACATCCTCGCCGCCGCCGGCCTCCTCGACGGCAAGCGCGCCACCACGCACTGGTCGACCGCGCCGCAACTCGCCGCCGACCACCCGGCGGTGCGGGTCGACCCGGACCCGATCTTCATCCGCGAGGAGGGCGAGGTCTGGACCGGCGCGGGGATCAGCGCCTGCCTGGACCTGTCCCTCGCCCTGGTCGCGGAGGACTTCGGCGAGCAGGTCGCGCTGCGCGTCGCCCGTCAGCTGGTGATGTACCTCAAACGGCCCGGCGGGCAGTCCCAGTTCAGCGTGCCCCTGGAGACGGTGTCCACGACCCGGCGTATCGAGGACCTGCGGCACCACATCCTGAACAACCTCGGCAGCCGCCTGACCGTCCCGGAGCTGGCCGCGTACGCGCATGTCAGCGACCGTCAGCTCACCCGCATCTTCAAGACCGAACTCGGCACGACGCCGCACGCCTACGTCGAGTCGGCCCGGGTCGAACGGGCCGGCAACCTGCTGGCGACCACCGACGACACGCTGGACCGGATCGCCTCCGTCTGCGGCTTCGGCACCGTCGACACCCTGATCCGAGCCTTCCACCGCCGCCTCGCCGCGACACCGAGCGAGTACCGGGCCAGGTTCCGCACCGCCACGGCGCCCCTCAGGACAGCGCCACCCGGGTGAACCGCCCCGCCACCCCCAGGTCCCGCTCCACCCGCCCGGCCGTCTCCACCAGCTCCGGCAGCACGTCCCGTACGCACTCCTCCACCGACCGCCGTGCCGCGTGCATCGCCACGTTCACCGCGGCGACCACCCGTCCCGTACGGTCGCGTACAGGTACCGCGATCGAGCGCAGCCCTTCCTCCAACTCCTCGTCGACCAGGGCGTATCCACTCACCCGGACCTCCTCCAGCACGGCTGCCAGCGCCGAGGGGTCCGTGATCGTACGAGGGGTCAGCGGGCGCAGCTCGCCATGCGTGCCCAACTGCCGTTCTCCGGCGGGGAGATCGGCCAGCAGCACCCGGCCCAGTGAGGTCACGTACGCCGGGAGCCGGGTGCCTACGGTGACGTTGACGCTCATCACGCGGGTGGTGGCGGCGCGGGCGGTGTACTGGATCTCGTCGCCCGACGGCGTCAGCACCGCCAGCGAGGCCGACTCGTGGACCCGGTCGGCCAGTTCGGCGAGGTGCGGGGTCGCGATGCGGTCCAGGGAGGTGCGGGACAGCGGCGGGAAGCCCAGCGACAGGACGCGCGGGGTCAGCGCGAAACCCCGGTTCCCCGACGGGCGTACCAGGCCCAGATGCTCGTACGTGATGAGCGCCCGGCGTGCCGTGGCCCGGGACAGGCCGGTCGCCTGGGCGACGTCCGTCAGTGTCAGTTCGGCCCGTCCCTCGCCGAACGCGGTCAGTACGGTGAGCCCGCGCGCCAGCGACTCGACGAACTCCCGGCCCAGTTCCTGCTTGGAGGCGCCCGTCCAGGTCGCGAGGCCCGCCGGAGCCCGGCCGGGGCGCGGCTGCGGGGCCTCGCGCAGCTCGCGTTCCATGTCCGCCACGGCCGTCCGCAGCCGGGGGAGGAGCGTGTCGCGCAGCTGGGCGGCCGTGTGCCGGCTGGTGTGGCTGACCACGTTCGCGACGCAGGCGACACGGCCGCCCGCCCGGGGATCCCGTACCGGTACGGACACCGCGACCAGCCCCTGCTCGATCAACTGGTCGTCCAGCGCCCAGCCGTCTGCCCGCGCCCGCGCCGCCCGGCGTACGAAGTCCTCGTCGGACGAGGCGTGCCGGCGCGGCGGTACGGCTGGGAAGTCCCGGTCCTCCGGGTCCGCCGCCCGGCGTTCGCGCCAGGTCTGCCACTGGGCTTCGGTCCACTCCGTCGCGAACAGCGGGCCCGGCGCGGTGCGTTCGGCCGGGAGCAGGTCGCCGATGCGGAAGCTGAGGGACATCGCGCGGCGGCGGGTGGCCTGGTGGATGAAGCGGATGCCGTCGCGGTCGCCGACCGCCAGCGACACCGACTCGTCCAGTTCGTCGGCGAGCGCGTCGGCGTGGGCGGCGAGGAGGGAGGGCAGGCCCAGGGCGGCCAGACAGGCGTTGCCGAGTTCCATCACGCGGGGTGCCAGCACCACGTCACGGCCGTCGAGGCGGACGTAGCCCATGCGGGCCAGCGTGGACGCGATCCGGTCCACCGTGGAGCGGGCCAGCCCGGTGGCCCGCTCCAGCGCGCTCGCGCTCAGCGTCCCGCCGGCCTCCGTGAGCCGCCACAGCACCACGACACCACGGATCAACGGCGTCACCGCCTCCGCCGGTACGGCAGGGGCGTCCAGGGTCGTCTTCGCGGGCATCGGCTCTCCGGTACGGCGTTCACAGCAGGCCGAGGGCCTGTCCGGCCCCCACCGTAATCCGCGCCACGCGCCCGCACGGCGACCCTCCGCCCGCCCCGGGCCTCATCGCCTCTGATCCTGACGCCCGCCCCGGGCCCTGCGCACCCCTACTCCCGGGTCACCCGCACCCGATAGCTCCCCGTGATGTCCGCCTCCAGCACCGCGATCCGCACCCCCCGCTTCTCGTCCCGGAACTCCTCACCCGGCACGAACGCCGCGTCGGACAGTTCGGCGTGGACGTTGGGGCTGCGGGTGCAGCCGCCGCTGTCCTGCTTGGCGTCGTGGACCTTCATCGGTCCCATCCCGGTGTCCACGTCCGCGTCGACCTTGTAGACCAGCACACCGGGGCGGCACACGGACTCGTCGTTGCCCTCGCGGGTGCGCAGTTCGACGGCGTACCCGGAGCGGCGGTCCAGCGGTACGAACACCAGCTTCGGGCCGCCCTCGCGGGCCAGCGGCGTCAGGGGGTACTCGTGGCTCCCGGACTCGGTCGCGCACCGCACCTGCTCCGCGTCCAGCCAGCCCAGCTTCCACTTGTGCCAGCCGAGGAGGTCGTTGTTGGCCCCCCAGTCCTCGCTCATGATGTCCCAGTGCCCGACCGTGCTCCCACCCTCGGCGGTGTACAGATCGGGCAGGCCGAAGACATGGCCGTTCTCGTGCGGGAGGACCCGGTAGCCGGTGCGGTGGTAGGAGCCGGAGCCGTCGTCCTGGCGGGAGTAGACGAAGGAGGCGTTCGCGACGGAGACGCCGTCGGCCACCGGGGCCTCGGTGTTGCCCGCGAACGACACCGACAGGACCGTGTCCAGGGCCGACGGCCCGGCGTTCGGCGTCACCAGCACGTTCAGGAAGTCGTACGACTGGAAGTCCACCTTGGGGTCGGCGGCGGCCACGATGTCCTGGACCAGCTGCCGGTACCCGGGGTCGAAGGGCGCGCCGCGCTCTATGCCGTAGGCGTGGAACGACTTCGGCATGCGCAGCCAGCCCGGGATCGGGGTCTTGGGGCGGTAGTCGAGGCGGCCGTAGGAGCTGGTGCGGAACCAGTCCTGGGTCTGCGGGAAGAACTCCGCGAAGCGGTCGAGCGCGCTGCCCTTGCCGGGCGCGTCGGGGAAGTCGACCATCACGGTGAGGGCGTTGACCGTGCCGGTGGAGCGGGAGTAGCCGCGTGCCGTAGGAACGCCCTCCGACATCTGCACCGTGGGCCGGCCGCTGATCATGCAGGGGCCGAGGGGGGAGGAGCGGGTCGGCGCCACCGGGCCCGCTCCGGTCGCCGTCGGGGTGCCCGCCGTGTGGCGTCCGGTGCCTGCCGAGGTGCTGACCGCCAGGGTCAGGGCGGTCACGGAGGCGAGGACCAGCACACGGCGGGGGCGTATCCGGCGGGTCGGCTGCATGCATGGGCCCTTCCGTCCACGGCAGCCGCCCGACCGCGCGCTGCGCCCTCCCGATCACCCTGTGTCGAGTGGTTCGAGGGCGCGCGTTGGAAGAGACCGAACGTGGGTTCTTGTGGCGGCGGGCTTGTGATTCAGGTCACATGAAATCTTTTCCGTGGCGGGAAATAACCGGGGATCCCTTCCCCGTTTAGCCATGTGTCCGAGCGAAACGGGGACAGCTTCCCCGGATCGCCACCCAGCAGCATCAGGAGTACGCCGTGCAGACCGTGACCCCCGTACCGCGCAAGGCGACCCGGCCGCGCGCCGACGCCCTGCGCAACCGGGAGCGGATCGTCACCGCCGCCCGGGAGATGTTCGTCGAGTTCGGCCCCGATGTGCCGCTCGACGAGATCGCCCGCCGGGCCGGCGTCGGCAACGCCACGGTGTACCGCAACTTCCCCGACCGCGACGCGCTCGTCCGCGAGGTCGTCTGCTCCGTCATGGACCGCACGACGGAGGCGGCCGAGCTGGCGCTCGCACAGACCGGGGACGCCTTCGAGGCCCTGGAGCGCTTTGTGCACACCGCCGCCGACGAGCGGATCAGCGCGCTGTGCCCGATGGTCCAGAGCACCTTCGACCAGCACCACCCGGACCTGGAGGCCTCGCGCGAGCGGGCCGAGCAGCTGATCGGGGCGATCATGGACCGCGCCAAGGCGGCCGGCCAGCTCCGCTCCGACGTGGACGTCGGCGATCTCATGATCGGCGTCTCCCAGCTCAGCCGGCCTCCGGCCGGGACCGGGTGCGACATCGCCGACCGCTATGTCCACCGTCATCTGCAGCTGTTCCTGGACGGACTGCGGGCCCCGGCCCGCTCGGTCCTGCCGGGCACGGCGATCACGATGGAGGACCTGCGCAAGGCCTGACGATCAGCAGCGATTAGTTCCGAATGCCACAGCAGTCCACAGAGCACCGATTCACATCGGCCGTCGCCGATTGACGGACCGTCCCCTTACGACACCTTTTTCCGTTACGAAGTCCCGAAGTGGGTACCTCCATGTCTGAAACAGCCTCCAAGGCTCCCGGCGCACCGGCCACGTCCGGCGACGCCAACCGCTGGAAAGCGCTCATCTTCATCGCGCTCGCCCAGCTGATGGTCGTCCTCGACGCCACCATCGTGAACATCGCCCTGCCCTCCGCCCAGGTGGACCTCGGCATATCCGACGGCAACCGGCAGTGGGTCGTCACGGCCTACGCCCTCGCCTTCGGCGGCCTCCTCCTCTTCGGCGGCCGGATCGCCGACCTGTGGGGCCGTAAGAACGCCTTCGTCGTGGGTCTGATCGGCTTCGCCGGTGCCTCAGCGCTCGGTGGCGCCGCCACCAACGAGGCCATGATGTTCGGCGCCCGCGCCCTCCAGGGTGTCTTCGGCGCACTGCTCGCGCCCGCCGCGCTCTCCCTGCTCGCCGTGATGTTCACGGACGCCAAGGAGCGTGCCAAGGCGTTCGGTATCTACGGTGCCATCGCCGGTGGTGGCGGTGCCGTGGGCTTCATCCTCGGTGGCGTGCTGACCGAGTACATGGACTGGCGCTGGACGTTCTTCGTCAACATCCCGTTCGCCATCGTCGCCGCGCTCGGCGCGTACTTCGTCATCCGTGAGCCGGAGGGCGGCCGCAACCGCAACCCGCTCGACATCCCCGGCGTCCTGCTCTCCACCCTGGGTCTGGTCGCGCTGGTCTACGGCTTCACCCGCGCCGAGTCCGACGGCTGGGGCGACTCCGTGACCGTCGGCATGTTCGTCGCCTCCGCGGTCCTGCTGCTCGCGTTCGTCATCACCGAGGCCAGGGTCAAGGCCCCGCTGCTGCCGCTGCGCGTGATCACCGACCGCAACCGCGGCGGGATCTACCTCTCGCTCGGTATCGCGATCATCGCGATGTTCGGCACGTTCCTGTTCCTGACCTACTACCTGCAGATCGTGAAGGGGTACTCGCCGATCAAGACCGGCTTCGCCTTCATGCCGATGATCGTCGGCATGATGGTCGGCTCCACCCAGATCGGCACCCGCCTGATGACCCGCCTGCCGGCCCGCATGCTGATGGGCCCCGGCTTCCTGGTCGCCGCGGTCGGCATGCTGCTGATGACGCAGCTGGAGATCGGCTCGTCGTACGCCTCGATCATCCTGCCGGCGATGCTGCTGCTCGGTCTCGGCATGGGTACGGCGTTCATGCCGGCCATGTCCCTGGCCACCCTGGGCGTCGAGCCCCGGGACGCGGGTGTCGCCTCCGCGATGGTCAACACCTCGCAGCAGGTGGGCGGCGCGATCGGTACGGCCCTGCTGAACACGATCGCCGCCTCGGCCACGACCTCCTACATCGCCGACCACATCGGCTCCGCGAGCTCCCGCTCGCAGGCACAGCTGGTCCAGCTGGAGGGCATGGTGCACGGCTACACCAACGCGATCTGGTTCGCGGTGGGCATGCTGGCCCTCGCCGCGGTCATCGTGGTGGTCCTCGTCAACGCCGGCAAGCCGGACACCACGGTGGTCACCGGTTCCGGCGAGGGCGCGGAGGACGAACTGCCGGTGCCGGTCGTCGCTCACTGAGCCACTGACGACGACCGTCCGGTCGTACCCCCTCGGGCTGTTCGTACGTACGGGGATGGGGACGCTCCGCACGTACGAACCCAAGGGCCTGTCCTGGCTGCCTGAGTGAGCGGCTCAGCGCAGCCAGGGCAGGTCCGCACCCGCTTCGCTCGGCTGCAGGCCCTCGGCGACGATCTGCATGATCTCGCCGAGGGCCTGCTGCTGTTCGGTGCTGAGCCGGTCGAACATGGCCTGGCGCACGGCCTCCACATGACCGGGAGCGGTCTGCTTCAGCACCTCGACGCCCTGCTCGGTCAGGACCGCGAACTGGCCCCGCTTGTCGTCGGGGCAGTCCTCGCGGCGCACCCAGCCGTTCTTCTCCAGCCGGGCGATGGCGTGCGAGAGCCGGGAGCGGGTGATCTTCGCGAGCATCGCCAGCTCGGTCATCCGCAGCCGGCGGCGCGGCGAGTCGGCGAGCTTGACCAGGAGTCCGTAGTAGACGTGCGGCATGCCCGCGTCGCGCTGGAGCTGGCGGTCCAGGTGGTCCCAGAGCAGCGTGGACGCTTCCATGTACGAGCGCCAGACCTGCTGTTCCTCGTCGTTGAGCCAGCGCGGTTCGGCCGCGGGGGCGGGCGCTGACGCCGGTTCGGGTTCGGCCGCGGGTGGCGCGGAGGTCGATGCCGTATTCATGTACTCCACTGTACGAGAGCTCTCCTTGAAATTTTAACTACCGGGGCGTACCTTCTTTAGAGAGAGAAGCTTTAGATTTGAAGCAAATAAGGCTTCAGCTCTCCGGAGGGAGTCGCCATCATGTCCGCCGCCACGCAGGAACGCATGCCTGCCCTCTATCTCAGCCATGGCGCCCCGCCGCTCGCGGACGACCCGATCTGGCCCGGCGAGCTCGCCGCCTGGTCCGCCGACCTGCCGCGCCCCAAGGCGATCCTCATGGTCTCCGCCCACTGGGAGGAGGCCCCGCTCGCCATCGGTGCCACCGAGCCCGTTCCTCTCGTCTACGACTTCTGGGGTTTCCCCGAGCACTTCTACCGGGTGACCTATACGGCTCCCGGCGCGCCCGCACTCGCCGAGTCCGTACGAAAGCTGCTGCGCGCCCCCGGCATCCCCGTGCAGGACATCCCGGACCGCGGCCTCGACCACGGCGCCTACGTCCCGCTCGTCGAGATGTACCCCGAGGCCGACATTCCCGTCCTGCAGATTTCCATGCCGACCCTCGACCCGCTCAAGCTGATGGAGATCGGCCGCAAGCTGGCACCGCTGCGCGACGAGGGCGTACTGATCGTCGGCTCCGGCTTCTTCACCCACAACCTCGCCGCCCTGCGGCAGGGCGGCATCCCCGCCTGGTCCGTGGAGTTCGACGACTGGGGCCGCCGGGCCCTGGAGAGCCGCGACTGGGACGCCCTGCTGGACTTCCTCCACAAGTCCCCGGCCGGCCGCTACGCCCACCCGCGCACCGAGCACTTCGCCCCGCTGTTCGTGACGATGGGCGCGGCCGAGGCGACCGGTGAGCTGGACGGCCAGAAGTCGGTGATCGACGGCTTCTGGATGGGCCTGGCGAAACGCTCGGTGCAGTTCGGCTGAGGCGGCGGTTCGGCTGAGGCGGCAATGCGGCTGAGGCGCTGCCGGCCTCACAGCTCCTTCTCGTACCAGGCGACGTCCCAGTAGCGGCCGAACTTGCGGCCCACCTCGCGGTACGTCCCCACGTGCCGGAAGCCGAAGCGCTCGTGCAGCCGCTCGGAGGCCTCGTTGGGCGGGACGATCCCCGCGTAGGCCCGATGCAGATCCTCCCCGGCGAGCGCCTCGAACAGCGCCTTGTAGAGAAGGGTTCCGATGCCGCGACGCCCGGCGTCCGGCGCGAGATAGACCGTCACCTCGACGGAGGTCGCGTAGGCGGGCTTGGGGCGAAAGGCGCTGGATGTGGCGTAGCCGAGGATCCGCTGTGAGTTCCCTGGGTAACCGGTCTCCTCGGCAACCATCAGCCGATGCGGGCCGTCTTCAGGGTGGGAGAGCAGCCAAGGGCGGCGCTCTTCCGGCGTGAAGACCGCCGTATCGAATGTGATGGGCGTCTCACGTACATAGTGGTTGTAGATATCGGTGAGGGCTTCGAGGTCGCGCTCGACTCCCGGCCTGACCTGCACCTCTGTACGTTCCGGCGGCATCAGGCCTCCTCATGTGGTCGGACAGGGTACTGCAAGATCAGAAAAATAGGGGGGCGGGTTGGGAATTCTGTCCTGATTCCAGTCGTTGTTTCCATCGAACGCCGGGCACTCGACAAGAGTCCCAGACGTTCACGGACCACCCGCCAGCCCTCAACGCAAGGGAGCACGCATGGCAACCCGTGCCGTCGCCCGTCGTCAGTCCGCCACCGGCGAGGCCGACGCGGCAGGCAGTGTTCGCGCCCATGGCGGCGAGATCGCGGACCGCGACCTGGTCGGCATGTACCTCGACGAAATCGCGCGTACGCCGCTTCTCGACGCCGCCAAGGAGGTCGAGCTGTCGCAGATCATCGAAGCGGGTGTGTTCGCAAGGCAGGTCCTCGACGGATACGAGGAGTCCAAGGCGGACGCCACCCGCGACGAGCTGGAGGCCCTGGTCGCCGACGGAGAGCGCGCCAAGGACATCTTCATCCGCTCCAACCTCCGCCTGGTCGTGGCGGTCGCCCGCCGCTACCCGCGCAGCGGCCTGCCCCTGCTCGACCTGGTCCAGGAGGGCAACGCCGGTCTGGTGCGCGCGGTGGAGAAGTTCGACTACCGCAAGGGCTTCAAGTTCTCGACGTACGCGACGTGGTGGATCCGCCAGGCCATCACCCGCTCGATAGCCGACCAGTCCCGCACCATCCGCCTCCCCGTCCACCTGGTCGAGGAGCTGGGCCGCATCCGCCGCGTCCAGCGCGAGTTCAACCGCGAGCACGGCCGCGACCCCGAGCCCGCGGAGATCGCCGCCGAGCTCGGCTCGAACCCGGACCGTGTGACGGACGTCCTGGACTGGGCCCGCGACCCGGTCTCCCTCAACATGTCGGTGGACGACGAGGGCGATACCCAGTTCGGCGACCTGCTGGAGGACACCTCCGCGGTCTCCCCCGAGCAGTCGGTGCTGACGCTGCTCCGCAGCGAGGAACTGGACGACCTGATCGGCCGCCTCGACCAGCGCACGGCGTCCATCATCAAGATGCGGTACGGCATCGAGGACGGCCGCGAGCGCACGCTGACCGAGGTCGGCAAGGAGCACGGCCTGACCCGCGAACGCATCCGCCAGATCGAGAAGCACGCCCTGCTGGAACTGAAGAAGCTGGCCCGCAGCACCGGTTTCGACGCCGCGGCCTGACCCTCCCGGCCACCGGCCGCGCGGTGCCGCCCGCGTACGCCGGTGGCGGAAGACCGCGCAAACATGGCGATGTAACGCCGCTTCAACTGACCGGGGCCCGGGAACAAGACCTCAGAGCAGGGGAGTTCGGGCCCTGAGGGCATGGGGGACACGGGGGTTGCACGGGGGTCACGACCAGCCTCCGTCCCCGCCCCTCCAGCCCTGCGCCAGGCCCGGCGGACCTGCTCCCGGCCAGCCCGACCAGCAGGCCGCACACCGACGACCACGACCACAGACCAAGTCCCGACGCACTCCCCCCGGCGCCGGGACTTACCCCGAGCCGGGCTTCGGCGCCTATCCCCCCTGGGCGCCGGGGCCCGGCTCCTTTTATGGACGGCCCCGCGGGAGGCTTGGCAGAAAGCCCTGCGAGGGCTTGGCGGATGGACCTGCGGAGGCTTGGTGGAGGGCTCTGCGGAGGGCTTGGTGGATGGCCCCGCGGCAGCCTGGCAGAAGGCTCCGCGCAAGGCCCGCCGAAACAGGCGGGTGGGCCACCCCGTACCTGAACCACGGGGTGGCCCACCCGAATGGCAGATTGTGCCACATGGGCATACCCTGCCGAGCGTGAGCAGGCCCTCCCCCTCCCCGTCCCCCTCACTGACGGAGCGACGCAAGGCGGCGACCCGCATGGAGATCGCCCGTGCCGCGGCCGGCCTCTTCGTGAGACAGGGGCTGCGGGCCACCCGGGCCGAGGACATCGCCCAGGCCGCCGGAATCGCGCCGCGCACGTTCTACCGCTACTTCGCCACCAAGGAGGAGGCGGTCGCCCCGCTGTACTCGGTCGGCGCCGACCGCTGGACCCGGGCGGTCCACGACGCCCCCGCCGGCCTGAGCGTCCCCGAGGCCCTCGAACACGCGGCCCGGCACACCCTGACGCCGGGCGCGGGCGTCTCGGCGGCCTCCTGGGAGTGGGCCCGCACCCTGGTCCGCCTGGCCACGTCGAGCCCCGCGCTGCGCAAGGTGTGGGCCGAGGTGTGCCATGAGACCGAGGGGCGGCTGGCGGAGGCGCTGCGGGCGAGGGATGCCGGGAGCGCCCCGGCCGACGGCGACGCCGGGGACAACGCGGGCGGTGGCAGTGTTGCCGACCCCGACAACGTTGCCGAGCCCGTCCCGACACCGTCCCCGGGCCTCCAGTTCGCCGCCGCGGTGGCCGCCGCCTCCATACGCGTGGCCGTGGAGACCTGGGCCGCCGGGGACGCCCCCGCACAGGGTCCGGAGGGCCCGGCGGCACTGGCGATGCGCAATCTGGGCGCGCTCAGGGACTTCCCGTGGGAGGACGTCGAGAGGTGACGGTGTCAGCGGCACCGCCGCACGAGGCGACCGTCACCCCGAGGCCCGACTCAGCCGGCCACCCAACTCCCGTACACACCGCACCAGTTCCTCCGGCGACTTCACCACGAACTCGCACCCCACCATCGCCAACCGCACCGCCAGCCACTCCACCGGCTCACTCGCGACCGCCCGCAACCGGCACTCGTCCGCCCCGGTGGGCTCCGGCGCCCCGAGCCACCGGGGCAGCCGCGCCTCCACCACCTCGGCGGCCGCCGCGAACGTGACCTCGAACTCGTAGGTCTCCGCATGCCGCCGGATCGACCGCCGCAGATACTCCGCCGCACTGCCCGTCGGCAACTCCCGCTGAGCGAACCGCGCCCCGGTGGCGAACGGCTCGCTCACCCGGTCGACCCGGAACGTGCGCCAGTCGGCGCGATCGAGGTCGTAGGCCACGAGGTACCAGCGACGCCCCGTCGACACCAGCCGGTGCGGCTCGGTCAGGCGACGCGACTCCGTCCCGTCCCCCGCCCGGTACGCGAACCGCAACCGCTCCTGCCCCGCCACGCTCGACGCCATCACGGTCAGCGTCTCGGGCGCGATACTCGCCCCGTCCCCACTGGTCAGCGGCGTGGTCGCGGCCTGCAACGTGGACACCCGGCGCCGTAGCCGCGACGGCAGCACCTGCTCCAGCTTCGCCAGCGCCCGGACCGACGCCTCGTCGACGCCCTCGACCGCATGCCCGGCCCCGGCCCGCAGCCCCACCGCGATCGCCACGGCCTCCTCGTCGTCCAGGACGAGCGGCGGCATCGCCTTGCCCGCGACCAGCCGATACCCCCCGTCGGCCCCCTTCGTCGCCTGCACGGGATACCCCAGCTCCCGCAGCCGGTCGATATCGCGCCGCACCGTGCGCCGGGACACCCCGAGCCGACCGGCGAGCTCGCCGCCGGGCCACTCGCGGGGCGTCTGCAGAAGGGAGAGCAACTGGAGGAGCCGAGCCGGTGTGTCCGTCGTCATGAGTTCGAGGATGCCGTACAACTAGGACATGATCTGACCTAATGCCGTTCTAGTTTGAGGACATGGCTTCCACCGAGACTTCACCGAACACGCCGAGTACGCCGGACACACCGCTTACTCCCACCCCGACGGACCGCCGCCGCTGGTTCGCCCTCGCGATCGTGATGACCGCGGCCTTCATGGATCTGGTCGACGTCACGATCGTCAACGTCGCGATCCCGTCGATACAGCGGGAGTCCGGCGCGACCTTCAGCCAGATCCAGTGGATCACCGCCGGCTACGCCCTCGCGTTCGCCGCGGGCCTGATCACCGGCGGTCGCCTCGGCGACATCCACGGCCGCAAGCGGCTGTTCCTGATCGGTATCGGCGGCTTCACCCTGGCCTCCGCCCTGTGCGGCTTCGCCGCGAACCCGGAGATGCTGGTCGCCTCCCGCATCCTCCAGGGCGCCATGGCGTCGCTGATGGTCCCGCAGGTCCTGTCGATCGTGCACGCCACGTTCCCGGCGCACGAACGCGGCAAGGTCTTCGGCCTGTTCGGCGCGGTCGTCGGTCTCGGCGCGGTCACCGGCCCGCTGCTCGGCGCCCTCCTCACCGAGTGGAACCTCTTCGGCCTCGAATGGCGCCCGATCTTCCTGATCAACCTCCCCGTCGGCATCGCGGGCCTGATCCTCGGCAGCCGCTTCATCACCGAGTCCAAGGCGCCGAAGGCCATGAAGCTGGACCTCGTCGGCGTGGCCCTCGTCACCCTCGGCCTGCTGATGCTGCTCTACCCGCTGACCCGCGGCCGCGAGCTGGGCTGGCCGCTGTGGGGGTACGTGTCGATGGCCGGAGCCCTCGTCGTGCTCGCGGCGCTGGTGACGTACGAGAAGCGCAAGGCGGTCCGCGACGGCTCCCCGCTCGTCGAGCTGTCCCTGTTCAAGGTGAAGAGCTTCGCGGCCGGCATCGCGGTCCAGACGGTCTTCGGTGTCGCGCTCGGCATCTTCTTCCTGGTCTGGACGCTGTACATGCAGTACGGCCTGGGCTGGAGCCCGCTGAAGGCCGGTCTGACCGGGGTCCCGTTCTCGATCGCGGTCTCGGTGGCGGCCGGCATGTCCGTGCAGCAGCTGGTCCCGCGCTTCGGCCGCAAGGTGCTGCAGGCGGGCGCGCTGGTGATGGCGGTCGGCGTGCTGCTCTACATCTGGGAGGCGAGCCGCTACGGCCTGACCATCGCCCCCTGGCAGATGGCTCTGCCGCTGGTCGTGATGGGCGCCGGCATGGGCCTGATCGTGGCCCCGCTGACGGACGCGATCCTGTCCGAGGTGCCGCGCGAGCACTCCGGTTCGGCGTCGGGCCTGATCAGCACGGTGCAGCAGATGGGCAACGCGCTCGGCCTCGGCCTGGTCTCGGTGGTCTTCTTCGGGGTCGTCGACGACGGGCTGGCCGAGGCGAGGGAGCGTACGGCGGTCGGCCTGGCCTTCGCGGACGGCTTCCAGCACGCGCTCGGGTGGGTGGCCGCGGTGATGGGCGTCATCTTCCTGCTGATGTTCGCGCTGCCCAAGCGCCCGGCACAGCATGTCGAGGGGGCTGCCGATGACTCCTCACCGGCGACGGAGAAGGAGCCCGCGCTGGTGGGCTGAGGGCGGTGGCCCGAGCGGGGTGGCCTGAGCGGGGGAGGGGCCCGGCACTTCGGTGCCGGGGCCCCCCCCGGGTTTGGCTTTAAACCTCTGTAATAACCGGGCATGCCCCATGATAACCCAAA
>NZ_JBHYJA010000030.1:122254-125052 GCF_042740355.1 Streptomyces sp. NPDC059010
GGCGGCGGTTTGGGTGCCGCGGGGGGGGGGGGGGGGGGGGGGGCGGGGGGGGGGGGCCGGGGGGGGGGGGGGGCCCGGGAATTGGGGGCCGGGCCCCCTCGCCGTTTCCGTATTCCTCCTGCTGAAAGCCCGGTCATGCCCGATTGAGCCCGAACCTGTTTACTTTCCGGAAATCCAGGCGTAGCCTCCTCGCGAAACCACAAGTTCGGGCACAGTTCGGAGGCGAACGGACATGTACGCACCGGAGCGGCAGCAGGAGATCCTCCGGCTCGCCCGTGACGGCGGCCGAGTGGACGTCCTGTCGCTGGCCGAGGAGTTCCAGGTGACGGCGGAGACGATCCGCCGGGATCTGAAGGCCCTCGACCGCGCCGGGCTCGTGCGCCGGGTGCACGGTGGCGCGATCCCGGCAGGGCGCCTGGACTTCGAGCCGGACCTCGCCGAGCGCGAGTCGACGGCCGCCGACGAGAAGGACCGCGTCGCCAAGGCGGCCCTCGCCGAGCTGCCCACCGAGGGCACGGTGATCCTCGACGCCGGTTCGACGGTGGCCCGCCTCGCCGCGGCGCTCCCGCTGGAGGCGTCCCTCACCGTCGTCACGCACAGCCTGCCCATCGCGGCCCGCCTCGCGGACCACCCGGGCATCCAGCTCCACCTGATCGGCGGCCGGGTACGGCACCGTACGCGCGCCGCCGTGGACGCCTGGGCGCTGCGCGCGTACGGCGAGATCCGCGCCGACGTCCTGTTCGTGGCGGCCAACGGCTTCTCCGCCGAGCACGGACTGACCACCCCCGACCTCGCCGAGGCCGCGGTGAAGCGCGCGGCCGTGGCCGCGGCCCGCCGGGTGGTGCTGCTCGCCGACTCCTCCAAGCACGGCCAGGAGCACTTCGCCCGCTTCGGCGACCTGGGCGACGTGGACCTGCTGATCACCGACAGCGGGCTGAGCCCCGAAGACGCCACCGCCATAGAGCGCGGCGGCACTGAAGTGCTGTGTGTTTAGAAACGAGTGCGCATGATCCTCACCGTCACCCCGAACCCGTCCCTGGACCGCACCTACGAGGTCCCCTCCCTCGACCGCGGCGAGGTCATCCGCGCCACCGGCGAGCGCATGGACCCGGGCGGCAAGGGCGTGAACGTCTCGCGGGCCGTGGCGGCGGCGGGGCAGCGCACGATCGCGGTCCTGCCCCTGGGTGGCGCGCCCGGCGCGCTCGTCGCCGACCTGCTCGACGCGCAGGGCATCGAGGTCGCGCCGGTGCCGGTCGCCGGGGCCACCCGCTCGAACATCGCGCTCGCGGAGTCGGACGGGGTACTGACGAAGATCAACGCCCCCGGCCCCGAGCTGTCCGCGGCCGAGCAGGAACTGCTTCTGGAGACGGTGCGCGAGCAGTCCCGCGACGCCGGCTGGATCGCCTGCTGCGGCAGCCTGCCGCGCGGGCTCGCCCCGTCCTGGTACGCCGACGTGGTCGCGCGGGCGCACTCGGGAGGCGCGCGGATCGCGCTGGACACCTCCGGGCGCGCCCTCCTGGAAGCCCTGCGCGCCCGCCCCGACGTGGTGAAGCCGAACGCCGAGGAGCTCGCGGAGGCCGTCAGGCGTCCCCTGTCCACGGTGGGTGACGCGGTGAAGGCGGCCGAGGAGTTGCGCGCGCTGGGCGCCCATGCCGTCCTCGCGAGCCTGGGCGCCGACGGACAGCTGCTGGTGGACGGCTCGGGTGCCTGGTTCGGCAGTGCGCGCGTGGACGTCGTACGCAGCAATGTCGGCGCCGGCGACTCCTCCCTCGCCGGGTTCCTGATAGCCGGCGGCAGCGGCCCGGAGGCGCTCGCCTCGGCGGTCGCCCATGGCGCGGCCGCCGTACAGCTGCCCGGCAGCGTGATGCCGTCCCCGGGTGACCTGGATCTGGCGGCGGTGACGGTCACGGCCGAGGTGCCGGTGGATCGCGTACTGAAGGAGCCGGTGTCATGACGAATGTCGTGGTTGTCACAGTTCTTGCCGATCGGTCCGCCGAGCGGCGAAGCTCGCACTTACTCACGGCCGCCGACGGACGGCAGGGCCTCCTGAGCCGCTCTGCCACCCGGAGGGGGCGGGCCTTCCCCGACCCCGCCTCCGCCATCCCCGCCACCCCCCACCGCAGTCCCGCCACCCCCCATGGCACCCCCGTCCCCTTCTCCGCCCACCAGACTCCCCGGGCGATACGCGTGCGAAGGAGCCCGCGATGAGCGACATGATCACCGCGGACCTGGTCGATCTCGACCTGTCCGCCGATACCAAGGAAGCGGCGGCGCGCGCCCTCGCAGAGCGCATGGTCGCCCTGGGCCGGGTGACCGACCTGGAGGGCTTCCTCGCCGACGTGGCCGCCCGTGAGGCACAGATGCCGACCGGCCTCGACGGCGGCATCGGCATCCCGCACTGCCGCAGCGCGCATGTCACCGAGCCGACGCTCGCCTTCGGGCGCAGCGCCGCCGGCATCGACTTCGGCGCGGCGGACGGTCCCGCGGACCTGATCTTCCTGATCGCCGCCCCGGCCGGCGCGGACGACGCCCATCTGACGATCCTGTCGTCGCTGGCCCGGCAGCTGATGAACGCCGAGTTCACGGACGCGCTGCGGTCGGCGGGCGACGCGGCGTCGGCGGCGGCGCTGATCCGGGGCGAGGAGCCCCCTTCCGAGACCTCCGAGACCTCTGAGACCTCTGAGGACTCCCCGGACTCCGGGGGGGGGGGGGGGGGCCGCGCGCGCGCGCCCCCCCCACCCCCCCCACACCCCCCCCCCCCCCCCGGGCGCGCCGCGCGCCCCGCGCCCCCCCCGCGC
>NZ_JBHYJA010000031.1:0-117717 GCF_042740355.1 Streptomyces sp. NPDC059010
GTTGGGTTTCACTACACCCCCCCCCCTGTTGGGGGGTGTTCGCGGGTTGTCCCCCGCCGCGGGGCCCCGGCGCGGGCGCCCGGCGGGGGGCGCTGCGCAGGCGGGCCCCACGCATTGCCCGGTTCCCATGGACTCAGACGGCGGACACTTCGGCGTCACAGCATGCGTTGCGTATGCGGCTGAGGCACCATGCACTGGCTGGGCCCGCCGCATTCGCGGCGGGCCCGTTTCCTTGTTCAGGGGGCGGGATCGTACGTCACCGTCTGGCCCGGACAACCCGAAGCCACCCCCTCCAGCGCGGCCAGCTCGGCGTCGTCGACGGCCAGGCCCCAGCGGAGTTTCGTGCCCACCCACTCGCCGACGTATCGGCAGTGCGCATCGGCGGCGGGCGGCAGCCACTGCGCGGGGTCCTGGTCGGCCTTGCTGCGGTTGGAGCGGGCGGTGACGGCGACGAGCGACTGTTCGGCGCCCTGGTCGTTGGCATACGCCTCCCGGCGCTGCGCGGTCCAGGCGGAGGCTCCGCTGTCCCAGGATTCGGCGAGGGGCACCATGTGGTCGATGTCGAGCCCGGACGCCGACGTCACGACAGTGTTGTCGTAATACGAGAACCAACTCCCGCCGGTCAGCCGGCAGCCCGGCCCGACGGCGGGCGGGGCGACCGCCTCATGGAGGAGGACCTCGGCGCGGGTGTTGCAGCCGTCGGCCGGGGCGTCGCCACTGTTCCAGTGGCGGAACTTGTTGCGGTCGTAGCCGTCACGGGACTCAGTAGCCACGGGCAGGCGGGCGACGGCTTCCGTAAGGAGCATGGTCTCCGCGGCATGGGCGGGAGTTACGACGGTGAGAGGCAGGACGGCGAGGGCGGCGGCCGTGAGACCGCGCAGGACAGCATTGATCATGTGCCGTTGATAGCCCCGCTCCCGGGGGCGTGATCAGCAGTTTCCTCGGAGCGCCGCCCTTGTGGGTGGAAAGGTCATACCGGAGAAACGAAACGCCCCGCGGCTCGACGGCGGTGGGGTTCAGTTATGCGGGGTGCCTGCTAGTGCCGTCTTCTCCGATGGGAAGCCAGTCTGGCCGTAGCTGATCCGCCAAGATGCGCTTCGCCGGGCACCGTTGTCGGATGTTCCGCTGCTGAGGTGATGGCCTGTCACTATGGTCCGAGCGAGTGGCCGTCGTCGGGGGTTCGGGTGCGCGTTCGGTTCGTGAGCTTGGTGTCGCTGGCTGGCATGGGTGCGGTGCTGGCGGTCGGTCTGGCGCTGGCAGGAAACGCCGCCACATCCGGTGATCGGTGGCCCGGACTGCTGGATGAGCTGCGGAAGCATCCGTGGCCATGGACCGGCGCGCTGGCCGGACTCGCGCTGGTGGCGGCGTGTGCCACGGTGTGGATACAAGAGCGTGTACCGGCGGCTTCGGACGATCCGCCGCCCCCGCCGCCCGCAGCCGTGCCGGGCTGGTTCGTGGACCGGGAGCAGACCCGGGCAACGGTTGGAGCGGTGTGCCGTGATGGCCGTGCAGTTGGCATCACCACTTCCCTGTGGGGGGGCGGGCGGCTTCGGCAAGACCACACTCGCCACCGCCGTGTGCGCGGACCGGTCGGTGCGGCGCCGGTTCCGCCAGCGCGTCTATCCCGTCACCATCGGCCGGGACGTCCGCGGGCGGGCCGCTGTCGCCGCGAAGGTCGCCGAGGTCACCCGGTTCATCACCGGTGACACCGCCGAATTCGACGATCCTGACCTGGCCGGCGCCCACCTCGGGCGGCTCCTCGACGCACGGCCGCGCACCCTGCTCCTCCTCGACGATGGGTGGGAGAGCGAGCAGCTCACCCCGTTCCTGCACGGAGGCCGGCACTGCGTCCGGCTGGTCACCACCCGCAATCCCGACCTCCTGGCACCTGGCACCTGGCACCTGGCACCTGGCACCTGGCACCTGGCACCTGGCACGCACCGTATCCAGGTCGACGAGATGTCCCCCCTCCAGGCGCGGGCGGTGCTCACCTGGGATCTGCCGCCCCTACCCGATGCCGTTCGAGGACCTGATCCGCACCACCGGCCGACTCCGCATTCTTACAAACGTCGCGGCACGCCACCCCGGCCAGCTCGGCTTCGATGAGCGGGATGCACCGCCCTGCGCTTCTACGGGCGCGGAGGGCCTGCTCGTCGGACCGGTCCAGCGCATCGGGCGGCCGACGGCGCTACAGCTCCGGCGATGCCGAGTGGATGCGGGTCTGCGTCAACCTCCGCGAATCCGGCATGCCGCTTGCCGATATCGAGCACCTCGCTGAACTGGCAAGCCGAGGACCGGGCAACGAAGTGGATCGTCTGCGACTGCTCCATCAACATCCCTACCCGCAACAAGTAGTTGTCCCAGATGATCGCTATTTACGCGTCCGAGCCAAGATGAGAGGCGAAGGCGCGGGGAGCCATCCCGCCTGTCCGCTTGCTGTGTGCACCTCTGCGCCCCCTCGATCCCCTGTACCCCCTGTGTCCTGGCGATTAAGTGATCGCGTCGACGGTAGGAATGCCGTTGCTCGGGGGAGGGCCACCGGCAGCGGAGGGAAGGTCTTCGGCGGTGCGCGTGAGGCTGCGGGAGCGATTGCGGTACTGGTTCGACGGGACGATGGACCGGGGGACGCAGGCATTGATCGGCTGGCTGGGCCTGGCCTCCGCCGTGTTGATCGTCCTGGTGACGTCCGGTGTGGTCGCGCTCACCGACGAGGACACCGAGAGGAACGGCGGCTGGCTGGGCGTGGCCTGGATGAGCCTGCTGCGTACGCTCGATCCCGGCACGATGGGCGGGGACACCGGGGGTCCGCTGTTCCTCGGCCTCATGCTGGCCGCGACCGTCGGCGGGATCTTCATCGTCAGCGCACTCATCAGTGTGCTGACCGCCGGTCTGGAGGCCCGGATCCACGAACTGCGGCGGGGCAAGTCCCGGCTGATCGAGCGTGGGCACACCGTCGTGCTCGGCTGGTCGGAGCAAGTCTTCACGGTGATCGCTGAGTTGGTCGAGGCCAACCAGAGCGAGCGGCGTTCGTGTGTCGTGATCCTCACCGAGCGCGACAAGGTGGAGATGGAGGACGAGATCCGCAGACGGATCCCCGACACCAGACGCACGCGGGTGATCTGCCGGTGCGGCAGCCCACTTCAGCGGGCGGATCTGGAACTGGTGAGTCTGGACGCGGCCAAGTCCGTCATGATTCTGCCGCCCGGCGGGGACGACGGGGACACCGATGTCATCAAGACGTTGCTGCTCCTGAACAACCGGTCGTGGAGCGGCCCGCGTCCGAACATCGTTGCGGCCGTGCACCGGTCGCCCAATCTGGCGGCGGCCCGCCTCGCCGCAGGCGAGGACGCCCTGGTGATCGACGTCGACGACATCGCAGTACGCCTCATCGTGCAGTCGCACCGGCAGACGGGCCTGTCCACCGTCTTCAACGAAATGCTCAGCTTCGTCGGCAACGAGTTGTATCCCTACCCCGTGACCAGGCTGGCCGGCTCCACGTACGGGGAGGCGCTCAACAGATTCGACCTCGGCATTCCGGTCGGACTGCGCAGGAAGGACGGTGAGTCCCTGGTCAATCCGCCGATGGACACGGTCATCGCCCGCGATGACGAGGTGCTCGTCCTGGCCGAGGACGACCTGCTCATCCGGCTGGCAGACGCCCGGCCCGCGATCGTCGGCTCGGCGATCACCTCCGCCCCCGGCCGGCCTCCGACACCCGACCGCACCCTCATGATCGGCTGGAACTCCCGTTCGGCAAAGATCATCACGTTGCTGGACTGCCTGGTGGAGCCCGGATCGCTGATCGACATCGCGGCGGCCCAACGCCCCGAGTGCGACCTCCAGCAGCACGTGGAGAAACTCACAGTCGGCTACAAACCCTGCGACCCCACACTCCGGCCGTCGCTGGAGTCCTTGGGACTGGACGGCTACCGCAACATCATCGTCCTGACCGATGACGACATCGACCCCGAATGGGCCGATGCACACACCTTGGTGACGCTGCTTCACCTGCGCGACATCGCCGTTAGGTACGACAGTCCGTACTCGATCGTCACCGAGATGAACAATGACGCCAACCGCGAGATCGCCCAGGTCACCAAGGCGGACGACTTCATCGTCAGCACCAAGATAATCAGCCTCCTGCTGACCCAGCTTGTCGAGGACCGCCACCTCCACGCCGTGTTCACCGATCTCTTCGATCCGGCGGGATCGGAGATCTACCTCAAGCCGGCCACCAACTACCTCTTTGCGGAAACGCCAGCGAACTTCGCGACCGTCATCGAGGCGGCCCGGCAACAGGGAGAGACAGCAATCGGCTACCGGATCGCGCGGCACAGCGAGGAACCTCCGAACTACGGCATCTTCCTCAATCCCGCCAAGACCGCGCCACTGACCCTGAGCGAGGACGACACCGTCGTGGTCCTCGCCGAGAACGGCCGCCCGGCCATCACCATGCCCACAGCTCTAGACGGCCACCAGACCGGCGGTGCAGAGGCGGTACCGCCCTTCAGCTCCGGCCGCAGGCCGTCCGCACCAGGTCCTGCCTGAACGCCGGGCACCTTGGGCTCGGTTCTGCCGGGATGCTCCTGCGCCAACGGGTGTTCGATGAGGGTCCGTGGTGGCCCCGCCCCGTGGCTGCAGCCGCAGGCAGGCGGCAAATGGGGCCGCTTCAAAACGTCACCCGGCGCTCGCCGTCCAGGCGGGGCCAAGTGGCCCATGTCGAGGGGCCGATGAACGGCGTCAAGGCCACCGCAGGCCGCCCACCCAGGCGCCGTGCTTGCCACTCGGTAGGCTCCAGCTCTTCTGCGCCATCCACTCCGAGTAGCACCTTCCGCGCGGTCAGCGGTTGCCGGAGGTGACCGGGAGGCCAGGCGACACTGTCGGCGATGATCCGCTGACCGGTGAAGCCCAGGCAGCGGGTCGGCCGCCATTCGAGGTCGCTCGTGATCTCGATGCCGACTCCGGGTTGCCCGTAGGGCGTGGAGGACTCCCGGCACGTAACGGGCTTGGAGCGCGCAGTGGACGGAGACGTCGAAGTGGCGGGCGAACGCCGCGTGCAGTGCGTGACAGTTGTCGACCGCGCGGCGTGGCAGGTACAGCAGCGGCCACGTCTGAGCGTCCGCGGCGTGATCGGGACGCACGATGGCCCGGGCCGTTTGACTGCGGTGCGGGCTTGCGGTGTTCGTGACGGCGTCACACGATCGCCGTGCCTGTCACCTTGTGCTGACCTGCCGGTGTCACTCTCAGGCTGACGCACGTGTCCTCTGAACAGCAAGTTTGACCGATGAGGGGGCGTGGGGGGCGCATTTCAGTGCGAGCAACGCCCTCACGCGCCACCCAGGTCGATTACTCACCGTGACAGATTCCTGATAGTTCTGTGCACGGAGCGTGACGACACTGACGGTCGACACGTCGGTCACCCGTGCGATTAGGAAGAGGTATGTGATGTCGGTCGAGACCCGGACAGCCCCGGCGGACCCCGAGGCGGCGCAACAGCAGGAGCAGCAGAGCCTCAGCACTACGGCAGCGCGCAATCTGGCCACGACGACCAAGTCCGAGCCCCAGATGCAGGGGATCAGCTCGCGCTGGCTGACCCGGATGCTGCCCTGGGTGAACGTGCCGGGCGCGACCTACCGGGTCAACCGCCGCCTGTCGTACACCCTGGGTGACGGCCGGGTCTCGTTCGTGAAGACCGGCTCGAAGGTCCAGGTCGTGCCGGCCGAGCTCGGCGAGCTGCCGCCGCTGCGCGGCTTCACCGACGACGACGCGCTCGGCGCGCTGGCCGAGAAGTTCGTGCAGAAGGAGTACGAGCCGGGCCAGGTCATCGTGCAGGCCGGCCGCAAGGCCGACCACGTGTACCTGGTCGCGCACGGCAAGGTGGAGAAGATCGTCGAGGGCCCCTACGGCGACGAGTCGGTCGTCGGGCTGCTGGCCGACGGGGACGCCTTCGGCGGGCAGGCGCTGGCCGATCACGGCCAGAAGTGGGAGTTCACGGCGCGTACGCTGACCGCCACGACGATCCTCGCGCTACCGGTGACGGCGTACAAGGCGATCGCCGAGCGGCACGAGAAGCTGCGCGCGCATATGCAGATGATCAGCTCCAACGGCCACCGGAAGATGAACAAGGCCGGCGAGGCCGAGATCGCGATGAGCTCGGGCCACATCGGTGAGGAGACGCTGCCGCAGACCTTCGCGGACTACGAACTCAAGCCGCGTGAGTACGAGTTGAGCGTGGCGCAGACGGTACTGCGGGTGCACAGCCGGGTCGCCGACCTCTACAACGAGCCGATGAACCAGACGCAGCAGCAGCTGCGGCTGACCATCGAGGCGCTGCGCGAGCGGCAGGAGCACGAACTGGTCAACAACAAGGAGTTCGGCATGCTGCACAACGCCGACTTCGACCAGCGCATCTCCACCTTCTCGGGCCCGCCGAGCCCGGACGACCTGGACGAGCTGCTGGCCATGCGGCGCAAGACCCGCTGCTTCCTCGCCCACCCGAAGGCCATCGCCGCGTTCGGCCGCGAGTGCAACAAGCGGGGCATCTACTTCGGCGGGGTCGAACTGCACGGCAACCACCTGCCCGCCTGGCGCGGGGTGCCGCTGCTGCCGTGCAGCAAGATCCCGATCAGCAAGCAGGGCACCTCGTCGATCATCGCGATGCGCACCGGCGAGGACGACCAGGGCGTGATCGGCCTGTACCAGACCGGGATCCCGGACGAGGTCGAACCCGGCCTGAACGTGCGCTTCATGGGCATCAGCGAGCAGGCGATCATCTCCTACCTGGTCAGCAACTACTACTCCGCGGCCGTACTGGTGCCCGACGCCCTCGGGATCCTGGAGAACGTGCAGGTCACCCGCACGAACGGGAGCTGACGGCGGTGTCGCTGATCTCCCGGATCACCGCGCCCTCAGCGGGTCACGACGTGGCGGGGCTGGTGCGGGCGCTGCTGGCGGAGGGTGCGTCGGCCGAGCCACGGTCGCCGTCGCCCGCGAAGGCGACGAGCGGCCCGCGACTGCCCTTGGCCCCCACCGGGTTGGGTACGTCGGCGGCACGGATCTCCTCCGGCCCGGGCACGGCCGGAATCCGCACCACGACGAGCGGCGCGACAGGTGTCGCCTCCCCCACGCTTCCCCTCCCGCCCCCATCGGCCACACCGCAGGCCATGCCCGCCCTGCCCACCGGCCCCACCGGCCTGGGCACGTCCGCGACCCGCCCGGTCCCGGCTCCCCGACCTCACCGTCGATCGGCACCGGCGGATCCCGCACCCCGGCTCCACTGCCCGCCCGCCGTCCGCGACGACCGCGCTCTCGGGGACACCGTCACCGAACGCCTCGTCACCTGGGCCGAGGAGATCGGGATCTATCCCGGCCAGCTCGACAAGATCCGCAAGGCCGACTTCGGCCGGCTGATCATGCTCGCGCACCCGGAGTCCGACGACCCCGACCGGCTTCTGGCAGCGGCCAAGTGCGCCCTGTCGGAGTGGGCGGTGGACGACCACTACGTGGACGGCGAGGTGGAGGAGGCCCGGCACGACCTGCTCGGCCAGCGACTCGCCATCGCCCACTCGGTGATCGACCAGGCCAACCTCCCGCTCGCGTACGCGGGCCAGTTGGAAGAGGTCGTCACGGCGGACCCGGTGTGCCGGGCCCTGCGGGACAGCCTGCGCAACCTCCACTCGTACGCGACGACCTCACAGGTACGCCGACTGCGCCACGAGCTGGGCATCATGTTCGTCGCCTACGGCCAGGAAGGGGTCTGGCACACCAAGGAACAGACCCCGCCGGTGTGGGAGTTCCTGATGCACCGGCACGAGAACAGCTTCATTCCGTGCATGGTGCTCATCGACGCGGTCGCCGGTTACGAGCTGCCGTACGGCGAGTTCGCCGATCCCCGGGTCCGCCGCGCGTTCACCCTGGCCGGCACCGCCAGCGTGATCGTCAACGACCTCTACTCCATGGGCAAGGAGGACCCGACGGACTTCAGCCTGCCGAGGCTGATCGTCGCCGAGGACGACTGCTCGCTTCAGGAGGCCGTGGACCGCACGGTCGACATCCACAACGAGCTGATGCACACCTTCGAGGCCGAGGCCGCCGCCCTCGCCCTGACCGGCTCCCCGGAACTGCGCCGCTTCCTGGCCGGTACCTGGGCCTGGCTGGGCGGCAACCGGGAGTGGCACGCCAACAGCGCCCGCTACCACGGCGACGAGGCGAACGCCGCCTGACCACAGACCCGTTCACGCCCGGCCTGTGTTCCACCCACAACGAGTAAGGACCTGCACGACTCATGTCCCGCATTTCGACGCAGATGGAGGACATCGCCATGGGCGACGTCCTGCGCACCGACTACCAGAAGTCGGTTGCCGCGTACTGGAACGCCGAGAAGGACCCGGTCAACATCCGCCTCGGTGAGGTCGACGGCCTCTACCACCACCACTACGGCCTCGGCGAGTACGACCCCTCCGTCCTGGCCGGTCCGGCCGAGACCCGCGAGCAGCGCATCATCGAGGAGATGCACCGCCTGGAGACCGCCCAGGCCGAGGTCCTCCTCGACCACCTCGGCGCCATCAAGCCCGCCGACCGCCTGCTGGACGCCGGCTCCGGCCGCGGCGGCACCAGCATCATGGCCAATGCCCGCTTCGGCTGCCACGTCGACGGCGTGAGCATCTCCGAGCAGCAGGTCGCCTTCGCCAACGGCCAGGCGGAAAAGCGGGGCGTGGCCGACAAGGTCCGCTTCCACTTCCGCAACATGCTCGACACCCGCCTGGACACCGGCTCGCGCCGCTCGATCTGGACCAACGAGACGACGATGTACGTCGATCTCTTCGACCTGTTCGCCGAGTTCTCCCGCCTGCTGGAGTACGGCGGCCGCTACGTGTGCATCACCGGCTGCTCCAACGACGTCACCGGCCTGCGCTCCAAGGCCGTCAGCAAGATCGACGAGCACTACACCTGCAACATCCACCCCCGCAGCGAGTACTTCAAGGCCCTCGCCGCCAACAACCTCGTCCCCATCCAGGTCATCGACCTGACCCCGGACACCATCCCGTACTGGGAACTGCGCGCGCAGTCCTCGGTGGCCACCGGCGTCGAGGACCCCTTCCTCACCGCATACAAGGAGGGCAGCTTCCACTACCTCCTGATCGTCGCCGACCGCATCTGACCTGACGACGGCGCTCGGCCCCGGACCCCCCGGCCCGGGGCCGGGCCGAGCCCCGCCCAGTCCAGGAAGCACCTTGCGCCCAGGAGCGGGAGCGCGGCTTTGGTGTGCCGCAGGTGCTTCGAGCTCCGGTGATCGCGCCGGTGACCAGTTGACGGCCGTATCGCAATGATCAGTGTCCAGGGGTTGATCCCCGTGATCCGCCCCGCCCTCGACAAGCATGGGAGCCGAGATGAAGACGAACCGCCCCTGGGACAAGGCCGTGGTCATCGGCGGGAGTTACGCGGGGCTGGTGACCGCGCGGGTGCTCGCCGACTTCTTCGCGCACGTCGTCCTCGTGGAGCGGGATGCCATCGACGAGGACACCGGCGCCCATCCGGGCGCGCCGCAGGGCTATCACGCGCACGCGATGCTGGCCAAGGGCGGCGAAATCCTCCAGCGGCTCTTTCCCGGGCTGCGGGAGGAGCTACGGGAAGCCGGTGCGCCGGTGTTCGACTACGGGGAGGGGATCGACTTCCTGCTGCCGACCGGACTGGTGCCCCGGGGACGGACGGGGGTGCAGATCCAGTCGTTCACCCGTGACGAACTGGAGCGCCGACTGCGGCGCAAGGTCCTTGCCCGGGCCGAGGTCACACTGATGTCCGCCACGCAGGTCTCGGGCCTGACCCGGGACGCCTCGGGGCGAGTGACCGGGGTGACGTGCCGGCAGCAGGGCGCGGAAGCGATCGATCTGCCCGCCGATCTGGTCGTTGACGCCTCCGGCCGGTCCAGCGCACTGGAGGACTGGCTGCACGCGGCCGGCGTCACGGTCCCCCCGAAACGGACCGTGAAGGCGAAGGTCACCTACACGTCGATGAACTTCGACCGCCCGGAGGAGGACCACCCGAGCCACCCGGACTTCTACGTCGCGTACCAGATGCTGTTCGCCCCCCGTGTGCCCCGGGCCGGGGTCCTGCTGGCCGTGGAGCGCAACCGGTGGACCTGCTCGCTGTTCGGCTTCCAGGACCAGCCGCCCACCGACGACACCGGCTACCTGCAGTTCGCCGAGAGCCTGGACAACCCGCGCCTGGCCCAGCAGATCGGGCGCCGCACGGCCCAGGAGTCCACCTATCGCTACACCAACGTCGACAACCAGTGGCGGCCCTATCACGCCGTCAAGAACTGGCCGGACCGGCTGATCGCTGTCGGGGACGCGGTCTGCGTCTTCAATCCCGTCTACGGCCAGGGCCTGACCGTGGCCGCGATGGAGGCCGAGCTGCTGCACCGGATGCTGGCGCGCCACAGAACCTCCGGGAAGCAGCTGGACGGGCTGGCCCGCGGCTACCAGAAGCGGGTCGGCCGGCTGCTGCTCGGCCCGTGGACGCTCTCCACCAATTCGGACCTGATGTGGAACCCGGACCGTCAGCCCGTTGGAGCGAGGTTCGCGCACTGGTACAACACCAGGCTCTTCCATGTCGCGGTCAAGGACGCGGCCGTTTGGACGAGGTTCGTGCGGGTGGTGAACATGGTGGCTTCCCCCGCCGTGCTCTTCCATCCCGCCGTGGCGTGGAAGGTCCTGTCCACCGCGTTCACCCTGCGGGACTGAGCTTGACTCCGTCGGGGTTCTCGGAGTTGCCGAGGTCAGCTGCCCGCGGTCAACGACGCAACCCGCGAGCTAGGGATTGCCTTGGGCATCGCCCTGTTCAGCACCCTGGCCACCGGCACCTACACGAATCACGTTGGCGACGCGGCCCGTCGACTACCCCCGCCATACGCGGAGACAGCCCACGATTCCGCCGCCGGGGCGCTGGCCACCGCCCAACACCTCGGACCTGAAGGCAATGCCCTCGCCCATACCGCCCGCGACGCCTTCGTCCACGGCTTCTCCTTCACCGTTCTTGTGGGCGCGGGATCCTGCTCGCCACTGCGCTCGGAATCCTCCCCCGCCTCCTGCGGAAATAGGGCCCGGCCCGGCGGTCAGGCCGCCATGCGATGGTGGGACCGCTCGCGTTGCGGACCTTCTCCCTCGTGATCCGAGTATGGTGCGGCAGAACGAGAAACGACGTACTCGCACTCAAGCATGCAGGTCCACCTCGACGAACTCACCCTCCGGCTGGCCCCTGTGAGGGCCTCGCGGGTACCTCGGCTGGGCTCTGGCACTCCTGGGGTAGTGGCGGGTCATGCCCTCTGCTGTGATCTCCGTCTGCTTCAGCATGCCATCGGTCTGTTTCGGAGTCGCCTGTGTGCCGTGGCTGACCAGTGCGCTGCTGCCGGTCTTGAGCAACGGGTCTTCACTCAGAAATGAGGTGGGTGCGGTCTAGGCGGATGATGACAGCCGATTGATTGATGGCCTGCTCGCGCAGGGCTGTGTTCTCCGCGAGCAAGACGGCGATGACGGTAGCGGCTGCGTCGACCTGGTCCTGGAGTTGCTGTCGCTCTTGCCGGTTGTTCTTGAGTTGGCGGCGAAGATCAGCGATCTCCTGCGTTTGCCGTTGGTCGAGGAGACTTGCCGGGCTCTGGCCGATGTGGTCGTCCTAGTCAGGGAGCACGTCGGTGGCGCGGTTCATGGTGGCCCGGCTGACGCCGGCCTCCCGCCAGAGGTTGTTCTTTGTCCGGTATTGCCGAACAGCGGCGGACAGCCGCCTTCCAGGACCGGGGGGGACTGGATGACGGGCTCGTCGTCCCGGAAGACCGAGACGGGCAGGGCGAGCGGCAAGCGGCTGGTCATGCGTCGAAATCCACGTGCGCCGAGAGGGGAAGAGGCAAGGCCGCCTTGCCTTCGGCGATCTGGCGGCGGGCCTGAGCGATCTCTGCGCCGGTGCGGGCCTTGATCGCTTCGGTGACGTTGACGCGGCTCTGTCCCCAGAGCGTGTGGAAGAGCTGAGGCGACAGCCGCAACTGGAGGCGTTCGAGATGGTCGGAGAAGAGCAGAAGCTGGGGCAGGTTCGAGGGCAGCACGAACGCGTCACACCTCCGACTGGCACAGAAAGGCTGCACGTTGCCAGAGTGGTGACGCTCGCCTGTGGGGACAGGTCCAGAGTGATGGTGTTGGTGTCCTGCTCCCCGCACACGCGAGGATGGTCCCAGGGCGGCGCTCGTCGGCACGCCGTGCGTGGCCTGCTCCCCGCACCTACGGGGATAGTCCCAGCCATGCCGTGGCCGTGGGGCAGGGCTCTTAGACCCACTTTGAGTTGCCAGCCAGAACGCCGAGAGCTTGCCAGGGCTCGTTCTCCGGTACGGTGCCCTCCTGCACCATGCGGTCCATCACTGCTCGTATGGCGGCCGCGGTTTCCACCGGGATCTCCCGCACACCGAAAACCGACTCCAGCGGCGCAGTCCCCGCCCGGGTCGCCTCCCCGGAGTACGCGTCGAACCAGCCCTCGGCCAGCTCGCCCACATGTCTCTCGAACACGGCGAGGATCACGCCGAGCGCCGTCGCGCTGTTGCCGATCTTGTACGCAGCCCGGGAGGTCTCCAGCGCATCTAGTACCGGCTCGTACTGCTCCAGCCCGGCCACCCATCGCTGGTCCGCGGTCGCCGTCGACCGGGCCGCGTCGAAGGCGGCCTCCGCGCGCTCCAGCTCTTCGGGCAGGAACATGAACTGCACGCTGGCGAAGTCGAGGTTCGCCTCACCCAGGGAGGCGACGTCCACCTTCTCCAGCAGATCCAACGCCTTGTCGTCCAGGCCCGTGTACTGGCGCCACTCCACCGACTCCAGCTCGTCGTACAGCTCCTTGAGGATCGCCGGATCGTCCTGCCCAGCGATCGCGTTGTGGGAGAGCTGGAGCGCGATCTGCCGCTGCCGGGGCAGTGGCTCGTCGATCTGCATCCACCAGATTTCTGACAGGCCGGCCTCGATCGCGGCGAGCGTTCGGTGGTTGCCTGACAGCACAACGAGCCGCCTGGTTTCGGTGTCGTTCCACACCAGAGGCGTCGAGGTCAGACAGCCGTCGCGCTCGATGTTCGCGACGAGCTGCCGGAACTGCTCGTGCGGCAAAAACCTGGCGTTGACGTCGAGAAGCGTCAGCGTGCGCGGATCGCCCTGCACCATCTGCGGCGGGGCGAGGCGGCTGGTGTCCTCCATGATCAGACTCCCGTCTTCGTAGCCGGGGCGCCCCACCGCTTCACCCACATATCCAAGGCCTCGGCCAGCGTGTGCTGGCCCATGGCCCCCTGGTACTGGAGCTGGAACTTCCAGCCGTCCTCGTTCGACGGGCTGCGCTTGTTCAACCGCAGCAGCCCGCGGTACTTCATCGACACCGGGTTGTTGCTGAACGCCGTCGTCGCCACCCGCCGGATCCGCCGCGAGAACGCCCGCTGGCACAGCAACTGCGCCTCGCCGGAGGTGGCCGCGAGCACGATCAGCTTCGACAACCGCGGATAGGCGGTCGGCGCGACCGCGAAGTCCGAGAGCACGTACACCTCGTCGGGCGTGAACGTGCTGGGTGCCATGGCGAACACCCCGAGCAGCCGCCCACCGCCGTCCCGGACCGCAACGGCCAGATTCGCCGCGCCGGGCGCGATCCTCGGGTTCAGATATCGCGAGCGCAGCGCGTTGAACTGGCCGGGTTTCAACAACGACAGGGAGAGAGGGCCGACCAGTTCGTCTCCTTCGCGCAGGCGCGGGGCCTTCACCGGCTCGATCGGTTGGCGCGGAGCGACGATCCGCGTCCGGGCCTCGCTGGCGTACACGTAGAAGGGAGCGGCACGCGGCGTCGCCTTGATCACGCCGCGCAGGTAGGAGTGAAGCTCGGGTACATCGTGGTTGGAGGCTGTCAGCCAGTACGGCCGGCCCGTGATCGCACCGAGCACGCTGACCACGTCGTCGTCGGACAGCGGCTCGTACTGGGGCGCGTCCCAGGTGAAGTGGGCTTCCAGCGGCTCGTACAGCTTCTCGTATCCGCCGCCGTAGAAGGGAGGGAAGGAGCACACGGGAGCGTCACCGGGGACCTTCTGGAGCCAGGAGCGCACGTCTTCCATCTCGTACGAGGCCAGTTCGACGTCCGAGCGGGACAGCCGCTCCACGGTCTCCGCGTGCTTGGCTTTCCACTGCTCCCGGTAGGAGCGCACCACCCGCTCGTGCCACAGCCCTTCGCGTCCAACGCTGGCGAGGAACCGTGTGCCGAGCATGAGCGTGGCCACGGTGCCGACGCCGTCGTCCATGGAGTCTGCGAGCCAGCCGAGTTCGTCTGCACTGTCCTTGCGGAGCTGGATGCCGACCGGCTGCCGAGTGAGCCAACGGCCGACCGCGCTGGTGTAGATCGACACGTCGGAGGAGTGGAGGTCGAAGCCCAGGCCGGCCAACGAGCGTTCGATGGTGAAGTTCCCGCAGCACGGGACGTACACCGGACCGCGTGGCCACAGGCTGGCGGTCTCCCGCACGATCGAGCGCATGGGGCCTGGGATGGTGCCCTGGAACATCTCTCCTCCTGGAAACGACAACGCCCGGCCTCGGCGGGATGCCGGGCCGGGCGCCGTGCTGGAACCTAACACGAGGAGCGCATAGCCCCTTGAAATAATGCCACCTATCTATGGGGAGCGGTTCCGAGGTTCACATCAAGGTTCCCTGACGGTAGTGGCCGCCCTCCCCCGGAGACAGCTCCCGCACCTCATCCCCCGTGCGCTCCTTCCACCAGGAGGCGAACACGCTGCGGTGACACCACACTCCCGGCTTGGCCAGATCCTCGAAGCAGAGCAGGACCAGGCGGTGATCGCCCTCGGTTACCGCGATCTGATGGAGCAGCGCCGCGATCCGCTCGGGGCCGAGCTGGTCGAGGTCGGCCCGGTACGCCTGGGTGAACTCGGGCTTCGGCGCGGAGAGGTAGTCGCGACGTGGCGCGAGCTCCCGCACCGCATGGGTGAGGGAGTAGGGGAGCTTGAAGCGGACACCGCCCAGGGTGATCCGTACCGGCACCCCTTGCAGGGGCTGGAATGCCTGAAAGCGGTTGGTGAACAGGGTGAGCACTCAGCTGTTCCTTTCGTGCCGCTCGGCGGCCGGGTGCGCTTGCTGGCGCCGCCGCCGGCGGGCCCGGATTTCTTCGATGCCGCCCGTTCCGGCCCTGATGGACCTCAGCGGCACCGGGTGTGCAGGGAGCGTGTGTGTCCGGCACGCCCGGCTCGGGCTGCCACGCGCACGGGCGCGGGGTGCCGGTGCGGAGGGGGCGCGGATCCGTGCCTCCTTTGCGCTCAGTCGTCGCGTTCGGTCGCGGACTCCTCGCCGGAATCGTTATGCCAGTAGCCGTTCAGTAGCCAGTTGGCAGTGTGAGTCCAGTTCACGCAGTCCAGGTGTCGCCGTTCCTTGTGGGCCTTGTTGGCCTCATTTACCGCTTCCAGCGTGAGCTGTGCGACCGGCCCACGCGGGCTGGCGTATTCGTCATCCGAGGTGAGAGTCCAGACACTCCCCTGGAATTCAATCTCCACTGGAATTCCTTTCCGTTTACTCTTGGTTATATCTTATGACATTCCCAGCTCTATTGGAATTAAATTCGGAGGAAATTCACAACACAAAGCGGGCGCTCCCGGAATTTCGGTCGCGCCCACTCTTCTTTGCTCGGAGAGGAGCGGGGCGCGGCCTCCGCCGCGCCCCTCGTCCTACTTCGCCGCGCTGGCCTTCTTGGCGGGCGTCCGCCGCGCCGGGGCCTTGGCGGTGGCGACATTCCGCGCCGCGGGCTTCGCTGCAGCCTGCTTGGCGGTGGGCCGTGCCTTGGCTGCTGCCTTGGCCTCGCCCTTCCCGGTGGCCTGCGGTTCGGCGGGCTTTTCGGCCGTCTCGGGCTCAGCCTCCTCCGTGTTCTTCGCCGCCGCCTCCTGCTTCACCTCAGCGGCCGCCTTGTTGAACTCGGCTTCCATGGCCCGCTGGATGCCCTGGGCCTTGCTGAGAATGTTCTTCACCATCTGGACCTTGGCGTGCAGGCGGGTGACAACCCGCAGGTGCCGGGCGAGGTCGCCGCCGAGGATGACGGCCAGGTCCTCGGGCTTCTTCTCGGCCAGGTCCTCCAGCAGGGGGATCAGGACCTCTTCCGCCTTGCCGAGGCCGTCCTGGGTCTTTGCCTTGGCCTTCTTCCGCTTCTCCTGCTCCTCGGCCGACGGTGCCTTCTCGTTGGTGAGGGAGGTCTGCTGCTCGGTCATCTTGAGGCCGTTGGCGAAGTGCTGGGCCTCGGCCTCGCTGTCGAAGTCGCCGCGCACGTAGCGCATGGCGGCCACCATCTGGTTGGCGGGGCTGAGCTGGGCGATGTGCCAGGCCAGGTTGTTCTTGATCTGGCCCTTGTTGACCATCTCGGCGACCTCGGGCCGCAGGGTGAGCAGGCCGAGACGCCAGGTGATGTGGGTCTCCGTCTTGCCGAACTGCTTGGCGATCTTGGCCGGGCTCCAGCCGGCCGCCTTGAGGTCGGCATACGCACCGGCCTCCTCCATGACCGTCATGTCCGCGCGGCCGACGTTCTCCGCGATACCGAGGACGTACGCCCGCTCCTCGGCGGCATTCTTGATGATCTTGGCCTCGATCACATCCATGCCGAGGGCCGTGCAGGCCCGCAGCCGACGCTCGCCCGCGATCAGCATGTACGGCGCCTCGACACCCTCAACCGGGCGGACGACGACCGGCTGGAGGAGGCCGTTCTCCTTGATGGTGCCCTTCAGCTCCTCAAGCTTCGCCTCGTCGAAGAACTTACGGGGCTGGTCGGGGTTGGTGGCGATCTCGGAGATCTTGAGGTTAGCGAACATTTTTCCCGCGCCTTTCAATTTCATCGGAAAGCCGTCTTTTGGGCTTTCCCTTTTTCCTTATACTTATATCTTAATCGCATACACATCCAATGCAAGTGGGAATTCTTTTTAATTTCAGGAATTGAATTCCGAATTCTTCGCCCCGACTCCCGCATTCAGCGAAGGGTTGCCCGGGAACGAGGAGAGCCCGCCGCGGCGCCTTGCGCCGTGGCGGGCTCCGCTCCCATCACGCACCCCACTGGCCGCACCGACACGGCCGCTCCTCGCGGGTGGGGCGCGGGGGGTCGGCCACCCGCGAGGAGCAGGGAAGGGCGTCGTTCAGTACGACGCCGCCGGAGCGGGGTCCTGCGGCTGCTGTACCCGTCCGACGCCCAGAACGTACCTGAGCAGATCAAAAATGTCACCTATCTCTAGGGGTGGCGTGAGCCTCCTCAGTCACCTTCCCCCGCCCCCTGGCACGTACCGTCCTGCTCCTCGCGGCGCATCATGGCCATCACTTCCAGCACCGTGCGCACCTCCTTGAGGGCCTTCGCGCTGGCCCCGCCCCGCACTACCCGCGGGGGCCTCTTGGCCAGCTCGGCTATCCGTTGCTCGTCCAGCTCGGACATGAAATCCCTCCCGTAAACGGCAAGCACGTCGCCGCGCCCCGCCCACTGGATGCTTCCGCGCATGCCCGCCTGGCCGCAGGCGTGAGGGATGGCCCGGCGTCCGCCCCGCCCTCCCCAACTCCTTCACGGAAACTATCCAGCAAACCGTATAACCCATCCGACCTGCGATGTAGCTTAAATGTCAAGCAGTACCTATGCATTGGGCATATGCCGGGATGGGGGCGGGACATGGCAGACACCTCGGGTTCGCCCGAACTCATGAGCCTGAGCGCGAAGTTGATGACGTTGCTGCGTCTGCGCCGAGACCCGGACGGGTTCACGCCCAGCGCCCATGACGTTGCAAAGGCGACGTCAGAGTCCCCTCGCAGCAAACCGGTTGTCTCCCATGGTCAGGTCAACAGCCTTCTGAACGGGTCTAGTTGCAACCCCCGGTCATCCACCGTCACCGCACTCTCGCGGGCACTCGACGCCCCGGCCGCGTTCCTGCTATGCGGGCCGGAATGGGACGACCTCACCGCACTGACCGTGTACCGGGAGCAGCCCGCGGCGCGCGAGGTGCTGCGCTTAATGAAGGACCTCAAAGCAGAGGACTTTGTTGAAGTCACGTCGATGCTCAGGAAGATGCGCCGGGATGCGGGACTTCCCGAAGACGTCCCGGCGATCCCCCCACCGCCCCCTGGCGTCGACCAACCCCGTGAAGGCCGCCCGCGTCGCCGCTTGAGCCTGAGCGAAGCCGCTGAAAGGGCAGCGGCTGACCTGGAAGGACGCTGAACCCCTTGAACACCCATCTCTTCAGCGCGAGCGCCCTGCTCATCGCACTCGCCACGGCCGCCTACCTCACCTCCGCTCCCCACCCCTCACCCCAGGAGCCGGACCCCATCACGCGCCGCGCCCGCACCGTGCTGTGTACGGGCGCCTTCTTCAGCGCCTTCCTTCTGGTTCCCCCCGTCGCCGAAGCCGTGGACGAGATCACCGGCCGTGCTGGTGCGGGCGCTCTGCTCAACGCCCTGACCAGCGGGCTGACCATTCTCAGCATGCAGCTCGTGACGGTGAGCTGGTGGCTGCCAACCATCGGCGTGCGCAGAGCCGTTGTGGCCCACATCGTCTTCTACTGCTGCGTCATGGCCGTGCAGGTCTGGGAGTTCCAGTACGTCCGCGCCTCATCCGCCGAGCTGCTCTTCACACACGATGGGGACGGCATGGCGGCAGCCTTCGTACTGACGCACGTCGGCTTCTTGGATGTGATGACCATCGCTGTCAGCCTGCAGTACTTCCTCCTGGCTTATGCCGCCTGGCCGCGCTGGCGCATGGCAGCTGCAGGTCTCGCCGTCTCGGCCGTGGGGACCATGCTGGGTCTGGCGTACGCCGGCACCCGCACCGGACTGACCATCGCCCACCTCGCAGGATGGGCATGGCCGTCTGTTGTGGAGACACACGTTGTACCCATGACCGGCGCCCTGGCGGCGTTCTTCGTCTGCGTGGGCATCACGTTGCCCACGGTCGCGAAGCGGGTCTTCCTGCCGCGCGGCCGATCGGCAACGGGCCGGGCCGCCAAGGACACAGCGGTCAGGCGGATTGCTCTTCTGTAGATGGCGCCGATGTAGATGGCGCCGAGTCCCACACCCGCCATTTCAAGGCCACCCGGTCGGCGTCCACGGTGCGCGAGCCCCTGGACGCCGCCGGGTACACCGCCACCTGCTCCAGCATGAGGACCAGAACGCCCCTCTTCGCGGCCAGCGGCGCGTGCTTCCACCACCGCACCAGATCCGCCACATCACCGACCGGCACGTGCTTGACCTGTTCCAGGAACCGCGCCTTGGCCGCGCCCCCGCGGATCTGCTCGGTCAGCTCCTTGTCGGCCGCCTTGAACGCCTTCGTCGACATCCCCGACCGCGCGTAGTCCTCGCCCAGCTTCTTCTGCCGACGCTTCGAGGCAGCCACCTGCTTGCGCAGCTCCGCCGCCTCAGCCAGCAACCGGTCACGGACCTGCCCGATCAGGGCACTGACCTCCGGCTTGGCCAGCTCCGCCAGCACATTCTCAGCCAGGTAGGTCTCCAGCCGCTCAGCATTGATGCGGACCTTGCCGCACCCACCAGGATGCTGCGCGGTGCTGGGGGGACAGCGGTGGCCGCGGCTCCCCGCGTTCGAAGGCGCGCTGACCAGGGTGGTCGCGCACATGCCGCAGACGCCCAGCGGTCCGGAGAGAAGGTTGTCACGCTGTACAACCGGCTTGCCGTCCGGGCTGCCGGTCTGACGCATCGCGCGGATGGTCAGGAAGTCCTCGGCAGGGATGATCCGGGGACCGCCGCTGTCCACCAGTTCCCCGTCCTCGTTCTCCATCAGGCCGGCAATGGCCGGGTGGTGCAGGATCCTCGCCAAAACATCCGGTTTGAAGGGGTTGCCTTGTGTCGTGCGCCAGCCCCCAGCGTTCACCGCTTCGCAGATATCGGGAAAGCTCTGCTCAAGCAGGCGCCGCGACGCAGCGAGCCGGATGCCCTCCGCCTCACTCTCACGTACGCGGCGATACGCCATGTCCTGAAAGCCGAACAGCCTTGGCACCACTCCGCCCCTTCGCCGATCCTGCTGACCCCTGGTAGTGAGCCACCTTAGCGAAGATAGGTCGCCTTTTTGCAAAAAAGGTGAACATATCGAAAAGGCGCCTCACCCGTGCCGATCACGCTCTACACCGAGCACCTTCCACAAGCCCGCCGTCGGGACCCGCATCGTGCTGCCCAGCAGCAGCGTCCTGACCGGGAACTGCCCGTCCTTGATCAGCTGGTACGCCTTGTTCGGCGAAATCCCCAGCGCCCGCGCAGCAGTCACCACATTGACCGTGGCAGGAAGAGCCAGCAGCTCCTCCAGACCCATCACTCCGGCTGAAGCCTGCCCGCCAGCGTCCTGAGCAGCCATCTCGTTGGTCGCAATCTCCCCCGCGCCAACTTGCACGCGACTTTACATGAGTGTCCGACAACCCCAGCAAGATCGAAACAGATCCCGCTCAACACGCACCGATGCGTGCACACAACGACAGCGGGCCACCACGAACGCAAGGGATCGGATGTTCGAGCCGAGCTACTACCGGCGCTGCCAGTGCAAGGGACAGCTCACAGACGAGGACGGCCAACCAGTCCTCGGCGCCGACGGAGCACCGAAGATCGGGGACATCGGGCTCACCTGCCCGAAGCTCGGGAAGGGACACGGCAAGTGGTACTTCTACTTCAGAATCGAACCCTGCCCGGGCGCCAAGAGCGGAAAGGTCCGACGCGGGGGCTTTGCCACCCGGACAGAGGCCCAAACCAAGGCGAAGGAAACCTACGACGCCCTCAGCGCCGGCACCGACGTCCTCTCCCACGAGAAGTGCGCAGACTACTTCCTCCGCTGGATCAAGGCGAAGAAGTCCCTCGCCCGCACCACCCGCCACGGGTACGAAGAGCACCTGAACAACTACCTGCTCCCCCACCTCGGACACATCAAGCGGCGCGACCTCAAGGTGCGCCACCTCGACCTCATGTACGACGCCATCGACAAGGAGAACGCCGAGAGGATCCTTCACCGCCTCCGCGTCGATCAGCTCCAGAAAGACCGCGACGACGCACACCAAGCCTGGGTGAAGAAGGCCGGCTACGCCAAGCGGGAAGAGCGCCGAGCCGCCCGCCGAGCCTTCCTCGACGCCAACGCAGCCCTCCGCGAAGGGAAGAAGGGCCTGCGAAAGATCACGTCCGCCGCCACCATGCACCGCATCAACGACACCCTCAGCTCCGCCCTGTCCTGGGGGATCAAGCGCGAGCAGGCCTTCGCCAAGAACTGGGCCCAGCTCGTCGAGCTACCGCCCGCCACCCGGCCAAAGCCGCTCGTGTGGACGCCCGAACGCGTCGAACACTGGAAACGCACCGGAGAGAAGCCCGGACCGGTCATGGTCTGGACGCCCGAGCTCACCGGCCAGTTCCTCGACTTCGTCAAGAACGACTGGCTCTACGAGCTGTGGCACTCGTTCATCTTCCTCGGCCCCCGCCGCGGCGAGATGGCCGCGCTGCCCTGGACCGAGGTCAGCACCGACGCACTCTGGCTGCGCATCTCACAGCAGATCGTCGAAGTCGCCTACCAGTTGTACGGCGAGACACCAAAGGCCGAGAGCGTTCGCACCCTCTCACTGAGCCTGGAATCCGGCGACAACCTGATCCGCTTCCGCGCCAAGCAAGAGCGCAAGCGACAGGAGTGGGGCCAGGCCTACGTGGAGACCGGCCGTGTGTGGACCCGCGAAAACGGCGAGGAATTGCACCCCGACTGGATAAGCCGCCGCTTCGCACGCCTCGTGGAGCTATCCGGACTTCCTCCAGTGCGTCTCCACGATCTTCGGCACCTCGCCGCCACCCTGTCCCTGCTCGCCGGAAACGACATCAAGGTGGTCCAAGAGAAACTCGGCCACTCCTCCCGTCAGATCACCTCCGACACCTACACCAGCGTGCTGCCCGAGATGATGCGGGCCGAGGCCGAATCGGTCATGGCCGTCGTCCCCCGCGACATCGCCTTCGACATACGCACCCCGCTAGAGGTCCCAGAGGAGACCTGGCAGGACGGCCTCGCGGTCCTCCTCGCCCACGGCGCACGGCAGCCGGACGGCACCTGGGCCGTCGGAGCACAGACCCGCCCCGATGCCGATCTCCTCGGCATGGTCACGCTCACCGGCCACAGCCAGGACGACGCCGCCAACGCGGCCGTCAGATGGATACGCGATCACTGCGCCGCGAACAACCTGGAACTCGTCCGCGTCGAGAACTTCAACGACCGCTACTCCGAAGAGCAGCGGCCGGACTTCTCGCTGACGCGCTTCACGGTCAGCCGCTCGCAGGACCCCAGCCTGGACACCTGGGTGCTTCCGACAGGCCTGCCGACCACGACACGGAGCCGCTCCCGCCGCCCTGCGAACAGCCGCCGCAAGGCGGCGTGATGGCCCCTGCGTCCCCTGATCCGGTCCCGTGTCCCCTGTATGTCCCCTGGATCTTGGTCTGAACAGCAGAACGGGGGCCACCACTTTCGAGTGGTGACCCCCGTCGCGACGTTTGCGCAGGTCGGATCGTTTCTTCCCGCGTAGCAAGTGGTGGGGCGGGTGGGACTCGAACCCACGGCCGACGGATTATGAGTCCGCTGCTCTAACCGGCTGAGCTACCGCCCCATAGCGGCGTGTCGCGTACAAGTGTGCGCGCCGTCTGCCGCAGCATAGCCGCTCATACGATCTCCTGCTTCGTATGGTCGACTTCGCCTGCCCTGAAGGACTCCGCCACGACCTGCACGGTTCCCACGACAGGTGATCAGACATGAAAAAGGACCCCTGAGGGGTCCTCGTTCAGCATGCTCCCCCGACTGGACTCGAACCAGTAACCTGCCGGTTAACAGCCGGCTGCTCTGCCAATTGAGCTACGGAGGACCGAGCTCCCCCGACTGGACTCGAACCAGTAACCTGCCGGTTAACAGCCGGCTGCTCTGCCAATTGAGCTACGGAGGAATGCCTCGTTGCATCGAACGTACCTACCTGGGTATTCGCCAGGGGGCGTGCGCTCGCTGCGACACATACATTAGCGCAAGCAGGGGGGTGCTCCGCCAATCGGTTCCCCCCGGCGTCGACGCCGCACCAGGGACCTACGCAAGGGAAGGGTGGCCGCCATGCGCTACCGGCTCACGTTCGCGATCGGACTCGCTGTCGGTTACGTCCTCGGGACACGCGCCGGACGCGAGCGCTACGAGCAGCTGAAGAAGTCCGCTCGCGACTTCGCCCAGAACCCCGCGGTCCGCAACACCGCCGAGTCGGCGGCACAGCAGGGCCGCCACTTCGCGGGCAAGGCGTACCACACGGTCAGCGAGAAGGTCGGAGACCGAGTCCCGGAATCGGTCGCCCAACGAGTCCGCAGCCTCCGCGAACGCAGCGCCCACAACGGAGGCGCAGAGGACGACTGGGGCACCAGCAACACATGACAGCACCTCTGCTGCGCCGGGCACCGCAACGCCGCCAGGGGCGCGGGCTGTATCGATCTGCGGCTCCGCCGCGTGGGCGCGACCAGCCCCCACACACCCCGCACCCGAAACACGACCCGCATCCCTACGGCGCCCACGGCCCAAGCCAGCGCAGCGCTACGGCACAATTTGGGCCATGGGGATAGTCGCCGGGCTGGACAGTTCGCCCGATTTCACTCGCATCGTCGTCTGCGACACGGACACAGGCGCCGTGCTCAGGCAGGGGTATGCCTCGCACCCGGTGGAATCGCCGGACGGCGGCCGCCCCTCCGACATCGATCCGCAGGCCTGGCTGCTGTCCCTGGGCGAGGCGGCGGGCGGTGGGCTGCTCGAAGGTGTGCAGGCCATCGGCGTGTCGGCGCAGCAGAACGCATTGGTCCCGCTCGACGCGCAGGGCAACACTGTGCGCCCGGCGATGGTCGGCGGCGACAAGCGGGCGCAGGTCGCGGCGGCGGATCTGATCGACGCGCTGGGCGGGCGCGAGGCCTGGGCGCAGGCCGTGGGGTGTGTGCCGCAGGCCGCGCAGCCGGTGACCAAGCTGCGCTGGCTGGCCAAGACCGAGCCGGAGAACGCCGTACGCGCCGCCGTGCTGATGCAGGCGCACGACTGGCTGGTGTGGCAGCTGCTCGGCCGGCCCGTGAGAAGGACCACAGATCGGGGCGGTGCCTCCGGGACGGGCTACTGGTCGGCGGCGACCGGCACCTACCGCGGCGATCTCGTCGAGCTGGCACTCGGCCATCAGGCGATGCTGCCCGAGGTGATCGGGCCCGCTGAAGCGGCCGGTACGACTCCCGAGGGGCTCCTGATCTCCGCGGGGACCGGCGAGACCATGGCCGCCGCCTTCGGGCTCGGCATCGGACTGGGCGACGCCGTGGTGTCGCTCGGCGCGTCCGGGTCCGTGATGGCCGTCCATCCCGAGGCGCTCGTCGACAGCAGCGGGATGATCACCTCGCTGGCCGACGCGACCGGCATGCACCTCCCGGTCGTCACGACCCTCAACGCCGTACGCACCCTGCGCGGCACCGCCGAACTCCTGGGCATGCCCGACCTGGAGAGCCTGTCCGACCTGGCGATGAAGTCGACGCCGGGCGCGCACGGGCTCGTACTGCTGCCGTATCTGGAGGGTGAGCGGACGCCGCACCTGCCGCACACCGCGGGGACGCTGGTGGGGCTTCGGCGGGAGTCGATGAAGCCGGAGCATCTGGCGCGGGCGGCGTTCGAGGGCATGCTGTGCGGGCTCGCGGACGCGCTCGACGTGCTGCGCGGGCGGGGTGTCGAGGTGCGGCGGATCTTCCTGCTCGGGGCGGTCGCCGAGCTGTCGGCCGTGCAGGCGGCGGCGCCCTCGCTGTTCGGGGTGCAGGTCGTCGTACCGCAGCCCGCGGACTACGCGGCGATCGGCGCCGCCCGGCAGGCGGCCTGGGCGCTCGGTGTGTCGCAGGGCAGCCTCGACCCGCGTACCCCGCCGGTCTGGCAGGGTGCGGCCGCGCAGGTCCTGGAGCCCGGCGAGGAGCTGGCGGTGGGGCAGGCGGTGCGGCAGCAGTTCGTGTCGGTCCGGGAGCAGACGCATCCGGGGGCGTTCCGGCCGTAACGGAACGTAAGAGACCGGTAGGAGTCGTACCCATAAGGCCGTACGAAGCCCCGCCGACGGGTTAATCGGTTGAAGTAACGCCGCGTGAGTGTTCGACGATAGGGGCCAAGGGCAACCGATCGCCCCTTAAGTCGGCTCCCAGAGGAGCAGCGTGCTCATACAACTTCTGCGGACCTACCTCAGGCCCTACCGGAAATCCATCACCTGGCTGGTGCTGCTGCAGTTCCTGCAGACCTGCGCCACCCTCTACCTGCCCACGCTGAACGCGGACATCATCGACACCGGCGTCGTCAACGGCGACACCGGCTACATCCTGTCCCACGGCGCCCTGATGATCGGCATCTCGCTGGCGCAGGTCGTGTGCAACATCGGTGCCGTCTACTACGGCGCGCGGACCGCGGCGGCGCTCGGCCGGGATGTGCGGGCGGCCGTGTTCGACCGGGTGCAGTCGTTCTCGGCCCGGGAGGTCGGGCACTTCGGCGCGCCCTCGCTGATCACCCGTACGACCAATGACGTCCAGCAGGTGCAGATGCTGGCGCTGATGACGTTCACGCTGATGGTGCCGGCGCCCATCATGTGCGTGGGCGGCATCGTGCTGGCGCTCGGCCTGGACGTGCCGCTGTCCGCGGTGCTGGTCGCCGTGGTGCCCGTGCTGGGCGTCAGCGTGGCCTTGATCATACGGCGGCTGCGGCCGCTGTTCCGGACCATGCAGGAGCGCCTCGACACGGTGAACCGGGTGCTGCGTGAGCAGATCACCGGCAACCGGGTGATCCGGGCGTTCGTGCGCGACGAGTACGAGCAGCAGCGGTTCCGGAAGGCGAACACCGGGCTCACCGAGATGGCGATGGGCACCGGCAGGCTGCTCGCGCTGATGTTCCCGATCGTCATGACGGTGGTGAACCTGTCGTCGATCGCGGTGGTGTGGTTCGGGGCGCACCGGATCGACAGCGGCGGGATGCAGATCGGTGATCTGACCGCGTTCCTCGCCTATCTCATGCAGATCGTGATGTCCGTGATGATGGCCACCTTCATGTTCATGATGGTGCCGCGCGCGGAGGTGTGCGCCGAGCGGATCCAGGAGGTCCTGGACACCGAGTCGAGTGTGGTGCCGCCGGTCGCGCCGGTGCGTGAGCTGCGCCGGCACGGGCATCTGGAGCTGCGGGGCGCGGGCTTCGGCTATCCGGGTGCCGAGGAGCCGGTGCTGAAGGCGATCGACCTGGTCGCGCTGCCGGGTGAGACGACGGCCGTGATCGGGTCGACGGGCAGTGGGAAGTCGACGCTGCTGGGGCTGGTGCCGCGGCTGTTCGACGCGACCGACGGCCAGGTACTCGTGGACGGGGAGGACGTGGCGGCCGTCGATCCCCAGCTGCTGGCGAAGACCGTCGGGCTGGTGCCGCAGAAGCCGTATCTGTTCGCGGGGACGGTGGCGACCAACCTGCGCTACGGCAACCCGGACGCGACGGACGAGGAGCTGTGGCACGCGCTGGAGGTGGCGCAGGCCAAGGAGTTCGTGGAGCGGCTGGAGAACGGGCTGGACTCCCCCATCTCGCAGGGCGGCACGAATGTCTCCGGTGGTCAGCGGCAGCGGCTCGCGATCGCCCGCACCCTCGTGCAGCGCCCGGAGATCTACCTCTTCGACGACTCCTTCTCCGCCCTCGACTACGCCACCGACGCGGCGCTGCGTGCGGCGCTCGCGCGGGAGACCGCCGAGGCGACCGTCGTCATCGTCGCCCAGCGGGTGGCGACCATCCGGGACGCGGACCGGATCGTCGTGCTCGACGAGGGCCGGGTCGTCGGCACGGGCCGGCACCACGAGCTGATGGCGGACAACGAGACGTACCGGGAGATCGTGCTCTCCCAGCTGACGGAAGCGGAGGCTGCCTGATGGCCGGGCCCATGGGACGGATGATGGCCGGGGGCGGTCCCGATCAGCGCTCGCTGGACTTCAAGGGGTCCGGCAGACGGCTCGTCGCGCGGTTCAAGCCGGAGCGGCTCACGGTCGGCGCGCTGCTGTTCTGCGTGTTCATGAGCGTGGGGCTTTCGGTCGCCGGGCCGAAGATCCTCGGCGCGGCCACCGACCTGGTGTTCGCGGGCATCGTCGGGCGGCAGTTCGAGTCCGGGACGAGCAAGGAGCAGGTTCTCGCGGCCATGCGGGAGCGCGGCGACGGCGAGATCGCCGACATGCTGCGCAGCACCGACTTCACACCGGGCGAGGGCATCGACTTCACCGCCGTCGGGGAGGTGCTGCTGTTCGCGCTCGTCGTGTTCCTCGTCGCCGGTCTGCTGATGGCGGTGGCGACGCGGCTGGTGAACCGGGCCGTGAACCGCACGATGTTCCGGATGCGCGAGGACCTCCAGGCGAAGCTGTCGCGGCTGCCGCTGTCGTACTTCGACAAGCGGCAGCGCGGTGAGGTGCTGTCCCGGGCGACGAACGACATCGACAACATCGGGCAGACCCTCCAGCAGTCGATGGGGCAGCTCATCAACTCGGTGCTGACCATCATCGGTGTGCTGGCGATGATGTTCTGGGTGTCGTGGCTGCTGGCGCTGGTCGCGCTGGTGACGGTGCCGTTGTCGTTCGTTGTCGCCACGCGTGTGGCCAAGCGGTCGCAGCCGCACTTCGTGCAGCAGTGGCGGTCGACCGGCAAGCTCAACGCGCATGTCGAGGAGATGTACACCGGGCACACCCTGGTGAAGGTGTTCGGGCGGCAGGCGGAGTCGGCCCAGCAGTTCGCCGAGCAGAACGACGCGCTGTACGAGGCGGGCTTCAAGGCGCAGTTCAACAGCGGTGCGATGCAGCCGCTGATGCTGTTCGTGTCGAACATCAACTATGTGCTGGTCGCGGTGGTCGGCGGGCTGCGGGTCGCGTCCGGCGCGCTGTCGATCGGCGACGTGCAGGCGTTCATCCAGTACTCGCGGCAGTTCTCGATGCCGCTGACGCAGGTCGCGTCGATGGCGAACCTCGTGCAGTCGGGTGTCGCCTCGGCCGAGCGGATCTTCGAACTCCTGGACACGGAGGAGCAGGAGGCGGATCCGGTGCCGGGGATGCGGCCGGAGGAGCTGCGGGGGCGGGTGGCGCTGGAGGGGGTGTCCTTCCGGTACGACCCGGAGAAGCCGCTGATCGAGGACCTGTCGCTGGCGGTGGAGCCGGGGCACACGGTGGCGATCGTCGGCCCGACGGGCGCCGGCAAGACGACGCTGGTCAACCTGCTGATGCGCTTCTACGACGTGTCGTCCGGCCGTATCACCCTCGACGGCGTCGACATCGCGCGCATGTCCCGGGACGAGCTGCGGGCCGGGATCGGGATGGTGCTGCAGGACACCTGGCTGTTCGGCGGCACGATCGCGGAGAACATCGCGTACGGGGCGTCCCGCGACGTCACCCGGGGCGAGATCGAGGAGGCCGCGCGGGCCGCCCATGCCGACCGGTTCATCCGTACGCTGCCCGACGGGTACGACACGGTGATCGACGACGACGGGGCGGGGGTCAGCGCGGGTGAGAAGCAGCTGATCACCATCGCGCGGGCCTTTCTGTCCGACCCGGTGATCCTGGTGCTGGACGAGGCCACGTCATCGGTCGACACCCGTACCGAGGTGCTGATCCAGAAGGCGATGGCGAAGCTGGCGCACGGGCGTACGTCGTTCGTCATCGCGCACCGGCTGTCGACGATCCGGGACGCGGACACGATCCTCGTCATGGAGAACGGCTCGATCGTGGAGCAGGGCGCGCACGGTGAGCTGCTCGCGGCCGACGGGGCGTATGCGCGGTTGTACAAGGCGCAGTTCGCCCAGGCGGTGGCCGAGGTGGACTGAGCGGGGCTGGCGGCTGCGGGCCGGTGGGGGTCGGTCGCGCAGTTCCCCGCGCCCCTGAAGGGGCGTCAGCTGCACGCACCCAAGGGGCGCGGGGAACTGCGCGACCAGCCCTCACCGGACCCGCAGACGGCCTCAGTCCAGGTAACCCCTCAGCTGATCCGCGAAGGCGTGGTCCCGCAGCTTGTTGAGCGTCTTCGACTCGATCTGCCTGATCCGCTCCCGTGTCACGCCGAATATGCGGCCTATCTCCTCCAGGGTGCGCGGGCGGCCGTCGGCGAGGCCGTAGCGGAGCTGGACGACCTTGCGTTCACGTTCGCCGAGGGTCGACAGAACCGCTTCCAGGTGTTCGCGCAGCAGCAGGAACGCCGCCGACTCCACCGGCGATGTCGCGTCGCCGTCCTCGATCAGGTCGCCGAGGGCGACGTCGTCCTCCTCGCCCACGGGCGCGTGCAGCGACACCGGTTCCTGGGCCAGGCGCAGCACCTCGCTGACCCGCTCGGGCAGCAGGTCGAGGTGGGCGGCGACCTCTTCCGGCGTCGGCTCGTAGCCGCGTTCCTGCAGCATGCGGCGCTGGACACGGACGACCCGGTTGATCAGTTCGACCACATGGACCGGCACCCGGATGGTGCGGGCCTGGTCGGCGAGGGCGCGGGACATGGCCTGCCGGATCCACCAGGTGGCGTACGTCGAGAACTTGTAGCCACGGGCGTAGTCGAACTTCTCGACGGCCCGGATCAGACCGAGGTTGCCCTCCTGGACCAGGTCGAGCATGGTCAGCCCACGGCCGACGTACCGCTTGGCGACCGACACGACGAGCCGCAGGTTCGCCTCGATCAGGCGCCGTTTGGCCATCCGGCCCATGACGACCAGACGGTCCAGGTCGAGGGCCAACTGGCTGTCCAGGTCGGGGGTGTTGATCAGTTTCTCCTCGGCGAACAGGCCGGCCTCGACCCGGCGGGCGAGTTCGACCTCCTCGGCCGCGGTGAGCAGGGGGATGCGGCCGATCTCCCGCAGGTACTGGCGGAAGAGGTCCGAGGACGGGCCGCTGGTGTCGGCGCGGCCCCGGGCGGGCAGCGGCGCCTCGACCGGTTCGGCGACGTCGGGGGCGTCCAGCGCCTCGGCGGGCGGCTCGGCGGGCTCGGGCGGGGCCTCCGCCTCCGGCTCCGTCTCCGTCTCCGGGTGGTGCGCGACACGGCTCTGCGGCGGCACCGCGACCAGAACGTCGGTCTCGGCGTCCGGCTCCGTGGCGTCCGTACTGCTGTCGGTCTGGATAAGGGTCTGGGTCTGCACGGGGGCGACCTCCAGGATGATCGCTGCCGAGGCGTACGGCAGCGCTGCTTCGAGGGCGGAGTCGGCGGCCTTGCCGCTGTCCGTCCCGTACGCGATGAGCGGAACCGCGGGGGTGTGGGACCCGTGGGGAACGGATCGGCCGCGCTCCGAGGACTCAGGCACCGGAACCCAGTGTGGAGTACGACACATAGCCGCCACGAGGGGCGTGCGGTGACTTTTTGAGTCCGGTCCGTGACCGACCGGTTACTCAGGCCGTTTGACCATCGGACTCACGTACGAGGACCGGCTCACAAAGCCGCGGCTCCCCGCTCCCGCAATGCCTGGTCGTACTGCTGCAGAACCCACAGTTCGTTCTGTACGGCGGCCAGTTGGGCCGGGTCGCCGCCCGCGCCGAGGCGGGTCAGCTGGCTCTGGACGTCACGGACGCGGCGCTCCACGGCGCGGCGGCGGACGGTGACCAGTTGTTCGCCGGCGTAGTTCTCGTCGACCGTCCTGCGCATGATCGCCTCGACGGCCAGCTCCGTGACCATCGCACGGACCTGGTCGTCGGGGGCCGCCTCGCGGACACGGACCAGGTACTCCTGCGAATCCTGGATGCCGTACTCCGCGCCGGACGCGTCCATGATCGCCTGGCGTACGGCGGCGTAGGGCGCGGCGGTGAACTCGTCGACGCCGTACGCGTCGAACGCCGGGGAGACCAACTCGGGGCGCTGCAGGGCGAGTTTGAGGAGTTCGCGTTCGGTGGCGTAGACGGGGTTGCGCAGCGTCAGGGCGGGGCCGGAGGCGCGGGGCGCGGGGGCAGCGTCGTACGGCTGCTGCGGGCCCCGGGACGTCGGCGCGCCCCTGCCGCCCCGGTCCCGGGCCCAACGCGCCAGCTGCGCCACCCGCTTGACCACGAACTGGGTGTCGAGGATGCCGAGCATGCCCGCGAGCTGGACGGCCACCTCGTGCTGGGCGCCGCTGTTCTTGATGCGGGCGACGATCGGCGCCGCCTCGTCCAGCGCGGACGCGCGGCCGGCCGGGGTGTCGAGGTCGTAGCGGACGACGATCTGGCGCAGCGCGAACTCGAACAGCGGCGTGCGGGGTTCGACCAGGTCGGAGACCGCCTCGTCGCCCTTCGCGAGCCGTAGTTCGCAGGGGTCCATGCCGTCGGGCGCGATCGCGATGTACGTCTCGGCCGCGAACTTCTGGTCGTCCTCGAAGGCGCGCAGGGCGGCCTTCTGGCCGGCCGCGTCGCCGTCGAAGGTGAAGATCACGCGGGCCGAGCCGTTGTCCATCAGCAGTCGGCGGAGGATCTTGATGTGGTCGCCGCCGAAGGCCGTGCCGCAGGTCGCGATGGCCGTGGTGACGCCGGCCAGGTGGCAGGCCATGACGTCCGTGTAGCCCTCGACGACGACCGCGCGGCTGGCCTTGGCGATGTCCTTCTTCGCGAGGTCGATGCCGTACAGGACCTGGGACTTCTTGTAGATCGCGGTGTCGGGGGTGTTGAGGTACTTCGGGCCGTTGTCCGCGTCGTACAGCTTGCGCGCGCCGAAGCCGACCACCTCTCCGCCGATGTCGCGGATCGGCCACATGAGGCGGCCCCGGAAGCGGTCGATCGGGCCGCGGCGGCCTTCCTGCGACAGCCCGGACAGGAGCAGTTCCTTGTCGGTGAAGCCCTTGCCGCGGAGGTAACGGGTGAGGTGGTCCCAGCCCTGGGGGCTGTAGCCGACGCCGAAGTGGACCGCGGCGGCCTGGTCGAAGCCGCGCTCGGCGAGGAAGATCCGTCCGGTGTCGGCCTCGGGGCTGGTGGCGAGCTGCTCGGCGTACCAGTCGGCGGCGATCTTGTGGGCCTCGACCAGGCGGATGCGTTCGCCGCGCTGGTGGGAGGGGTTGTAGCCGCCCTCCTCGTAGCGCAGGGTGATGCCGGCCTGGGCGGCGAGCCGCTCGACGGCCTCGGAGAAGGAGAGGTGGTCGACCTTCATCACGAACGTGATGGTGTCGCCGCCCTCCTGGCAGCCGAAGCAGTGGAAGAGTCCCTTGCTCGGGCTGACCTGGAAGGACGGCGACTTCTCGTCATGGAAGGGGCACAGCCCCTTGAGGTTCCCGCCGCCCGCGCTGCGCAGCTGGAGGTACTCGGACACCACGGAGTCGATCGGGACCGCGTCCCGTACCGCCTTCACGTCCTCGTCGTTGATCCGTCCTGCCACGCGTGAATTCTAAGCGGGCGGACTGACAGCTACGGGACGAGGTTTTCGAGCGGAACGTGCGGGTCCGCCAGGGTCTGGGTGTTCACCTGTGCCTTCGAGCGGATCAGCTGCTGGATGGGCTCTGTGACGTCCCACACGTTCACGTTCATCCCGGCCAGCACCCGGCCGTCCTTCACCCAGAACGCGATGAACTCCCGCTTCCCGGCGTCCCCGCGGATCACCACTTCGTCGTACGTCCCCGGCGGCGCCCACCCGCTGTACTCCATCCCCAGGTCGTACTGGTCGGAGAAGAAGTAGGGGACGCGGTCGTAGACGGTGTCCTGGCCGAGCATCGCCCGGGCCGCCGCCGGGCCGCCGTTGAGCGCGTTGGCCCAGTGCTCCACGCGCAGCCGGGTCTCGAACAGGGCGTGCGGGAAGGAGGCGACGTCGCCGGCGGCGTAGATGTCGGGGTCGGAGGTGCGCAGCCGTTCGTCGACCACGACGCCGCGGCCGTGGGGGCGGTCGGCGATCTCCAGCCCGGCCGCCTCCGCGAGGCCGATGCGCGGGGCCGCGCCGATCGCCGCGAGGACGTCGTGCGCGGGGTGCTCCTCGCCGTCGTCGGTGCGGGCCGCCAGCACCATGCCGTCCTGGCCGACGATCTCCGTCAGCCGCCGGCCGAAGTGGAAGCGCACGCCGTGCTCGCGGTGCAGCTCGGCGAAGACGGCGCCCAGCTCGGGGCCGAGGACGCCGTGCAGCGGGGTCGGGTTGTGCTCGATGACGGTGACCTCGGCGCCGTACTCCCGGGCCGCCGCCGCGACCTCCAGGCCGATCCAGCCGGCGCCGGCGATCACGATGTGCCCGTTGTCCCGGCCGAGCGAGGCGAGGACGCCCTTGAGGCGCTCGGCGTGCGCGAGGCGGCGCAGATGGTGGACGCCGGCCAGGTCGGTGCCGGGGATGTCCAGGCGGCGCGGTTCGGCGCCGGTGGCCAGCAGGAGCTTGTCGTAGTGGACGAGGGTGCCGTCCTCGCCGAACCGCACGGTCTTCGCCGCGCGGTCGATCGCGTCGACGGTCTGGCCGAGGTGCAGCTCGATGTCGTTGCGCGCGTACCAGGCGGGCTCGTGCACGAAGACGCTGTCGCGCTCCTCCTTGCCGAGGAGGTAGCCCTTGGAGAGCGGCGGCCGCTCGTACGGGTGGTCGCGCTCGTCGCAGATCAGTATCACCCGCCCGGTGAAGCCCTCCGCGCGGAGCGTCTCGGCCGCCTTCGCGCCGGCGAGTCCTCCTCCGACGATGACGAATGTCTGATCCGCGTCGACCACTTGATGCCTCCTCGTAAACGTGCCGCCACATGCGAGCGTCCCGCACGCAGCGTGATGCGGGAAGAGGGGGTGACCCGATCAGGCCACGCAGGGTCACTTTCGAGTGCCCGTTCGCCTCCTGTGTCTCATCTGTCGCGCGCGGGTGACGGCATCGGCGCTCACGGCCGCTGGGTGAGCCGCGCGTGCAGGGCGCGCGCCGAGGCGTCCGTCAGGGACGCGATCTGGTCGACGATCACCCGCTTGCGGGCACGGTCGTCGGCGGCCGCGTCGAACAGCGCGCGGAACTGCGGGTCCAGCCCGTCGGGGGCGCGCGCGGTGAGCGCCTCGGCCAGTTCGGCGACCACGATCCGCTGGTCGGCGCGGAGCCGCTCCTGCTCGGCGCGCTGCATGACGTACCGGTCGGCGACCGCCTTGAGGACCGCGCACTCCAGACGGGTCTCGCGCGGTACGACGAGTTCGGCGCCGTAGCGGGTGAGCCGGCCGTCGCCGTACGCCGCGCGGGTGGCCCCCTCGGCGGCCAGGCAGAAGCGGCCGATCAGCTGGCTGGTGGCGTCCTTGAGGCGGGCCTGCGCCACGGCCGAGCCGTCGTAGCCGTGCGGCCACCAGGGTTCCTCCTGGAGGCGGTCGAGCGCGGCGGCCAGTTCCGCCGGGTCGGTGTCCTCGGGGACGTACCGTCCGATGGCGACCGCGAAGACGGCCGCGCGTTCGGGCTCGGCGTGCAGGCAGTTGGGGTCGATGTGGCCGGCGTGCAGGCCGTCCTCGACGTCGTGCACCGAGTACGCCACGTCGTCGGACCAGTCCATGACCTGGGCCTCGAAGGTGGTGCGGGTGCCGGGGGCGTCCTTGCGGACCCAGTCGAAGACGGGGCGGTCGTCCTCGTAGACGCCGAACTTCGGGGAGTTCGGGTCGGTGGGGTGGGCGCCTCGGGGCCAGGGGTACTTGGTGGCGGCGTCGAGGGTGGCGCGGGTGAGGTTGAGGCCGACGGAGCCCTCCGGGGTGAACCGTTTGGGTTCGATGCGGGTGAGGAGTCTCAGGGACTGGGCGTTGCCCTCGAAGCCGCCGCAGTCCTCGGCGAATTCGTTGAGGGCGACTTCGCCGTTGTGCCCGAAGGGGGGGTGGCCGAGGTCGTGGGAGAGGCAGGCGGCTTCCACGAGGTCGGGGTCGCAGCCGAGGGCTGCGCCGAGTTCTCGGCCGACCTGGGCGCATTCCAGGGAGTGGGTGAGGCGGGTTCGGGGGCTGGGGTCCCAGGCGTTGCTGTGGGTTCCTGGTGTGACGACCTGGGTTTTGCCGGCGAGCCTTCTCAGAGCGGCGGAGTGCAGTACGCGGGCGCGATCACGTTGGAAGGCCGTGCGGCCTGGGCGTTTGTCGGGTTCGGGGGCCCAGCGTTCGACTGCCGACTCTTCGTAGTACATGCACCGACAGTACGGGCAGACACTGACAAACGGAGGGCTGTGTTGCGCCTACTCGTCTGCCGGAATCTGTTGTGTCGCGAGTGCGGGTTGTGTGTGGCTTGTCGCGCCCACGCGGCGGAGCCGCAAATCGATACAGCCCCGCGCCCCTGGAGGGCGCGTTCCTGCCCGGCGTTCTAAGCCGACGCCAGTTCCGGTGCTGCCGTGGCCGGGATCGCGAGCATCCGGTCGTAGCGGTGGAGGAGCAGGCGGGCCATCGCCGGGTGGGTGCCCAAGGGGGCCGACGCCATCCACGGGGCCGCCTCCGCGCTCTCCGTCGCGAAGCGGCCGGGGGCCGTGAAGTACGACGCCACCGCGACCCTTGTGCGGCCCCGTGCGGCGAGAGCCTGGATCGCGTCCGGGACCGTGGGGGCCGCCGTCGTCGCGTAGGCCGGGATGACCGGGACGCCCAGGCGGTTGGCGAGGAGGTGGGCCGTGCGGGAGGTGTCGACCTTCGACTCGGGGTCGCGGGAGCCTGCCGCCGCGAGGACCACGGCGCTGGTGCGGCGTGTCGCCTCGTCCATGCGGGTGCGCCAGCCCGCCTCGACGAGGCGGGAGTAGAGGGCCTCCACCAGCAGGGGGTGCGGGCCGAGGGCGCCGGCCACGCGTGCGCGTACCCGCGACTCGGCGGCCATCTCGGGGATGTCCCGCTTGATGTGGTAGCCGCGGCTGAGCAGGAGGGGGACGAGGATCGCCGCGCGGTCGCCGAGGGCGGCGAAGGTGTCGGGGAGCAGGGGCTCGTTCAGTTCTATGTGGCCGAGGTGGACCGGGAGGCCGGGGCGCAGCTCGCGGACCTTGTCGAGGAGCGCGCGCACGGTGCTCAGGGCGCGCGGGTCGCGGCTGCCGTGGGCCACGACGACGAGCGCGGGAGGTTCCGGGCGGCGCCGGCCGTCGAGCGCGACGAGGCTGAGCTGGCTGGCGAGCTGGCTGCTGATCCGGTTCATGAGGTGCGCCGTACTGTCGAGGTGGGCCCCCGGGCCGGGGCGGGTCGTGGACTCGTCGTGAAGAGGGTTCGACGCCGTCATGAACCGATGGTGGCGGCGGCACGTTGCCGCCCCGTTTCACAGGAGTGACGGGTTCTTACGCCGGGTTCACGCCACGGTGCCAGGGCATTGTGAGGTGGTGTGACCTGCGGCTTCGCGGAATGAAGTGAAGCTGGTCACGTTGCGTACGGTGAACCGCCGAGGGCGACAGGACGTCCCTGAGTGTCGAGGGCGGGCCGTGAGCCGCCCCGGGGAGGGACTGTCCGATGCGTCTGCCGAAGCCGCGCCGACCGAGACTGCCGCGCACCCGTACCGGGCAGCGGCGGCTGGTACAGGCCGTGATGGCCGGGTGCGTGCTGGCGCTGCTGCCGGCCACCTGGATGTACGTCGTGACCGGTGACCGGCTGCGCACCACGGCCGACGTGCCGCGCACCGACGTCGCCGTCGTCTTCGGTGCCGGGCTGTGGGACGGCGAGCCGTCGCCGTATCTCGCCCACCGGCTCGACGCGGCGGCCGAGCTGTACCGCGCGGGGCGGATCGAGGTCGTCCTCGTCACCGGTGACAACAGCCGGGAGGACTACGACGAGCCCGACGCCATGCGCGCGTATCTGACCCGGCACGGTGTGCCCGACTCGCGGATCGTGAGTGACTACGCCGGTTTCGACACCTGGGACTCCTGTGTCCGGGCCAAGGAGATCTTCGGGGTCGACAGGGCGGTGCTGATCAGCCAGGGCTTCCACATCCGGCGGGCGGTCGCGCTGTGCCAGGAGGCGGGGGTGGCGTCGTACGGCGTCGGGGTCGACGCCAAGCATGACGTGACCTGGTACTACGGCGGTACGCGGGAGCTGTTCGCGGCCGGCAAGGCCGCCCTGGACGCCGTGTTCGAGCCGGATCCGAGGTTCCTCGGGTCGAAGGAGCCGGGGGTGGCGAAGGCGTTGGCGGCGGAGCGGTAGCGGTAGCGGCGCCCGGTACTGCGCGTACGAGTGCTGAGCCGGGGCGTCGTCCTCTGGCCGAGGACGGTCCCTGAACGGGTGGGAGTGGGGCGCCCTTGCCCCGCTCCCGCCCTCCGCATGTCCGGAGCCCGGTCCCGGCCTCGGCCTCAGCCTCAGCGTCCGGTGAAGCGCGGCCGGCGTTTCTCCAGGAACGCCGCCATCCCCTCCTTCTGGTCGTCGGTCGCGAACAGGGCGTGGAACACCCGGCGTTCGAAGAGGATGCCGTCGCGAAGCCCGGTTTCCAGGGCCCGGTCGACGCACTCGCGGGCCGCCGTGACCGCCGCGCGGCCGTACGAGGCGATCGTCGCCGCCGCCTCCAGGGCCTCGGGCAGGACCCGGTCGTCGGGGACCACCCGGGAGACAAGTCCGCAGCTGCCGGCCTCCCGTGCGTCCATCGTGCGGCCGGTGAGCACCAGGTCCATCGCCTTCGCCCGGCCGACCAGCCGGGTCAGGCGCTGGGTGCCGCCGATGCCGGGGATCACGCCCAGCTTGATCTCCGGCTGGCCGAAGACCGCCGACTCCCCCGCGATGACCAGGTCGCACATCATCGCCAGCTCACAACCGCCGCCCAGCGCGAAGCCGTTGACGGCCGCGATCTTCGGGGTGTGCAGGGCCGCGAACTCCTCCCAGGCCCCGAAGTAGTCCTCGGCCGCCATCTGCGCGGCCGTCCTCCCCGCCATCTCCTTGATGTCGGCGCCCGCCGCGAACACCCGCTCCGAGCCGGTGACGACGAAGCAGCCCACCTCGGGGTCGGCGTCCAACGGGCGCAGGGCGTCCAGGAGTTCGGCCAGCAGGTCGCCGCTCAGCGCGTTGAGCACCTGCGGGCGGTGCAGGCGTACGGTCACCACGGCGCCGTCGCGCTCGATCTTCAGGTTGTCCATGAGTGCCTCCAGGTTCCTCGGGGGTCTACGAGTCCCAGATCGCGCCGTACGCCGGAATCCCGCGCCGCTCCAGGCCGTGCACCACCTGCCAGGTGAGCTTCTTGTTGGAGATGCAGATGACGGCCTCGGCCCCGAAGTCCCGGTACGCCTCGTAGGCGAGCCGCACCATGTCGGGCTTGCCGTGCCGGGAGGTGTCCCAGATCAGGGCGTGCGGCTGGACGGCGAGGATCTCGTCGACCAGGGCGTCGCCGTAGGTGGTCCGGGGGTCACGGGTCGCCCAGACCAGGCGGGCGGGGACCTCGGCGGCCAGCAGATGGGGCAGACAGGGGCCGATGCCGCTGCCGGTGGCGACGTAGACCACCTTCTTGAACAGGGTCTCGATGTTGGCGACGCCCGCCGTGGTGATGCCCTTGACCCACACCTTCGGCGGCAGGTCGTCGATGAACGACCCGGTCCAGTCCCCGGCGCGGGAGATGGTGAGCCGGAAGCCGGACTCGCCGGGGGCCGGGACGTTGGCGAAGGAGTGCCACTCCTTGAGCGGGCTGCGGCTGATCGCCGTGGAGGAGCCCGCGAAGGGGGTCTCGCCGTGGTCGAAGCGGGCGAGGACGACGTGCGGGGAGGGCCGTTCGAGGCGTACGGCGACCTTGCGCAGCCGTAGCCAGGGCAGGGCGACGCTGAAGGTGACCACCGCCAGGACGGACACCTCCACCGGGCCCGGCGTGGACAGGAGGGTGTGCGCCCAGAAGAGGGCGAGGGCGCTCCAACCGCCGAAGCGGTGGATCTTCTCGAAGTGGTCGTGGTGGCGGGAGCGGAACGGCGGCAGGGCGGTGGCGACGATCACGGCGAGGAGGGCGACGAGGGTCCAGCTCACCACCGCCGGCAGGCCGTCGGCCCCGGTGAGCGTCAGCGCCAGGAACCAGGCCGCTCCCGCCAGCGCCCCGCCGATGTGCAGCCCGCCGAAGTGGTACACCTTGCCCAGCGTCCAGCGGATCTTCAGCGGCCAGGTGGGTGGCGCCCAGGTGGCCAGCCGGAAGAAGAGGTTGATGACGTACTGCTGGCGGACCAGGACGGCGAGCGCGAGGTCGGCGAGGGCCGCGCGGCCCATGGTCTGCGGGGAAGGGACCCAACTCGCCCACACGAAGACCAGGTTGGCGGTGAGGACCAGTGCCGCCAGCCGGTTGTGATGCATCAGGCGGGGGTGCTTGAGCAGGCGGCGCGGGAGCGAGGTGAGCGGGGGCAGTTCGACGGCCTCACGGCGCAGGGAGGTGGTCATCGGGCCACCGCCATGCGCTCCTCGACCATCCGCAGCAGCGCCTGCTTGTCGATCTTGCCGCGGTCGGTCTCCGGCAGGAACGGCAGGGGCATGACATGTTCGGGCACGCAGTAGTACGGCAGGGCGTCCGCCACCGCGCGCCGGGCCGTGTCCGGGTCGACGTCCGCCGGGCAGACGAAGGAGACGAGGGTGCGCGCGTCCCGTTTCAGGGTCACCGCGCGCAGACAGCCGTCCACCCGCTCCAGTACCGAGGAGACGGAGTCGAGCTCGACCCGGAAGCCGCGCACCTTGACCTGGTCGTCGGTGCGGCCGAGGTGTTCGAGTGCGCCGTCGGGGGTCCAGCGGCCGAGGTCGCGAGTGCGGAACATACGGCGGCCGGCGCCCAGGAACGGGTCCGGGGCGTAGCGCTCCGCGTTGAGGGCGTCGTTGCCGAGATAGCCGGCCGACACACAGTCGCCGCCCGCCCACATCTCCCCGACCTCGCCGATGGGCAGGGGGCGGCGGCCGGCGTCGAGGACGTAGACCGTGTTGTTGGGGGTGGGGCGGCCGATGCCGAGCAGCGGGTCGGACGGGCGGTGGCGCTGCATCGTGTTGACGATGGTCGTCTCGGTCGGGCCGCAGCAGTTGTGGAAGGCGGCGGTGCTGGCCCACCGGTCGGCCAGCGGGCGCGGGCAGGGCTCCCCGGCGACGGCGACCGTGCGGACGCCCGGGCAGGCCGCCGGATCGATGCCGGACAGCACGGTCGGGGTCGCCACGATGACGTCGGCCGTGCGGGCCGCCGCGGCGATGTCCTTGCCGCGGAGCACGAGGGTGCCGCCGTGGGTGAGACAGCCGAGGATCTCCCAGGCGGCCATGTCGAAGGCGACGTTGAGCAGCTGCGCGACCCGGTCACCGGGGCGGATGCCGAGGCCGCCGGGTTCGGTGAGGAGGATGTTGGCGACGTTGCGGTGGGTGACCTTCACCCCGTTGGGGCGGCCGGTGGTGCCGGAGGTGAACAGGACGTAGCAGCCGTCGCCGGGCCCCGTCCGGGTCCGTGGTCCCGTGGCGTACGGCTGTGGCTCGTCCAGCGTGATGATCAGGTGGCCGTCGGGCAGCGGTACGCGGTGGGCGTGCTCGGCGACCGTGAGGACGACGCGGGTGCGGGCGGTGCGGACGACGTGGGCGAGCTGGTCCGGGGGCGTGAGGCCGATGTCCTGGGGGACGTAGGCGGCGCCCGCCTTCAGGATGCCGAGCAGGCCGACGAGCATCGGGATCGAGCGGCGCACGAAGAGGCCGACGTGATCACCGGGGCGTACGCCCTCGCGGGCGAGCCGGGCGGCGAGGGCATCGGCGTGCCGGTCCAGCTCGCCGTAGGTGATGCGGTCGCCCAGGTGCTCGGCGGCGACGGCGTACGGGGCGGCCGCGGCCTGCCGTTCGACGGCACGGTGGACGAGCGGGTCGGGGACGGGGACGGTGGGGCCGCGACCGTACTGCCAGAAGAGGCGCTGGTCACGGGGAGTGAGGTGGCCCAGGGGACCGGGGGTGCGCAGGGGCATGACGTGGGGACCTCCTGGCTGTTTCGAATGTCGAATGCCGTGCGGAGTCCATGCGTCGTACAGCGCTAGCGCAGTGCTGGACGTGCGCACGACTGTAGCTCTGGCTCTTCAACTCTCAACAAGGCGTGATCGGCCAACTACGAGACCGAATGAGCCACATGTGGCGTCTTTCACACCAGCGGCAACTTTCGTACCGCCCGGCGGCGACTCCATGCGGGGCGCCTGTGCGCCTCACGGCGGCCGGGCGGCGACGGGGAGGTCACCGTCCCGGCCGCGTAACAGGGAGCCGTCCCGCACGTAACACGCCCGACTCACGCTGGACGGCATGCCGAACTCCGCGACACCCACGCACTGCCCGTACTGCGCCCTGCAGTGCGGAATGAACCTCACGCCCTTGCGGGACGGGGGTGTCGCGGTGGTCGAGCGACCGGACTTCCCGGTGAACAAGGGGGCACTGTGCGGCAAGGGCCGTACGGCCCCCGCGGTGCTGTCGTCGAGTGTCCGCCTGACCTCACCGCTGGTGCGGTCGGGCGGCACGCTCGTGCCTGCGACCTGGGACGAGGCGCTCGACCGCGTCGCCGAGGGCCTGCGCCGCACGCGTACGGAACATGGCCCGGACGCGTGCGGGGTCTTCGGCGGGGGCGGTCTGACGAACGAGAAGGCGTACCACCTCGGCAAGTTCGCGCGGATCGTGCTCGGCACCTCACAGATCGACTACAACGGCCGTTTCTGCATGTCCTCGGCCGCCGCGGCCGGGATGAAGGCGTTCGGCCTGGACCGGGGGCTGCCGTTCCCGCTGGAGGACATCCCGAAGACCGGCTGCGTCATCCTCGTCGGCTCCAACCTCGCCGAGACGATGCCGCCGTCGCTGCGCTTCTTCAACGAGCTGCGCGAGAACGGCGGCACGCTGATCGTCATCGACCCACGCCGCACGAAGACCGCCGAGCAGGCCGATCTGCATCTCGCGCCCCGCCCCGGCACCGACCTCGCGCTGGCCCTCGGCCTGCTGCACCTGGTCGTCGCCGAGGGGCGGGTGGACGAGGAGTACGTCCAGGAGCGCACGGCGGGCTGGGAGGACGCGCGGGCCGCCGCGATGGCGCACTGGCCTGAGTACGTGGAGCGGATCACGGGGGTGTCTGTTCCTCAACTCCGGGAAGCCGTACGGATGTTCTGCGAGCCCGAGCACGCGATGGTGCTGACCGCGCGCGGGCCCGAGCAGCAGTCCAAGGGCACCGACACGGTGGGCGCCTGGATCAACCTGTGCCTGGCGACGGGGCGGGCGGGCCGTCCGCTGTCCGGCTACGGCTGTCTCACCGGGCAGGGCAACGGACAGGGCGGGCGCGAACACGGCCAGAAGGCCGACCAGCTGCCCGGCTACCGCAAGCTGGACGACCCGGCGGCGCGCCGGCATGTCGCCCAGGTGTGGGGCGTGGACCCGGACAGCCTGCCCGGACCCGGGCGCAGTGCGTACGAGCTGCTGGACGCGCTGGGCTCGGACATCAAGTCGCTGCTGCTGATGGGCTCCAACCCGGTGGTGTCGGCGCCGCGTGCCGCGCATGTCGAGGAGCGGATCAAGTCCCTCGACTTCCTTGCCGTGTGCGACGTCGTGCTGTCGGAGACGGCCGCGCTCGCGGACGTGGTCCTGCCGGTCACCCAGTGGGCGGAGGAGACGGGCACGACGACCAACCTGGAGGGCCGCGTCCTGCTGCGCCGCCGCGCCATCGCCCCGCCGGAGGGCGTCCGCAGCGACCTGGAGGTCATGCACGAGCTCGCGGCCCGGCTGGGCGACGAACGCGGGCTGGAGAAGGGCTTCCCGACCGACCCCGAGGAGGTCTTCGAGGAGCTGCGGCGGGCGAGCGCGGGCGGCGCGGCGGACTACTCGGGGATCACCTACCGCAGGCTGGCGGAGGAGAACGGGGTGTTCTGGCCGTGCCCCGCGACGACGGCGACGACCGCGGCGGACGCCGCCGAAGGCCCCGACGGCCCCGACGGCTACGAGGGCTACGAGGGCTCCGGCAGCCCCGAGGACTGTGAGGACGCCTCGCTGGACGCGACCGCGGGGGCCGACGACCCGGCGCAGGACGACGAGGCCACGGGCACCGCCGTACACCCGGGTACGCCCCGTCTCTTCCTCGACCGCTTCGCCACGCCCGACGGACGCGCGAGGTTCGTCCCCGTCACGCACCGGGCCGCCGCCGAGGAACCCGACGACGAGTACCCGGTGCTGCTGACGACGGGGCGGGTCGTGGCGCAGTACCAGTCCGGCGCCCAGACCCGCCGCGTGGACGAGCTGAACGCCGCCGCGCCGGGCCCGTTCGTGGAGCTGCACCCCCGGCTGGCGGCGCGGCTCGGGGCGGCCGAGGGCGACCCGGTGGCCGTGGTCTCACGCCGGGGCCGGGCGGTGGCGCCCGCCCGCATCACGACCGGCATCCGCCCGGACACCGTCTTCATGCCGTTCCACTGGCCGGGCGAGGGCCGCGCCAACACCCTGACCAACCCGGCGCTGGACCCGACGTCGCGGATGCCGGAGTTCAAGGCGTGTGCGGTGCGTGTGGAGACGGTGCAGCCGTAGCGGCCGGGGCGCCTCAACGCCCTGGGGGGCGGGTGGAGGCGGCGCGTCGCAACGGGCGGCACCCCAACGCCCTGAAGGGGCGCGGGGAACTGCGCGACCAGCCGAAACGGCGCCGCAGCCGAACGACGACCGATCGCGGCACCCCCAGTAGGTCCTTCAGCGCCGCCCCCAGTCCCCGCCGGCGATCGGCGCACCCCGAACCCGCAACCGGGCGGCGACTGCCGGAGCAGCCACATACACCCACGCCCGCACGGCAGTTCCGTCGGCATCGCGGAGCACCTCGCGGGCGACGCGCTCGTACAGGTTGCGCGCGTCACCCGGCGTGTACTCCTCCAGGAGGTCCAGGGCGGCCACCAGCGCCGCGTACTCCTCCGGCCGGGCGTCGACCAGATCGCCGTACACGACGCCGCCCCCGCCCACCTCCTCGACGACATACGGATACCCGGGCCCGTCGTACAGCACCGCCCCTTCCATCCGCGCCGGTTCCTCCGCGCGGACGCGCCCCCGCAGGAAGGCGTCGTGGTTGGGCTCGCCGGGACGCAGGGTGCCGTAGACGAAGAACGGCAGTCGAGGAGAGAGGGTCACGGAAACGATTCTCTCCCCTCACACACCTCCACGTATTCACCCTGGCCACGGCATGTGAACGCCCCCTTGAATCTTGGTCACCCGCCTGAGCCCGTCCAGTTCGAGGAGACCGATGAGCCGAATACGGCCGCACATACGAGGTTCCCGTCTCGCCACCGCGGGCACCGCCACCGCGGTGACCGCCCTGATGGCCGCCGCCCTCTCCCCCACGGCGGGCGCGGACGACAGGCCGAGCAGGGCCACCGCGCTGGAGAACGCGTCGTCGGTCCTCACGGACCTGGCGGGGAGTCTGGGGCTGACGCCCGAGCAGGGCACGACCGCGCGGGACGTGGTCGTGGACGCGGACGGCACACAGCATGTCCGCTACGACCGTACATATCGCGAACTCCCCGTTCTGGGCGGCGACTTCGTCGTCCATCTGGCCGAGGACGGCACGTACCGCAACGCCTCCCGGGCCACGAAGGGCGCCGTCTCCCTGTCGAGCATCACGCCCAGGGTGTCCGCGCCGAAGGCGGCCGACCTCGCGGCGAGCGCACTGCGTGCGGCGAACGTCGGCGAGACGCTGAAGCGGCTGACGTCCAGGCCCGAGCTGGTCGTGGACGCCCTGCACGGCACCCCGAAGCTGGCCTGGCGGACCAATGCGGCCGCGCAGGACTCCCTCGGCAACCCGGTCGCCCGCACGGTGCTGACCGACGCCCGCACCGGCGCCCGGATCGACGCGTGGGACAGCATCGAGACGGCGTCGGGCGACGGGAAGTCGCTGTACGGCGGCACGGTGCCGTTGGAGACGACGCAGTCGGGATCGACGTACCAGTTGAAGGACCCGACGCGCGGCGGCACATACACGGGTGACGCCGGCAACAAGACGGACCTGTGCGTCCTGGCGGTCTGTCTCAACCGCGCCCCTGCGACGGTCTTCACCGACGCCGACAACCACTGGGGCACGGGCACGGCGGCCGACCGCTCGACGGTCGCGGTGGACGCGCAGTACGGCACGGACATGACCTGGGACTACTACAAGGACGTCCACGGCCGCAGCGGCATCGCGGGCGACGGCAAGGGCTCGTTCAACCGCGTCCACTACGGGAACGGCTACAACAACGCCTTCTGGGACGACAACTGCTTCTGCATGACGTACGGCGACGGTGACGGCAGCCAGCTCGGTCCGCTGGTGTCGCTGGACGTGGCGGGCCACGAGATGTCCCACGGGGTCACCTCGAAGACGGCCGCGCTAACGTACTCGGGCGAGTCCGGCGGGCTGAACGAGGCGACGTCCGACATCTTCGGCTCGCTGGTGGAGTTCCACGCGGGCAACACCTCGGACCCCGGGGACTATCTGATCGGCGAGAAGATCGTCCGGTCCGGCCTCGGGCGGGACGCCCTGCGCTTCATGGACAAGCCGTCGAAGGACGGCAAGTCGGCGGACTGCTGGAGCGCGTCGACCAAGGATCTCGACGTCCACTACTCCTCCGGCGTCGCCAACCACTTCGCGTACCTGCTGGCAGAGGGCAGTGGCGCCAAGACGGTCAACGGAGTCCAGTACAACTCGCCCACCTGCAACGGCTCTTCGGTGAACGGGATCGGCCGGGACAAGCTGGGCAAGATCTGGTACCGGGCGCTGACCGTCTACATGACGTCCTCGACGAACTACGCCGCGGCGCGGACGTCGACGCTGAGCGCGGCGAAGGACCTGTACGGGGCCGGGAGCGCGGAGTACGGCGCGGTGGCCGCGGCCTGGAGCGCGGTGAACGTCGGCTGAGGGAGCCTGCGGGAAGCAGTCCTGGAGAACGACGAAGGGGGGACCGGCCCGTGCCGGTCCCCCCTCCTCCGGTTACGCGCGGCCGGGGCAGGTCCATGAGTACTTGTCGGCCGACACGGACCCTAGCCCTTCGCGTTCGCCTTCCATTCCTCGGCGAGGAGGCCGAGGAGTACCTCGTCCAGGAACTCCCCCAGGACCCAGGCCGAGGAGCGGAGCACGCCCTCGCGGACGAAGCCGTTGCGCTCGGCGGAGCGCAGCATCGCGAAGTTGTCCGCGAGTGTCTCGATCTGCAGCCGCTGCAGGCCGCGTACGGCGAAGCCGTAGTGGCACAGCGTCGCGACCACGTCGGTGCCGTAGCCCTTGCCGCGTGCGGCAGGCAGCAGCCCGAGGCCGATGTGTGCGCATCGGTTGTGGTTGTCGATGCCCCACAGGGTCGCGGTGCCGAGCAGCGTGCCGCCGTCCAGCTCGACCACGGAGAACGGGACGCTGCCCTGCACGCTGTCGTCCACCACGAGCCGTGGGTCCTTCGAGCCCGGCGTGATCGGCCGCCAGGGCCCGCCCTCGGCCCGCGAGCCGTTGACCACGTCGTCGTAGAGCTCGGTCCGCAGGACCGGTATGTCGTCCTCGTGGCGGGCCCTCAGCCCGACCCTGTTCCCCTTGAGCATGCGGACTTCCTATCCGACCGCGCTGACCAGCGGCAACCGAATACCTCGGGGTGAGGTCAGGGTCAGTGGAGGCAGAGGCAGAACGGATGGCCGGCCGGGTCCGCGTAGACCCGCCAGTTGGCCCCCGGGCGGAGCTGGTCCGTCCGCTCCAGCACGGTCGCGCCGAGGGCGAGCGCCCGCTTCTCCTCCCCGTCGAGGTCGTCCACGTCGAAGTCCAGGTGCATCTGCTGCGGGCGTTCCTGGCCGGGCCACTGCGGCGGGCGGTAGCCGTCCGCACGCTGGCAGGCCAGCGGCGTCCCCTCGAACCCGTGCACCTCGACCCACTCGGGCGCCTCGGGGTCCACGACCACCCGGCCGCCGAGCAGCTCGGCGTAGAACTCGGCGAGACGTACCGGATCGGGGCAGTCCAGCGCGACCGCCTGCAGCTTTCGAATCACTTCCGACACTCCTTCGCTCTTCGGCGGCTTCCGCGACGCCCCGGTACGGGAGGCGTCGTACCCGCCATCGCGGCGGGCATGCGCGCAAGCATGCCCACCCCGACGAGCTCACCGGGGGTTCCGGGCAGACACTGTTCGGGATCTGCTCGCGCCTGAGACCAGGCCAACCCGTCCGGACCGGAGGAGAGCACACCGTGAAGATCCATCTGACCAGCGTCTTCGTAGACGACCAGGCCAAGGCCCTGCGGTTCTACACCGAGATCCTCGGCTTCGTGAAGAAGTACGACGTCCCGCTCGGCGAGCAGCACCGGTGGCTGACCGTCGTCTCGCCCGAGGAGCCCGGCGGCACCGAACTCCTCCTGGAGCCCGCCGGCCACCCTGCCGCCCAGACCTACCGCGACGCGCTCGTCCAGGACGGCATCCCGCTCGCCCAGTTCGCCGTCGACGACGTGCGGGCGGAGTTCGAGCGCCTGCGCGGCCTCGGTGTGCGGTTCGTCCAGGAGCCCCTGGAGATGGGCCCCGTCACCACCGCCGTCTTCGACGACACCTGCGGCAACCTGATCCAGATCGCGACCCAGCCGCAGTAGCCGCAGCCGGTCACCCGTTCACACGCCTGGCCCTCCGCTCATCGGATTCTCTTCCGCGGCACCCCCCGGACCGTCGATGACCTGCTGAAACACCGTCGGTTCGAGCACTCCGGCGCTGCCCTGCGCCACCCGTTCACCCCGTTTCCGCCGTTTCCCCGACAAGCGGTCCCGCCCCGCTTCCCCTTACCTCGAAGGGCAGGGGTCTCGGCCGAGGCGGCGGCACAAGGGGGTGTCGCGGGTCGTGAGTCCGTGAGCTCGGAGGAGCATCGATGCGACGTACCGCCCGTCTGCTGACCGGGACCGCGCTGGCCGTCGGTGCCGCCGGTCTCGCCGTCGCGCCCGCCCATGCCGACGGGGGTGGTCTGGAGGTGTCCCCGGCCTCGGTGGTGCCCGGCGGGGACGTCACGGTGAGCACGGCCGACTGCGGGGACGACGGTACGGCGGCGGGTGACGCCAGTGCCGTGGGCGCCGGTGACTTCACGCTGGCGCCGGACGGCGACGAGCAGCGGGCGGCCGGGGAGTTCCGGGTGCCGCCGAGCGCGCAGCCGGGGACGTACGAGATCGTCGTGACCTGCTCCGACGGCGGCAAGCGGGTGAGCGGGGACCTCGTGGTCACGCTGACGGCGCCGCGCGGGCAGGTGCATCCGAGAGGAAGTGTGAAGACGGGGGTCGGCGGCGCCTTCGACCGCGATCCCGTGCAGACCGCGGTCGGCGTCTCGGCTCTCGCCGTCGCCGCCGCGGGCGGTACCTGGCTCCTGCATCGCCGGGCGAGAGGCGACGGGTTCTGACGGACACCCTCCGCTGTCCGTCCACTGGTACCGCACGTCCCCTCCCCCTCCGGGTCCGACGCCCCTCGCGGCCCGGAGGGGGATCGGGGCGGCCCAGGAGAGTGAGTCCCGGGAGGCTCCCGTGCGCGTTCACCGCGGCGTCGGCAACGGCGCGATAGCCGTCGTCACCGTACTGGCCCTGTGCTCCGGCGCCTGGCTGCTGAGCAGCGGCGCCGACACGAAAGCCCCGCCCCAGCCGTCGGCCGCGCAGGCCAGCGGGGCCGGGGACGGCGGGGAGGCCCCGCACACCGGGGAAGCCGGGGAATCCGGGGAGTCGAGGGGGGCGCACACCCACCCGCGCGCCCCGCGCTCCGCCGCCCCCGCGCTCCCGCCCTCCCCTCCCGACCGCATCCGCATACCCGCCATCCGCGTCGACGCCCCCCTCATGGGCCTGGGCCTGACGAAGACCGGCAGCCTCGATGTGCCGCCCGCCGAGCGGAAGAACCTCGCCGGCTGGTACGAGGCCGGGACCACGCCCGGTGAGACGGGCACCGCGATCGTCGCCGGGCATGTCGACAACGCCGACGGGCCCGCCGTCTTCTACCGGCTCGGCGCCCTGCGCAAGGGCACCGTGATCGAGGTGGACCGGCGCGACGGCGGCACGGCGCGCTTCTCCGTGGACGCCGTCGAGGTGTACGACGCGAAGGCCTTCCCCGACGAGAAGGTGTACGGCCCGGCGCCACGCCCCGAGCTGCGGGTGATCACCTGCGGCGGCGGTTACTCACGGTCGACCGGGTATCGGGGCAATGTCGTGGTCTTCGCGCATCTGGTCGGCGGCGGTCGCTGACTCCTGCGCACGCTCTTGAAGGATGTTCTCCCGGCCCCATGTCCCCAGCGGGGCCAGAGCAGCGTTGAGCGTCGTGCCGAGCGGCGTCAGTGAGTACTCGACGCGCGGGGGCACCTCGTCGTACGCCTCCCGGTGGACGATGCCGTCGGCCTCCAGCTCCCGCAACTGTGCGGCGAGCACCTTCTCCGTCACGCCCTTCACCTCCCGGCGCAGCTCCCCGAAACGGCACGGACGCACGCTCAGCGCCCAGAGGATGAGCACCTTCCACTTCCCGCCCACCACGTCCATCGCCGCGTCGATTCCACAGACGTACGCCCCCGGCCGCCGACCGACCGCCATGGCACCCCTCCCCCTGCCTGGACTCTTTCCCCGCGGTAACCACCCACTCGTAAGTACGTACTTGAGCGGGCCATTCCCTTGCGACGAGCCTAAACGCCATGACTGACAACGCACTTGCCCCCACTGTCCCGACCCCGCTCACCCTCCTCGGCACCGGCGCCATGGGCACCGCCCTGGCCCGTGCCTGGCTCGCCGCCGGGCACCCGGTGACCGTCTGGAACCGCACCCCGGCCCGGGCCGAACCCCTGGCCGCCGAGGGCGCCACCGTCGCCGCGAGCGCCGCGGCGGCGGTGGCCGCGAACCGGCTGGTGGTCGTCTGTCTGCTGGACGACGCCTCAGTCGGCGAGGCCCTCGAAGGCGCCGACCTCACCGGCCGTGACCTGGTCGATCTCACCACCGGAACGCCCGCCCAGGGCCGCGCCCGCGCCGCCTGGGCCGAAGCGCGCGGCGCCCGCTTCCTGGACGCGGGGATCATGGCCGTACCGCCGATGATCGGGGCCGCGGAGTCGGGGGCGTATGTCTTCTACAGCGGCTCGCCCGGCCTCTTCGAGGAGCACGCCGACACCCTCGCCGTCCCGGCCGGCACCCGGTATGTGGGCGCGGACCCGGGCTTCGCGGCGCTGCACGACGTGGCGCTGCTGAGCGCGATGAGCGGCATGTTCGCCGGCATCCTGCACGCCTTCGCGCTGATCCGCCGGGAGGACGTCGCCCCGAAGGACTTCGCGCCGCTGCTCGTGTCCTGGCTCGGGGCGATGGCGCCCTCCGCGCTCACGGCGGCCGAGCAGGTGCGGAGCGGCGACTACGGCGGCGACGTCGTCTCCAACCTCGCGATGCAGGTCGCGGGCAACGCCACCCTGCTGGCCACGGCCGAGGAGCAGGGGGTGAGCCCGGAGCTGCTGACGCCGTACATGTCCCTGCTGGAGCGCTGGCTCGCCGAGGGGCACGGCGACGAGGACACCACCGGCGCGGTCGAACTGCTGGACCTGCGGCGGGCGTAGAGCCGGGCCGACAGGGCCTAGGCCACCCACTGCTCGTACGCCAGCTTCGCCACCAGTGCGAACACCACCGTCAGCAGCACGCCCCGGACGAAACCGCTGCCCTTCTTCAGTGCGGTACGGGCCCCCAGCATGCCGCCCGCCAGGTTGAACACGGCCATCAGGGCGGCCAGTTGCCACAGGACCGTGCCCTGCCAGGCGAAGGTGGCCAGGGCGCCCGCGTTGGTGCAGCAGTTGACGATCTTGGCGGTGGCGGACGCGGTGACGAGGTCGAGGTGGAGGACCGCGGTGAGGGTGAGGACCAGGAACGTGCCGGTGCCGGGTCCGATCAGGCCGTCGTAGAAGCCGATGCCCAAGCCCGCGAGGCCGATCGCGGAGAGGACCTGGCGGCGGGTGGCCGGACCCGTCGCCGGGGCCGTGCCGAAGGCGGGGCGCAGGATCACGAAGGCGGCCACGGCGAGCAGCACCACCATGATCACGGGCTTCAGCACCTCGGTGCTCATGCCGGCCGCGAAGAAGGCGCCGGCGGAGCTGCCCGCGAGCGCCGCCAGCCCGATGCGTACCGCGAGGCGCACGTCCACGGGTGCCTTGCGGGCGTACGTCACCGCGGCGCCCGACGTGCCGACGATGGCGACGGCCTTGTTGGTGCCGAGCGCGTACGCGGCCGGGGTGCTCGCCGGGAGGCCGAGCAGCAGGGCCGGGAGCAGGAGCAGGCCTCCGCCGCCGACCACGGCGTCGATCCAGCCGGCCCCGAGAGCTGCGATACACAGGACGACGACCATGGTCAGCGATATGTCGGGCATGATCGCGACCCTAGGCAGAGGGTGCGTGTGCGGTCCATGTACATGAGGAGTATCTGAGGTTCGAGGACCGGCCCGGTGACGGAAAAGCGATCTTGACGGGCTTTGTCCGGTGCCGCCGACCTCACAGCCCGCCCCTGCCTCCCCCTTCGAACCCTCACACCGGCTCCCGGCCCCCGCTGAGGGCAGCGTTCCTCGCGGGAAACAGGGGTGATGCGGTCGGGAAACACCGGCAACGCACGCTCCTGGACATGACCTCGAATACGCGTGTGGTGGTGATCGGCGCCGGCCTCGCGGGCGTACGGCTCGCCCGGCGGCTCGGCGAGCTCGGCACGCCCGTGACGCTCGTCGGCGACGAGGAGCACCGCCCGTACAACAGGGTGCTGCTCGCCGAGGTGCTGGCCGGACGCTACAGCCCCGAGGTGATCGCCCTCCCGGCGCCCGCGGAGCTCACGCGCGGCCGGGTCACCGGCATCGACCGCGAGCTGCGGACCGTACAGCTCGCGGACGGGTCGGAGATCGCATACGACACGCTCGTCCTGGCCACCGGCTCCAACCCGGTGCTGCCGCCGCTGCGCGGTCTGTTCACCCCGGACCATGTGCTGCCCGAGGGGGTGCACGCGTTCCGGACCATGGACGACTGCCTGGGGCTTTCCAAGGCCGTACGGCCGGGAGTCAAGGCCGTCGTCATCGGCGGCGGGCTGCTCGGGGTCTCCGCGACCCGGGCCCTGGCGCTGCGCGGCGCACAGGTGGTCCTCGCCCAGCAGGGCGAGCGGCTCATGGAGCGCCAGCTCGACCCGAGCGCCTCGAAGCTCGTACAGCGGCACCTGAAGGACCTGGGCGTCGAGATCCACACCGAGTGCCGGGTCCGTGACGTGCGCTGTGTCGGCGGCGCGGTCCGCTCGGTGGAGATGGCCGACGGCTATGCCCTGGACGCCGACATCGTGGTCCTGGCCTGCGGCGTCCGCCCGCGTGCGGGCCTCGCTCAGGCCGCGGGACTGGAGGTGCGCAAGGGGATCGTCGTGGACGACGAACTGCGTACGTCCGACCCGCACATCCGGGCCGTCGGCGACTGCGCACAGCACGACGGGACCGTGTACGGGCTGGCCGCGCCCGCGCTCGAACAGGCCGACGTGCTCGCCGAGTCACTGGCCGGGGGCGGCGCCGCCCGCTACACCGGCACCCGGGCGCTGACCCGGCTCACCCTCGCCGGTCAGGACAGCCCGCTGGGCTCCTTCGACCTCGCCGCGTTCGGCGAGACGGAGGCCCTGCCCGGCGACGACGTCGTGCAGCTCGCCGACGCCACCCGCGGCACCTACCGCAAGGTCGTCGTCCGCGACGACCGCCTGGTCGGCGGGGTCCTCGTCGGCGAACTCGGCACCGTCGGCGCGCTCGCCCGCGCCTGGGAGGGAGCAGAGCCGCTCCCCGACGACGGCCCCCTGCTCCACCTGCTCACCAACGATGGAGGCTCCTGATGACCGCCACCCCGGAGGCCACGGAGGCCACCCCCACGATCGTGCTCGTCGGCCACGGCATGGTCGGCCAGCGCTTCCTCGAAGCACTCGCCGAGCGCGGCCTGACCGCCACGCACCGCGTGGTCGTGCTGTGCGAGGAGCCGCGTCCGGCGTACGACCGCGTGGCGCTCACCTCGTACTTCTCGGGCAAGACGCCCGAGGACCTCTCCATGACGGACCTGGAGTTCATCAAGGACCACGGCATCGAGCTGTACGTCGGTGACCCGGCCGTCTCCGTCGACCGCGAGGCGAAGAAGGTCACCGCCAGGTCCGGCGAGGTCTTCGAGTACGAGACCCTCGTCCTCGCCACCGGCTCGTACCCGTTCGTGCCGCCGGTCCCCAACAAGGACGCCAAGGGCTGCTTCGTCTACCGCACGATCGAGGACCTCCTCGCCATCGAGGAGTACGCGAAGACCCGCACGACGGGTGCCGTGGTCGGCGGCGGTCTGCTCGGTCTGGAGGCGGCCGGTGCCCTGAAGGGGCTCGGACTCACCTCCCACATCGTGGAGTTCGCGCCCCGGCTGATGCCCGTCCAGGTGGACGAGGGCGGCGGCGCGGCGCTGCTGCGCACGATCGAGGACATGGGCCTGACCGTCCACACCGGTGTGGGCACGCAGGAGATCGTCATCGACGACGAGGGCGCCGTCACCGGCATGAAGCTCTCCGACGGCTCCGAACTCGCCACCGACATGGTGGTGTTCTCCGCCGGTGTCCGCCCCCGCGACCAGCTGGCCCGCGACTGCGGCCTCACCGTCGGCGAGCGCGGCGGCATCACGGTGGACGAGCAGTGCCGTACGGTCGCCGACCCGCATGTGTTCGCGATCGGCGAGTGCGCGCTGGCCTCGGACGGCCGGGTGTACGGTCTGGTGGCCCCGGGTTACGAGCAGGCCGAGACGGCCGCCGCGACGATCGCCGACGACGAGTCGGAGCAGCTGACCTTCACGGGCGCCGACCTCTCCACCAAGCTGAAGCTGCTCGGCGTGGACGTGGCGTCCTTCGGTGACGCGCACGGCACCGCCGAGGACTGCCTGGACGTCGTGTACTCCGACTCCCGCGCCGGGCTCTACAAGAAGCTGGTCATCGGCCGTGACGGCACGCTGCTCGGCGGCATCCTGGTCGGCGACGCGGACGCGTACGGCACGCTGAAGGCCTTCACCGGCTCGGTCCCGCCGGTCTCGCCCGAGTCGCTGGTGCTGCCGGCCGGTGCGGGCGCCCCCGCCCAGCTCGGCCCGTCGGCCCTCCCCGACGAGGCGGTCATCTGCTCCTGCCACAACGTCACCAAGGGCACCATCCGCGGCGCGGTCACCGACCACCAGTGCACGACCGTGCCCGAGGTGAAGAAGTGCACCAAGGCCGGCACGGGCTGCGGCTCCTGCGTCAAGGTCCTCGGCCAGCTGGTCACCGCCGAGCTGGAGGCGTCCGGCGTCGAGGTCGACAAGGGCCTGTGCGGCTGCTTCTCGCAGACCCGCGAGGAGCTCTACGAGATCGTCCTCGCCCTGCGCATCAACACCTACCAGGACCTCCTCGACCGCTACGGCCGCGACGGCGCCAAGGGCGGCGACGGCTGCGAGATCTGCAAGCCGGCGGTCGCCTCGATCATCGCCTCCCTCGCCCCGACGATCGGCGCGAGCGGCTATGTCCTGGACGGCGAGCAGGCGTCGCTGCAGGACAGCAACGACCACTTCCTCGCCAACATCCAGAAGAACGGCTCGTACTCGGTCGTCCCGCGGATCGCCGGTGGTGAGATCACCCCCGAGGGCCTGATCGTGATCGGCGAGATCGCCCGGGACTTCGGCCTCTACACGAAGATCACCGGCGGCCAGCGCATCGACATGTTCGGTGCCCGGGTCGAGCAACTCCCCCTGATCTGGGCGCGGTTGGTGGACGCGGGCTTCGAGTCCGGGCACGCGTACGGCAAGTCGCTGCGCACCGTGAAGTCCTGTGTGGGCCAGACCTGGTGCCGCTACGGCGTCCAGGACTCGGTCCGGATGGCGATCGACCTGGAGCTGCGCTACCGGGGCCTGAGGTCGCCGCACAAGCTGAAGTCGGCGGTCTCCGGCTGCCAGCGCGAGTGCGCTGAGGCCCAGTCGAAGGACTTCGGCGTGATCGCCACCGCCAACGGCTGGAACCTCTACGTCGGCGGCAACGGCGGCGCGACCCCGCGCCACGCGGACCTCCTCGCGCAGGACCTGACCGACGCCGAGCTGATCCGCCTGATCGACCGCTTCCTGATGTTCTACATCCGCACCGCGGACCGCCTGGAGCGCACGAGCGTGTGGCTGGAGCGGATCCCCGGCGGCCTGGACCACGTCCGTGACGTGGTCGTGGAGGACTCCCTCGGCATCTGCGAGGAGCTGGAGACGCTGATGGCGGCCCATGTCGCGAACTACCGCGACGAATGGTCGGAGACCATCAACGACCCGGAGAAGCTGGCCCGCTTCGTCTCCTTCATCAACGCCCCCGACACCCCCGACCCGGTCGTCGGCTTCGTCCCCGAGCGCGACCAGATCAAGCCCGACCTGCCGCTGCTGACCATCGGCCACCGTCCCCTGGAAGGAAGCGCCCAGCGATGACCCTGGCACCCGAGACGACCGACCTGAAGGTCCAAGTACGGCTGGACGAGGACTGGTTGACGGTCTGCGACCTGACCCGGCTGCTCCCCGGCCGCGGTGTGGCGGCCCTGCTGCCGGACGGCAACCAGGTGGCCCTCTTCCGCGACCGCGCCGGACAGCTGTACGCCATCGACAACCGCGACCCGTTCGGCGGCGCGGCGGTCCTCTCCCGCGGCCTGACCGGCACCCACCAGGGCCGCCCGTTCGTGGCCTCGCCCCTGCTGAAGCAGCGGTTCGACCTGGAGACCGGGCAGTGCCTGGACGACGAGGCGGTGCGGATCACGACGTACGAGGTGCGAAGCGCCTAGCCCGGAGCGGCTGACCGGAGACCTGCGACACCCAAGCGCTCACACCTTGAGGGCGTCGTAGGTCACCCCCGTCAGCCGCTCCGACGCATCCCACAGGAGTTCACCCGCCCGGTCGTCGAGCGTCCACGGTGCCCGCCAGGACGGGGCCGGCGACCCGCGCCACATGGCGAAGGACGGGCCGGTGAAGGAGTCGGGGCGGACTTCGGGGGCGGTGGCTGCGTACAGGGTGGGCAGGGCACCGGCCTCGGCCGACTGCGCGAAGACGCGATTGCCGATACGCATGAACGACTCCCCGGCCCGGCGCCCCGCCATCCGCGGCCCCGCGGTCTGCAGATTGGTGTCCGCGTACCCGGGATGAGCCGCGGCGGCCACCACGTCCGCCGTCCCCCGCGCCGCCAGCCTGCGCGCCAGCTCGTGCGTGAAGAGCAGGTTGGCGGTCTTGGAGCGGGCGTAGGCGGTCCAGCGCCGGTACCGCAGCTCGCTGTTGAGGTCGCGGACGTCGATGTTGGCCATCGCGTGCACCGGACTGGAGACGGTCACCACCCGCGCGCCGGGCGTGCCGAGCAGCGTGGGCAGCAGCAGACCGGTGAGCGCGAAGTGCCCCAGGTGGTTCACCCCGAACTGCGTCTCGAACCCGTCCGCCGTGGTGCCGTACGGCAGGGCCATCACCCCGGCGTTGTTCACGAGCAGGTCGAGCCGGTCGTACGGAAAGGTCTCGGCGAACTCCCGCACGGAGGCGAGGTCCCCGAGGTCCAACCGCCTCAACTCGACGTCGGCGCCCGGCACTTCGGCAGCCATCCGGTCCCGCGCCGCCGCACCCCGCGCCTCGCTCCGGCACGCGAGCACCACCCGGGCACCGCGCCGCGTCAGCTCCCGCGCCGTGACATACCCGAGCCCGCTGTTGGCCCCGGTGACGACGGCGACGCGCCCGCTCTGATCGGGGATGTCGAGCGTGTTCCATCCGGACATGACCGAGCTCCTTTCCCGGCTACCGGAAGGCGTTGCGACACCCTCAATCCTGCCCCCGCCGCCCCCTTCGGGCGAGACCACGCTCAGCTGTCGCAGGCCACGCCGTCGTTGTCACGGTCCAGATGGGAGGCATAGCCGGGCTCGCCCCGGTAGATCGGCGCAGCACCGGCGGCCCGGGCCGCGCTGCAGTTGGCGTAGTAGACGTCATCACCGGACGAGCCGCCGTCGCCGCCGGACGAGCCACTGCCGTCACCGGAGACGGACCCGGCGTCGGCGTCGGCCGCGGGTGTCGCCGTGACCGTCCTGGTGACCTTGACCGTCTTGGTGGCGGTCACGGTCGGCGCCGGTTCGGGTTCCTCCGCCGGGGCCGTCGTCGTCGTCGTGACGGTGACCGTGGGCCGCGGTGAGGCCGCCGCCGGCTTCGCGTCGGAGGTCTTCGAGCCCTGGTCGGACGCCCCCGCGCCGATGCCCAGGAAGAAGGCCAGGCCGAGCGCCGGAAGTACGTAGCGCTTCCGTGCCCATCTGGGGGCGGGGCGGAAGGGCGGTCGCGGCATGGATGGTGCGGTGTACGGATTGGTCATGTCATCCCCCCACTGGTGTTGCGTGAGGGGATGACCGTAATGCTCGGTGACCGGATGTGAAGGAGGTGTGTCTAATTCGTGACCGTTATGAGCGGAACGGGCCCGTCACCTCGTATGTGATGCCGCCCGACGAGCTGCCCGACGTGCCCCGCTGGCTGGAGAAGTACAGCCGTGTGCCGTCCGGGGAGAAGGCCGGGCCCGTGATCTCCGAGCTCGACTGGCCGTCGATCCGCAGGAACACGGCGATGACGTCGTCCGGGGTGATCAGGCAGATCTCCATGTTGCCGCCGTCCTCGGCGACGAACAGGTCGCCGGAGGAGGAGCCGGTGATGTTGTCGACGCCGGTGAGCGGGGCCGTGCCGTTGACGAGGGAGTCGTCGTAGGCCAGCTCGTAGGTGCTGTTGGCGAGGTTGACCTGCCAGACCCGGTTGTCGCCCTTGGTCGTGAACCAGACCGTGTCGTTGGCGTAGTGGCAGCCCTCGCCGCCGTTGAAGGACTTGGAGCCCGAGACCTGGGTCCGGGTGGTCGTCGGGGAGCCGTCCGGGTCGGGGACGTTGGCCCAGGTGAAGGAGCCGGACGTGCCGCTGCCCGCGACCATCACCTGGAGCGTGCCGGCGGACAGGTCGCCCCAGGTCGTCGGCACGAAGCGGTAGAAGCGGCCGTTGGTCTCGTCCTCGGTCAGGTAGATGACCTGGCGCACCGGGTCGGCGGCCGCCGCCTCGTGCTTGAAGCGGCCCATCGCGTCCCGCCGGACCGCCGCGTTCACGCCGAAGGGGTCGGTCTCGTAGACGTAGCCGAGGGACACCTCCTCGCAGGACAGCCAGGTGTTCCAGGGGGTCTTGCCGCCCGCGCAGTTCTGGCGGGTGTTGGACAGGATCCGGTAGGCGCCCGTGATCGCGCCCGCCGACGAGAACTTCACCGCGCTCGCCCCGCCGGAGGGGTTGATCTCCGAGTTGGAGACGTAGATCCAGCCGCTGCCGTCGGCGTAACAGGCGCCGCCGTCAGGGGCGTTGTGCCAGCTGTACGACGTTCCGGAGACGGTCTGGCCGGAGCGGGCGATGACGCGGCTGGTGAAACCGCTGGGGAGTCTGATGCCGTTGGCGTCGGGGGAGCCGATCGCCCCGTAGGGGCCGGGGCCGGGCTGGGCCGGCGCGGCGTACGCGGCGCCACGCCACAGGCTGCCGCCGAGCGCGGCGGTGGTGCCGCCGAGGACGGCCGCACGCAGGAGGTTACGACGTTCCACTCTCACTCCAAGAGGTGGAGTACCGCCCCGCCACCGGTCGGCGACGGGGTCGTACGAGGGGGGCGGCTTGGAACCTAGGGGCGGTTGGTTGACGGACCGTGGCCAACGCATGACTGTCGGACGGCCTGCCTGAGTGCTGACTGTGCGCCCCTCAAGAGCGCTCACGTGAATGCCGACCGCGCACGCTCCCCGGCGCATCACCACCCGCCTGCGCCCCTCTGAGTGCCCGCCAGTGTGCGCTCACGCACGCAACGCCGGAACCCCTCGCTTCCGCTGCCCGGACCGCTCCGCGACCGGCGCGTGCCCCTCCCGCGGCGGCTCCGCCGACGGCAGCCGGATCACCACGTCCAGCCCGCCCGCGGCCGCCGCGTGCAGACTCGCCTCCCCGCCACTCGCGTGCGCGAGCCGCTGCACCAGCGAAAGCCCCAGCCCCGTCCCGCCCTTGGGGGCGCCCGGCGCCCGCCAGAAACGGTCGAAGGCGCGGGCGCGCTGCTCCGGCGTCATACCGGGACCCTCGTCGGTGATGTGCAGGTCCACCCAGGCGGGACGGGCGTCGCGCAGCGCACGCCGGGCCGCCACATGGAGCCGTAGCTCCATCGTCACGGTGGAGCCGGACGGTGAGGCGCGCAGGGCGTTGGACAGCAGATTGTCCACGATCTGCTCGACCCCGCCCGGCACCGCCAGCACCGGCCCCACGCTGCCCGCGAACAGTACGAGGCTCACCCGCTGCTTCTCGAACAGCGGCTGCCAGGTGCGGTGCCGCTCCGCACAGACGCCTCCGACGTCGACCGGCCCCGGTATCGCGGCGTCCTCCTCCAGCCGGGCCATCGCCAGCAGGCCCTCCACCAGCCGGGAGAGCCGGTCCGTCTCGGTCACCGCGGCGGCGAGGCTCCCCCGGCCCCGCACGGCGACACTGGGTTCCAGGTTCTCCAGCCGCAGCCGCAGCGCCGCGAGCGGTGTCTTCAGCTGATGGGAGGCCTCGCCCGCGAACGCGTGCTGGGCGGCGAGGAGATGGGCGAGCCGGGCGGCCGTACGGTTGAACGCGGCGGCGAGACGCCGTACTTCGGGCGGGCCCTTCGTGATCGTCACCGGAGTGGCGAGACCGCCGTCCGCCAATTCGTCGGTGGCTTCCTCCAGTTCCCGGATGGGCCGGCCGGTCCAGCGGGCAATGCCGAAAGCGACCCCGGCGACCGTGGTGAGGACCCCGGCCCCGCCGACGGCGAGCAGCAGCCAGACGTGATGGACGCGCTCGTGCACCGTCCGCGTCGGCAGCGTCAGCCACACCGCGCCCTGGAGCCCCGAGTCGTGCCGGATCGGCGCGGCGACCGAGAGGTACTCGACGCCGCCGATGGTCGACGTACGGACGTCCACCGTGGAGGTGCCTCGGAGGGCGGCCGCGATCCCGGGGCGGGAGGCGAGGTCGGCCGACATGACGGCGGCCATCGGATGCGAGGCGGCGAGCAGGGCGCCCGCGGCGTCCACGATCACCACCTTGCCGCCGATGCGCTCGGCGCAGTGGGCCACCCGACGGGGCAGGTCACGCTCGGCCCGGCCGGTGCTGAGGGACAGCGACGCGTACGCCGCCACCGACTCGGCCTCGTCCTTCGCCGCGTTCACCACCCGCTCCCGCTCACTGCGCGAGTAGACGAAGCCCAGCGGGATCTCCAGGCACAGCAGCACCAGCGCGGCGAGGCTGACGTAGCTGAGCAGCAGCCGGCGGGTCATGGCGAGGACACCTGCTGCCCGCCCGGCTCGGTCTGCACCGCCAGCCGGAAGCCGACCCCGCGCAGCGTCTGGATCCACGCCGGGTCGCCCAACTTCCGCCGCAGCGAGGCGACATGGACGTCCAGCGTCTTGGTCGGCCCCTCGTAGTGCGGATCCCACACCCGGTCCAGGATCTGCTGCCGGGAGTAGACGGCCCCCGGATCCTCGGTCAGCAGCGCCAGCAGCTCGAACTCCTTCGGAGTGAGGGTGACGGGCACCTCGCCGACCCAGACCTGACGGGTACGGCGGTCGACGACGAGGGGGCCGGGTGCGTACGGGGGTTGCGGCGCGGTGTCGTCGTACGACGGGTTCGGCGGCGCGGCCTCGTAGGACGGGGGCGGGGGTGGCGCGGCCTCGAACGACAGGGGCGCGGGTGGTACGGCGGCCACCGGTTCCGGGTCCGCTTCCGCCCCCGCCGACACCCCGGCCGCCGCACGCAGCCGCTCCACCAGCGCTTCCGTACGGCCACTCCCGGCCGGCGTCGCCGCACGCACCGGCTCCGCCCCCGCCGCCTCCATGCGCTGGGTACGCCGGGTCACCGCCCGCACGCGTGCCACCAGCTCCCGCACACTGAACGGCTTCGCCAGATAGTCGTCGGCGCCGAGCTCCAGCCCCAGCACCCGGTCGGCCTCCTCACCCCGCGCACTCAGGATGATGACCGGTACGTCCGAGAGCCGCCGGATGCCGCGGCAGACGTCGATGCCGTCCATGTCCGGCAACCCGAGGTCGAGCAGGACGACATCGCCGTACGGCCTTCTCAACCCCTCGGTCCCGGTGGTGACGTGATCCACCGTCAGCCCGAAATGCGCCAGCCCCTCGATGAGCGGTTCGGCGATCGTCTCGTCGTCCTCGATGAGCAGCACTTGTATGCCCATGGGTTCTGTTGAGTCCCGTCTCTTGAATTCACATTCTCTGCCCTGGAGTCGACACGCTACAGGGAACAAGCGCTTTCATGGGCTTGCGACAAAGAATGTCCAATTCCTGGGCGGGCTCTGGCCTTCACTTAACCTTCGTCTGGTGCGGCCCTCTCTACGCTGTGATGACCTGGCCGAACTCCCAGCCGAGGAGGCTGCGTTGAAGGCATTGCTGGATCGTGCCCGTTCATTCAAACGACGGGTGGATTTCGAGAGCGTTGAATACCGGAAACTGGCCGACGGGCAATATCCCGAGGCCCTCTTCATTACCTGCGCGGACTCACGGGTCATACCCGCCCTGATTACCGGCGCACGCCCCGGAGAGATATTCGAGCTGCGCAACGCGGGCAATATCGTGCCGCCGTACGGCAGCCCCGGCGCGTCCGGGGAGGCCGCCACCATCGAGTACGCACTGGAGGTGCTCGGGGTTCAGGACATCGTCGTGTGCGGTCACTCACACTGCGGCGCGATGGGCGCCCTGAAGTCCGGCGACGACCTGACCGCGCTGCCGGGCGTGGACGCCTGGCTCCGACTGGCCCGCCCCGAACTGACCCCGATCCTCACGACCGCCTCCGACGACCCGTCCCTGCCGGACGTCTCCCAGGGCAATGTCGTCAACCAGCTCGCCGTACTGCGGACCTACCCGGTGGTGCGGCAGCGGCTGGACACGGGGCGGCTGCGGTTGCACGGCTGGTACTACGAGGTCGACACCGGGCAGGTGCACGAGCTGGAGGGGGACGGCCGGTTCCGGGTGCATAGCGGATGAGCGGGGCGCATGCGCGCAGTCGCGGCCCGGGACGCACGAAGGCGGCTCCCGCCCCGAAGAGCACGGGGCCGAAGAGCACGGGACCGGGGAACACGAGGCCGGGGAGCACGGGACCTGGGAACACAGGACCTGGGAACACAGGACCTGGGAACACAGGACCTGGCGCAGGGGCGCCATCGGCGAAGTCCGGTGCCAAACCCGACCTCGCCACCGAGATCACCGCCTCCCTCGTCGTCTTCCTCGTCGCCCTGCCGCTGTGCATCGGCGTGGCCGTCGCCTCCGGTGTGCCCGCCGAACTGGGGATCATCTCCGGGGTGATCGGCGGTCTGGTCGTCGGCGCGGTACGGGGCAGCACGCTTCAGGTCAGCGGCCCGGCCGCCGGGCTCGCCGCGCTGGTCGCGGAGACGGTGGCGGAGCACGGGCTCGCGATGCTCGGCGTGATCGTCCTGTTCTCGGGCATCCTGCAGATCGTCCTCGGCGTCGTACGCCTGGGCCGGATGTTCCAGGCGATCTCCCTCGCCGTGGTGCAGGGGATGCTGGCCGGCATCGGGCTGCCGCTGATGTTCAGCCAGGCGTACCCGATGGCCGACGCGAAGGCGCCCGGCACGCCGATCGAGAACATGGCCGGGATCCCGGGCCTGTTCGCCGACGTCCTCACCGATCCGCAGGCGATGATCGCCACGCTGCTCGGCATCGCCACGGTCGTGCTGAGCTTCGTGTGGAAGAAGGTGCCGGGCCCGGTGAAGCGGATCCCGGCCGCGCTGGTGGCGGTCGCCGTCGGCATCGTGGTCGCCGCGCTGCCCGGGGTGGACGTGAAGACGCTCCAGGTGGGCAATCTGCTGGCGTCGGTGAGGGTGCCGGGAGCGGACGAGTTCGCGGGTCTGGCGGATACCGCGATCCTCACCTCCATCCTCACGTTCACGGTGATCGCCTCCGCGGAGAGCCTGTTCACCGCGGCCGCCGTGGACCGTATGCACAGCGGCCCGCGCACCCGCTACAACACCGAACTCATCGCCCAGGGCGCCGGCAACACGATCGCGGGCATCCTCGGCGCCCTCCCGATCACGGCGGTCGTCGCCCGCAGCTCGGCGAACGTCCAGGCGGGCGCGAAGACCCGCATCTCCCGCACCCTGCACGGCCTGTGGCTCCTGGCCTTCGCGCTGCTGCTGCCGCAGGTCCTGGCCCTGATCCCGATCTCGGTACTCGCCGGCGTCCTCGTGTACAGCGGCTGGAAGCTGTTCGCGCCGGAGGAGTTCCCGAAGATGTGGCGGCAGGACCGGGGCGAGTTCGTGGTGATGACGGTGACGACCCTGGTCATCGTGGCGACGGCCCTCCTGGAGGGCGTCCTGATCGGCCTCGCGGCCGGCATCGTACTGGCGGCCCTGCGCATGTCCCGGACGGTGATCCGACAGCACATCGAGGACGACACCGCGAAGGTCGTCATGGCCGGCAACGCGACGTTCCTACGACTCCCCCAGGTCATCGAGGCCCTGGAATCCGCAGCGGCCTCGGGCAAGCCCCGCATCCGCCTGGACCTGACCGGCGTGACCCACCTGGACCACGCCTGCCGGAACCAGGTGGAGGAATTCACGGCGCAGCAACGGGGGTTGGGCCTGCGGGTGGAACTGCTGATGCCGGGGCCGGCGACAGGGGCAGAGGCGGGGGCAGCAGCATCGGCGGCAGCGGCAGCCACCCCATCCGAGCCGGCATCGGGGCCGACGCAGCCCTACCCACCGGCCGCCCACCCCTCACCGCCCGGCCCGGACGCCGAGTGGTTCTACCTGGACACGCGCCCGATGCCGGGCGAGTACGGCCGCGGGTACGACGACTACGCGGGGCGACCGCCGTTGGTGGGCTGAGCGGACGGGGGCGGGGGCGGAGCGGGGGAAGGGGGGCGGCGGAGCCGGGCACACGGAGAGCCGCCCGCCCCCCGGTCCCGTCACGCTCGCATCACCGTCACGCTCGCATGACCGTCCCGTCGACCAGGCCGTGCTCGACCGCGTAGCGGACCAGTTGGATTCGGCTGTGCAGGCCCAGTTTCTCCAGCAGTCGCTGTACGTGGAGCTGGACCGTACGCACGGATACACCCAGGCGTTGGGCGACTTCGCGGTAGCTGCTGCCTCTGGCGACCAGGCTCAGGATCTCGGTCTCCCGTGCGGTGAGGCCTGGTGCGGGGGCGTCGCGGGAAGTGAGAGGTTCGTGGTCGGAGTCACTGGCCAGCCCCGGGCTGAACACCCGCTCGCCTGCGGCCGTTCGGCGTACGGCGTCGATGAGCTCCTCACGCGTGGACGACTTGTGGACGTATCCCGAAGCTCCCGCTGCCAGGGCCTGCCGTACATCCTGCGGCGATCGGCTGGCGGAGAAGACCAGGACGGGCGCGGCCACTTCGCCGGCCCGCAGCTGGCGGCAGAGCCGGGCACCTGAGGCGTCCGGCTGATCCATCCCCGCCACCACCACATGGGGCGCCCTGGCCCGCGCCTCCCGCACGGCTCCGACCATCTCGCCGACGGTGGCGACGACTTCGCATCCCGCCGCGGTCAACTGCGTGGCGACCTCGCGCCGCCAGAGCGGATGCCGGTCGACGACCAGGACACGCGTCCTGTCTCCGCCCTGGCGCCGGATCCGAGCCCCCCGACTCGACGTGGACGGCCCGGCACGGGTCCCCGTCCCGACGGCCCGCCGACCGCCGACGGCCTCCGTCCGTGCGTCGCCCAAGTCGCCGTCCATCGGGTCCTGACCCGCCTCGGCCAGCCGTGCCGCCACCCAGAGATCGCGGAACTGCTCGACGTCCCCGCCCAGCGCGGTCACCACCAGCTCAAGCGGACGCCAGCGCGGTGTCTCGGAGCGGGTCAGGACCCGATGGACGGTGTCATGGCTCAACAGCCGGGTCCGGCCCGCCAGTTCGCGCATGCTGGGCTCTCCGCCGCGCAGGTGCAGCAGGTACAGGGCCCTCAGCAGGTCGGCGAGAGGACCTGGTGCCACGTCGGGTCTCCGTATACGGGCCATGCGTGCACTCCTGCTCGGCGCGGGCCGGGGGGCCGTAGTCCGATGCTGTCAGATTTTGTCGAACCAGATGTACAAGATACTCAGAGAACCGTGAGTATTCCAGGAAGTGCCGCTCTCTGGCGGCGAGTTGGGATTCCTTGGAGCACTCGATGGGCCGACGCCGGACCGACCCCGCCCCGGAGCCGTTGTTGTCGCTGCGGGCTGCCGTGATCCTGCTCTTCGGGATCGTGGGCGCGTGCGCGGCCGGAGGCTTGTCCGTGCTGGCCGGGGCGCCTTGGGCACAGGCCGTTCTGACCGGCGCGGGTGCCTTCCTGGCGCTCGTGGCGTTCCTCGACGCGATCATCGCCTGAAACCCGCGACCGACCGCACCGAGAACCAAGAACAAACACCGCCCCCCGCCCGATGAACCCCCCTCCCCACAGCCCCGTCTTCCCTCCCGGCCACCACGTGCAGAGGGAGAACAGACCTTGCGGCAGAGCGATGCCGAGCAGAACGGCGAGCGGGCTGACGACCAGCGTCCCTGGTGGACGGAGCCCACCACGTGGGGTGCCGTCGTACTGATCACCCTCGGGTTCCTCCTGGCGGCATGGACCTACTTCGGCCTGCCCGGCGCACCGGAGGAGGCGAACGGCTACTTCGGAACCGGCAAGGTCGTGGCCTTCGGCCTGGTGCTCCTGGGAACCACGGTTCTCGGCCGCCGCGATACGGCATCGGGGGACGACACGGACCCGGACGAGCCTGAACGTCCCTGACCGACGCCGACCGGAGCACCGCCCGCCGCAGTGCCGATTGCGACGGACGGTCACTTCTCAGGGCCGGGCTCACTTCATCGGGCCGGGCTCACCTCACATCGACGAAGTCGGCCGAGCCGGTCGTGGCCGTGGTGAGGCTCGTGCCCGCGAAGTCGTAGCGGTACGCGCCGTCCGCCGTGGCCGGCACGGTGGCCGTGGCCCAGCCGTTGCGATCGGTCTTGACCTTCTTCAGCGTGACGAAGGCGCCGCTGGTGCCCTTGCGGTACTGGAGCAGCACCTGGTGCCCGATGAGGGGCACGTTCTTGTTCGTCTCCCAGCCGGCGACGGTCATCCGGGCCTTGACCGAGAGGTTCGTACCCTTCTTCACCCTCTGCGGGGTGGCGACGGTCTGGGACATGGAGGTCTGCCGCTTGATGCGAGCGAGGTAGGCGCCGTCCCCGCGGGTGACGTTGCCGGCGCCGTCGGTGGCCACGGGGGTGATGGTCCAGACGCCGGCGAGGGCGTTGCTGCGGAGGTTGGCGTTCGGGTCGGCGGTCACGAGGGCCTCGCAGAAGGAGGTGGTCTCGTTGAGCTTCACGCAGTGGCCGGCCCCGGTCAGAACGCCGTCGGCGTTCGCCCGGTCCGCCCCGTGCCACAGCTCGTACGACACGCTCTGGACGCCGGACGGGTCGCTGACCGTCGCGGAGACCGAGAACACCCTCTTCCGCGCCGCCTCGACGCCGACGGTGTAGTCGCGGTCGTGGTTGACATCGATGTTCCAGAACTGCGTGGCCGAGTCCTCCTGATCGGCCCCGGCGGCCGGTACGGCGAGAGCGGCTACGGCCAGGACGGCGCTGAAGGCGGCGGCGGTTGCTATGGCGGCGGTGGCGCGTCTGCGCATGGTGTTCGGTTTCCCCACGCTCGATGAATTGGGTGGTGACTTCACCCGCGTGAGACCAGGGGGACTGCAGGGGGGTTGTGCCCTCTGACCGCCCCGGCCCAGCTCTTGACCCTGCCGTCGCCTCGGGTTGGCGAAATCACCGGTCGCCGGCCAACTTCCCTGAGAGCTGACGTGGCTTCCCATGGCCGACGCCGTCAAGGCGGCCGTACAGGGCCGATTCCTGCTCCCGGCCGGCCCTTTGAGGCTGGAAGACGCCTGCGTCCCACCCTCGACGCAAACCCGGCCTTGGTCACAACCGAAGCCAGGCGGCGCACTCCGGTGATGGGAGGTTGCCTCCGCACGCCGAATACGGACAGCACTAGATCGAATACCTTGAGTGACATCGGCGGGCCGCATCGTGCGCGGCCTGCTCTGTGGAGGGGGTCTCAACATGATTCGACGACGCATGGCCGTGGCTCTGGGGGCGCTGGCGGCCGCCGCGACCTTGGCGGTCGCGGTGCCGGGATCGGCGTACGCGGCGGAAGGCGTCCTGGTCATCAACGGCGCTGCGTACGAAAGCCCGAGCGGCTGCTACGCCGTCGACTGGTTCCCGTCCTCGGTGAGCAACTACACAGACGCCATCGCCGAGGTCCACTCCGGACCGGACTGCTCCGGCCCGGTCGAGTGGCTGGTCTATCCGGGCGAGACGTACCAAACGGACACAGCCCAGAGTGTCTTCATCCTCTGAGCCGACCCGCGGCATTGGCGCCCCGTCCCCAGCGGGGCGCCCCGGTCTGGAGCCCCTGATCACACTCAGAATGCAGTGGAGGGCGGCACCCCCGCACAGGGTGCCGCCCTCTTTGGTGCACCGGAGTCGCCGCCCATCGGTCTTGAGGGTCGGGGACAGGCGACGACTCCGGAGTTTCCGTGGCCGGCGGCCGTAGGGGCTGCCGTTGGCCGGTGTCGGGGCTAGCGGTGGTCGCTGCCCTCCGACTGCGTCGCCGCGCGGCCGGCCTCCAGGCGGGCCACCGGGATGCGGAACGGCGAGCAGGAGACGTAGTCCAGACCCACCTCGTGGAAGAAGTGGACGGACTCCGGGTCACCGCCGTGCTCGCCGCAGACGCCGAGCTTCAGGTCGGGGCGGGTCTCGCGGCCCGCCTTGGCCGCCGCCGCGACCAGGGAGCCGACGCCGTCCTTGTCGATCGTCTCGAAGGGGGAGACGCCGAAGATGCCCTTCTCCAGGTACGCCGTGAAGAACGAGGCCTCCACGTCGTCCCGGCTGAAGCCCCACACCGTCTGGGTGAGGTCGTTCGTGCCGAAGCTGAAGAACTCCGCCGCCTCCGCGATCTGGGCCGCCGTCAGCGCGGCGCGCGGGAGTTCGATCATCGTGCCGATCGAGAGCTTCAGCTTCGTACCCGTCGCCGCCTCGACCTCCGCGATGACCTGGTCGGCCTCCTCGCGGACGATCTCCAGCTCCTGGACGGTGCCGACGAGCGGGATCATGATCTCGGCGCGCGGGTCGCCCTTGGCGTTCTTGCGGGCCGCCGCCGCTTCCGCGATCGCGCGGACCTGCATCGTGAACAGGCCGGGGATGACCAGGCCCAGGCGGACGCCGCGCAGGCCCAGCATCGGGTTCTGCTCGTGCAGGCGGTGCACCGCCTGGAGCAGGCGCAGCTCGTTCTCGTGCGGCTCCTGGCGGGACTCCGCCAGCGCCACGCGGACCGACAGCTCGGTGATGTCGGGGAGGAACTCGTGCAGCGGCGGGTCGAGGAGACGGACCGTCACCGGCAGGCCGTCCATCGCCGAGAACAGCTCGACGAAGTCCTTCTTCTGCAGCGGCAGCAGCTCCGCGAGGGCTGCCTCGCGCACCGCCTCGGTGTCGGCGAGGATCAGCTTCTCGACCATCTCGCGGCGCTCACCGAGGAACATGTGCTCCGTACGGCACAGGCCGATGCCCTGCGCGCCGAAGCGACGGGCCCGCAGCGCGTCCTCGGCGTTGTCCGCGTTGGCACGCACCCGCAGCCGGCGCTTGCGGTCGGCGAACGCCATGATGCGGTGGACCGCCTCGACCAGCTCGTCGGCGTCCTGGGCGCCCGCGTGCATACGGCCCTCGAAGTACTCCACGACGGGAGACGGGACGACCGGGACCTCGCCCAGGTAGACCTTGCCGGACGAGCCGTCGATGGAGATGACGTCGCCCTCCTCGACGACGTGTCCGCCCGGGACCGTCATCCGGCGGCGCTTGGTGTCGACCTCCAGCTCCTCCGCACCGCAGACACAGGTCTTGCCCATGCCGCGCGCGACGACGGCCGCGTGGGACGTCTTGCCGCCGCGGGAGGTGAGGATGCCCTCCGCCGCGATCATGCCGTCGAGGTCGTCGGGGTTGGTCTCCCGGCGGACCAGGATGACCTTCTCGCCCGAACGCGACCACTTCACCGCGGTGTACGAGTCGAAGACCGCCTTGCCGACCGCCGCACCCGGCGACGCCGCGATGCCCCGGCCGACCTGCTCGACCTTGGCCTCCTCGTCGAACTTCGGGAACATCAGCTGGGCGAGCTGGGCGCCGTTGACGCGCTGCAGCGCCTCGGCCTCGTCGATCAGGCCCTGGTCCACGAGCTGCGTGGCGATACGGAAGGCCGCGCCCGCCGTGCGCTTGCCGACCCGGGTCTGGAGCATCCACAGCTGACCGCGCTCGATGGTGAACTCGATGTCGCAGAGGTCCTTGTAGTGGTTCTCCAGCGTCTCCATGATCTGCATCAGCTGGTCGTACGACTTCTTGTCGATCGTCTCCAGCTCCGCGAGCGGCACGGTGTTGCGGATGCCCGCGACCACGTCCTCGCCCTGCGCGTTCTGCAGGTAGTCGCCGTAGACGCCCTGGTGGCCGGAGGCGGGGTCACGGGTGAAGGCGACGCCGGTGCCGGAGTCCGGGCCGAGGTTGCCGAAGACCATCGAGCAGACGTTGACCGCGGTGCCCAGGTCGCCGGGGATGCGCTCCTGACGGCGGTAGAGCTTGGCACGGTCGGTGTTCCAGGAGTCGAAGACCGCGTGGATGGCGAGGTCCATCTGCTCGCGCGGGTCCTGCGGGAAGTCCCGGCCGGCCTCCTTCTTGACGATCTTCTTGAAGGCGGTGACCAGCTTCTTCAGGTCGGCGGCCTCCAGGTCGGTGTCGACCGTGACCTTCTTGGCCTCCTTGGCCTTGTCGAGGGCCTCCTCGAAGAGCTCGCCGTCGACGCCGAGGACCGTCTTGCCGAACATCTGGATGAGGCGCCGGTAGGAGTCCCACGCGAACCGCTCGTCGCCGGCCTGCTCGGCGAGGCCCTTCACGGACTTGTCGGAGAGTCCGATGTTGAGGACCGTGTCCATCATTCCGGGCATCGAGAACTTCGCGCCGGAGCGGACCGAGACGAGCAGCGGGTTGTCGGGCTGGCCGAGCTTCTTCGCCATCCGGGACTCAAGGGCGTCGAGGTGCGCACTAACCTCGTCACGCAGTGCCGCGGGCTCCTCGCCGCTTTCGAGGTAGACCTTGCAGGCCTCCGTCGTGATCGTGAAGCCGGGAGGAACGGGGAGCCCCAGGTTGGTCATCTCGGCGAGGTTGGCGCCCTTGCCACCCAGGAGGTCCTTGAGATCCTTGTTGCCCTCGGTGAAGTCGTAAACGAACTTCGCTACGTGGGGTTCTTTGTTTTCCGACACGGTCTCGACTCCCTCGGGACGCGGTGGCTGCCCTGACGGCGAGGAACATACCCAGATCGAAGGCGTCTGGGTACGTCCACTCATGCGTCATGCAGCCGTAACCACCCGTCCGCCAGCGGATCGAAAGTCAAGGCTTGGCAAGCCATGACGCGCTGATGTTTTCACTTCTTGAACGCAAGCCGACCCACGAGGGCGGCCAATCGCTCAGATGAGCGCCCTTACCGCACGTTTGATTTCGATCGATGAACGATCAAGGGGTGGCACTGAGTGCCACCCCTTGGAGAAGTGCAGTCGCTCAAGATCCGCTCATCTGAGCGCAACCCTTATCAAGGGTGGCGAGAATCACGCTGCCACAGCGCGCCGGATTTCACCATGCGGACGTGCGTCCCGAGATGGAAACGCGCCCGTCACACCCGGTGCGAAACACCTGCCGCACCCCCGTCACACCCCCAGCGCGACCAGCCGTTGCTCCACCCGCTCCGGTGCGTACAGATGCTCCACGACCAGCGCCCCGGCCCCCACCAGCCCGGCCCGCTCCCCCAGCCGCGAGGTCATGACGTCCAGGTGGGCCGTGGAGCGCGGCAGCGCCCGCTGGTACAGCAACTCGCGTACGCCGGTGAGGAAGGGGGTTCCGGCCAGATCCCCGGCGATCATCAGCACGCCGGGGTTGAGCAGCGTCACCACGGTCACCAGCACGTCCCCGACCTGCCGCCCGGCCTCCCGCGCCAGCGCCGCCGCCCCCGGATGCCCGGACGCCAGCAGATCCCGCACATCCGAGCCGGACGCCGCCCGCACCCCGCTCTCGGCGAGCCGCCGGGCCACGGCACCGCCGCTCGCGACGGCGGCCAGACAGCCGTAGGACCCACACCGGCACAGCGCGTCGGCGCCCACCCGGATGTGTCCGATGTCGCCCGCGCCCCCGTCGATCCCCCGGTACAGCGAGCCGTCCACCACGACCCCGGCGCCGATGCCGGTCGACACCTTGACCAGCACGAACGCCGAGCAGTCGGGGAAGCCGGTGCGCTGTTCGCCGTACGCCATGAGGTTGGCGTCGTTGTCGACCAGGACCGGGACGGGGGCGGCGCCGGTGGCCTCCGTGAAGGCTCTGGCCAGGCGCCCTCTTATGTCGTAGCCGTCCCAGCCCGGCATGATCGGCGGCTGGACCACCCGGCCGGTCTCGGAGTCGACGGGGCCCGGCACCGCGAGCCCGATGCCGCAGACCTCCTCGGCACGATGGCCCGCCTTCTCCAGCAGCTCGGCGAACCAGCGGCCCAGGTCACCGAGCACCGCGTCCGGCCCGTCCTCGATGACCAGCGTCCCGGTGTGCTCGGCGAGGATCTCACCGGTCAGCGACAGTACGGCGGCACGCGCGTGCCGGGTCTCCAGATCGGCGGCGAGGACGACGGCGTGGGCGTCGTCGAACTCCAGGGTGATGGACGGGCGGCCGCCGAGCGGGGAGCCGACCGGGCCGCCGGCGCCCTCGCGCAGCCAGCCCGCGCGGAACAGCCGGTCGAGGCGCTGGCCGACGGTGGCACGGGACAGCCCGGTGGCCTGTTGAAGTGCTCCGCGTGTGACGGCCCGTCCGCTCCGCACCAGTTCGAGCAGTTCTCCGGCACTCACCTGACCCCGTGCGCTCATGCACACCCCCTTGTGTTTCTCAAGCTTGCATTACATATTGAGTTTTGCGTGTTAAATAGACGTAACCCTACGGTGGCTAAGACCGAACTGGTCGGCCGGACGTCTTTTGGGGAGCCCCGAGTGGATCGCACTGCCCAGCTCACCGCCCGCCGAGCGGACCGTGACATCGCATACGATCCGCCGCCGGACGACGCCTTGCATCTCAGAGCCGCCGGTGTGCTGGAGGCCAACTGGACCGGCGCCTCGACGGTGCCCTCCCGCAGTCTGTATCCCCACCAGTGGTCCTGGGACTCGGCGTTCATCGCGATCGGCCTCAGGCACGTCTCACCGTTACGGGCCCAGACGGAGCTGGAGACACTGCTGGACGCCCAGTGGGGTGACGGGCGCATCCCGCACATCGTCTTCAACCCCTCCGTACCCCTCGACGCCTACTTCCCGAGCCCCGACTTCTGGCGTTCCTCGACCGCGGGGCAGTCCGCCGGCGCCCCGCGCACCGTACAGACCTCGGGCATCGTGCAGCCACCGGTGCACGCGCTGGCCGCCTGGCTGGTGCACTGCGCCGACCCGGGCCTGTCCCGGGCGCGCGGTTTCCTCGCCCGGACGTATCCCCGCCTCGCCGCCTGGCACCGCTATCTGCTGCACCGCCGCGACCTCGGCGGAGCCGGCCTCGCGTCCGTCGTACACCCCTGGGAACAGGGCATGGACAACAGCCCCTGCTGGGACGCCCCGCTGAGCAGGGTGACGCCCACCCCCGCCCGCTCCTTCCGCCGCGCCGACCTCGCCCACGGGGCGCCCGAGGACCGGCCCACGGATCTCGACTACGGACGCTATGTGCGCCTCGCGACGGACTACCGCGACGGCGGCTACGCCGACGGGACCGGCGACTTCGCCGTCGAGGACCCGGCGTTCAACGCCCTGCTCATCGCCTCCGAGCACGCGCTGGCCCGGATCGCACAGGAGCTGGGCGCGACGGGCACGGCCCGGCACGCACGCGCCGAGCGGCTGACGGCGGCCCTGATCGCCCGGATGTGGGACCCGGCGGAGGGGATGTTCTTCTGCCGCGACGTGCGGGGCGACGGACCGGGCGGGGAGCTGATCCCGGAGCGCAGCGTCTCCGGGCTGATCCCACTGCTCCTGCCCAAGCTGCCGCGCGACATCGCCACCACCCTGGTACGGACGATGAGCGGACCGCACTTCGGCCTCGGCGGCACGACCCGCCTCGTACCGAGCTACGACCTGCTCGGCGAGGCCTTCGAACCGCACCGCTACTGGCGGGGCCCGGCCTGGTTCAACACCAGCTGGCTGCTTGAGCGCGGGCTCCGGCTGCATGGCGAGCGCGGCCGGGCCGACGCCCTGCGCAGGGCGATCCTGCACACCGCTGACGCGTCCGGGTTCGCCGAGTACGTCAACCCGTACACCGTTGAGGCATGCGGAGCCACCAACTTCGGCTGGACCGCCGCGCTCACGCTCGACCTTCTGCACGACCACCCATCGTGGGACACGAACGGCATCAAGGAACTCAAGGGAGGTAACCGGGGATGACGGACCGGCAGCATCTGCTCGTGTACGGGAGTACGTTCGCCGCCGTGGGCGACGGCGGGGACATCAGCGGAGTGCGGGGCACCGGCTCCCCCGACGGGTTATTCGTACGCGACGCCCGCCATCTGAGCCGCTGGCAGCTCACCGTGGACGGGGCCGTACCGGAGGCCCTCAGCCCGGTCGCCGACGGGGACACCACCCGCTGTGTCCTGGTCCCGCGCGGTGGCCGCAACGAACCCCCGGGGTACACGCTCTTCCGTGAACAGGCGGTGGGGGACGGCTCGTTCGTCGAGTCCCTGCGCGTGACCAGCAACCGCCCGGTCCCGACGACGGTCCGCCTCGCCATCACCGCCGACGCCGACTTCACCGACCAGTTCGAGCTCCGCTCCGACCACCGCACCTATGCCAAGGCCGGTGCCGTCCGCTCCCGCCAGGTCCTGGACCACGGCGTGGAGTTCGCCTACCAGCGCGGTGAATGGCGCTCGGTCACGACCGTGACGGCCGACCCCTCCCCCGACGGCGTGGAGGAGACCGGCACCGGTGCCCGCCGCCTGGTCTGGACCCTGGACCTGGACCCGCACGGCACAGCGGAACTGACCGTCCGGGTGATGGCCCGCCCGCACGGCGACAAACGGACGCTGCGCGTACCCCGCTCCCCCGCCGCCCTCAACGCCCAACTCCTCTCCCTGGAGGGAGAGTTCGTGGAGGGCGTGGCCTTCCCGACCGGCTGGCCGGAGCTGGCCGCCGCCTGTGCCCGGGGCCTGGCCGACCTGGCCTCGCTCCAGGTCCCGGCGCAGGGCCCGGACGGCGAGGAGCTCCGCGTCCCGGCGGCCGGTGCCCCCTGGTTCCTGACGCTGCTGGGCCGGGACGCCCTGCTGACCTCCCTCTTCTCACTCCCCTACCGCCCCCAGCTGGCCGCCGCGACCCTCCCCGCGCTGGCCGCCACCCAGGCGACGGAGACCGGCCTCGACGCCGTCTCCCAGCCCGGCAAGATCGTGCACGAGGTACGGCACGGCGAGCTGGCGTACTTCGAGCAGGTGCCGTACGGCCGCTACTACGGCTCGGTGGACGCGACGCCGCTGTTCCTGATCCTGCTGGGCACGTACGTGGAACAGACGGCCGACACCGAGCTCGCCCGCCGCCTGGAGCCCCACGCCCGAGCGGCGATCGGCTGGATGCTGGACCACGGCGGCCTCACCACCGTCGGCTATCTGGTCTACCGCGCCGACCAGGGCGGCCTGGCCAACCAGAACTGGAAGGACTCCCCCGGCGCCATCTGCTCCGCCGACGGCACCCGCCCCACCGGCCCGGTGATGGCGGCGGGCGCCCAGGGCTACGCCTACGACGCCCTGCGCCGCACGGCATGGCTGGCCCGCACGGTGTGGCAGGACGAGACCTACGCCGCCCTCCTGGAACAGGCGGCGGCCTCCCTCCGTGACCGTTTCCAGCGGGAGTTCTGGATGCCGGACCACTCTTTCCCCGCCCTGGCTCTGGACGGCACCGGCCATCAGGTGAACGCCCTGGCCTCGGATGCGGGGCATCTGCTCTGGTCCGGCCTGCTGGACAAGGAGTACGGCGAGCTGGTGGGCCGCCGCCTCCTGGAACCGGACTTCTTCTCGGGCTGGGGCGTGCGCACCCTGGCCTCCGGCCAGCCTGCCTACCATCCCCTCTCCTACCACCGCGGCTCGGTCTGGCCGCACGACAACGCCCTCATCGCCCTGGGCCTGTCCCGCTACGGCCTGCACGACGAGGCCCGCACGGTGGCCCACGCCTTGGTCGACGCGGCGACGACAACCGGCCACCGCCTCCCCGAGGTCCTGGCGGGCTACGGCCGCGACACCCACGCGGAACCGGTCCCCTACCCCCACGCCTGCGTCCGCGAATCCCGCTCGGCGGCGGCCCCGCTGGCACTGCTGACGGCCGTGGGAGGGGCGTAGGGCCGCCCCCCTGGGGCAGTTGGCCTGGTGTTTGCCCAGCGTTTGCCGAGCGCTGGGGCGATTTGGCTGAACAGCGCCTGGGGGCCCACCGTACGGATGGGTGGCGGGCCCGGGCGGGTCCGAGGAGGTGCGGGTGCGTTCCCGCGTCGTTCGGTGCGTGCTCTCGGTGTGCCGGGGGAAGGCCCTCGTAGCGGAGCTACTTGGGTCTTCTCCCGGTGCGGCGAGAGTGCGTGCCGGGCGGCGTGGGGGCGTGCTCGCACCTCCTCGGACCCGCCACCTCCCCAGCGAGGCCCGCCGCACCACTCCACCAGGGGCCTCGCACGGAAGGACCTTCGGGTGCCTGTCTTCACTCGCCTACGTCAACTGCCTGGAAAGAACGACGACTTGGCCGTCGAGGCACCCACGGACACCGACGTACCGGTAGCCGCCGACGACGAAGAAGCCCCACAGGGGGCACCCGCACCCGACGACGAAAGTGACACGGGTGGTGCGGGTGGGAACGACCCGACCGAAGGCGAAGCCGAGGCCGAAAAGCCCGCAGCCCGCTACCTCCGCTGGACCCTGACCGTCCTCGCCGCCGTCCTCATCCACGTCTGCCTGCAAATGCCGAACACCCTCGGCAACCTCAAGCCCACGGAGTTCCTGCGCCTCCCCGCAGAGGCCGTCATCGGAGCGGCCGTACTCCTGACCCTCCCCCGCCGCCCCCGCCTGATCACCGCAGCGACCTCCGGCGCGGCCCTGGGCGCCCTGACCGCCCTGAACCTCCTCGACATGGGCTACAACGAGTACCTGGGCCGCCACTTCAACATCGTCCTGGACTGGGAACTCCTCGACGACGCCCATTCGTACATCAAGGACTCCCTCGGCGGCACGACCACGGTCCTGCTCACCATCGGCCTCGTCATCCTGGTCATACTCCTCATAGCCCTGGTCGCCCTGGCCACCGTACGCATAGCCAACCTCCTCGCCCGCCACAAGGCCGATGCCTCCAGGGGCGCCCTGATCGCCGGCACCGTATGGATCACCTGCACGGCGTTCGGCCTGCAGATAGCCGGCGTACCGATCGCCGCGGACCACACCGCCGGCGTCATCAAGGTCCACGCCCGCCGCGCCATGGACACCCTGCGCGACGAGGCGGCGTTCGCGAAGGACGCGAAGACCGACACCTTCGGCAACACACCCGGCGCCCAACTGGTCCCCGACCTGCGCGGCAAGGACGTCGTCTTCACCTTCATCGAGAGCTACGGCCGCAGCGCGATCGAGGACCCGGAGATCGCCCCCGGCGTCACCGGCACCCTCGACACCTCCACCAAGGCCCTGGCGAAGGCCGGTTACCACGCGAAGAGCGGCTGGCTGACGTCGGCGACCTACGGCGGCAGCAGCTGGCTGGGCCACTCCACCACCCTCTCGGGCCTGTGGATCGACAACCAGCAGCGCTACCGCACCGTCATGGCCAGCGACCACCTCAGCCTCACCAAGGTCTTCCAGAAGACCGGCGACTGGGACACGGTCGGCGTCATGCCGGGCGTTCAGAAGGCCTGGCCGGAACAGCAGTACTACGGCCTCGACAAGGTCTACAACGCCTTCCAACTCGGCTACAAGGGACCGAAGTTCAGCTGGTCGACCATGCCCGACCAGTACGCCCTCGAAGCCTTCCAGCGCCAGGTCCACGGCAAGAAGCACGACAAGCCCCTGATGTCGGAGATCATCCTGACCTCCAGCCACCAGCCCTGGGCGCCGATCCCGAAGATGGTCGACTGGGACGACCTGGGCGACGGCTCCGTCTTCAAGCCCATCCAGGAGGTGGGCACCAAGCCGGCGGACATCATCAGCGACTCCACCCGTTCCAAGCAGGAGTACGGCAAGTCGATCTCGTACTCGGTGACCAGCCTCACCCAGTGGCTGGAACGCTACGGCACCGACGACACCGTCCTGGTCTTCCTCGGCGACCACCAGCCGATGGCCCGGGTCAGCGGCACCAAGGCCAGCCGGGACGTCCCGATCTCGATCGTCGCCAAGGACCCGAAGGTGCTGGACAAGATCGCCGACTGGAACTGGACGGACGGCCTCCAGCCGGCCGCCAAGGCCCCGGTGTGGAAGATGAGCTCCTTCCGCGACCGCTTCCTGACGGCGTACGGCTCGACACCGAACCCGTCGAAGGGCTGACGCTCACGACGGCTCGCTCATCGCCGCGCGTGCCACTTCGACGAAGCGTTCCAGGCGGAGCAGACAGTCCGCCTGCGACGCGTCGAAGTATCAGGGGGTCGAAGGCGGCACGCCGCAACTCCCGTATCCGGCTGCGGTGTTGTGCCCGCTGTCGAGGCCGCCTCAGCCGCCCGACGTGTCCAGTTCCGCGTCCTCGCTCACGCCCGCGCAGTCGTACGGGTCCTTCAGCCAGCCGTCCGGCAGCACCACCCGGTTGTTGCCGGACGTACGGCCGCGGGGCCCGTCGGCGCCGGTCGGCCAGGGCTGGTCGAGGTCCAGCTCGTCCAGCCCGCCGCGCAGTTCCTCCAGCGAGGACGTGATCGCGAGCCGCTTGCGCATCTCGGAGCCGACCGCGAAGCCCTTGAGGTACCAGGCGACGTGCTTGCGGAAGTCGATGACGCCGCGCGCCTCGTCGCCGATCCACTCACCGAGCAGCGTGGCGTGCCGGACCATGACGTCGGCGACCTCGCGCAGGGTGGGCCGTGCGATGTCTTCCGTACGTCCTTCGAAGACCGCGACCAGGTCCGAGAACAGCCACGGCCGCCCGAGGCACCCGCGCCCGACGACCACGCCGTCGCACCCGGTCTCCCGCACCATCCGCACGGCGTCCTCGGCCGACCAGATGTCCCCGTTCCCGAGCACGGGAATCTCCGGCACATGCTCCTTCAGCCGCGCGATGGCGTCCCAGTCGGCCGTGCCGCCGTAGTGCTGGGCGGCGGTGCGGCCGTGCAGCGCGATGGCCGTCACACCCTCCTCGACGGCGATCCGCCCGGCGTCGAGGTAGGTGATGTGATCGTCGTCGATGCCCTTGCGCATCTTCATCGTGACGGGCAGATCGCCCGCCCCGCTGACGGCCTCCCGCAGGATCGCCCGCAGCAGGTGCCGCTTGTACGGCAGCGCCGAGCCGCCGCCCTTGCGCGTCACCTTCGGCACCGGGCAGCCGAAGTTCAGGTCGATGTGATCGGCGAGGCCCTCCTCGGCGATCATGCGCACGGCCTTGCCGACCGTCGCCGGGTCGACGCCGTACAGCTGGATCGAGCGCGGCTTCTCGGTCGCGTCGAAGTGGATCAGCTGCATGGTCTTCTCGTTGCGCTCGACCAGCGCCCGGGTCGTGATCATCTCGCTGACGAACAGCCCCTTGCCACCGCTGAACTCCCTGCACAGGGTGCGGAAGGGCGCGTTCGTGATCCCGGCCATCGGGGCCAGGACGACGGGCGGCTGGACGGTGTGCGGGCCGATCCGCAGGGACGAGGCGGTGGACGAGACGGTCGTGGGCATCCACCCATTCTCACGTACCGGACGGGGTGCGGCGAAATTGATTAGTTAGGCGTACTATTCAAGGATGCCGGAGCTCAGCCCACGCCGCCGCGTGCTGGTCCTCGCGATCTGCTGTATGAGCCTGCTCATCGTGAGCCTCGACACCACGGCCCTCAATGTGTCCCTCCCCGCGATGCAGCGCGACCTCGGCGCCAGCACGTCGGGCCTCCAGTGGACGATCGACGCCTACACCCTCGTCCTGGCCTCCCTGCTGATGCTGGCCGGCTCCACGGCGGACCGGATCGGCCGCAAACGTGTCTTCATGGCGGGCCTCGTCCTGTTCACCATCGGCTCGGCACTGTGCTCGCTGGCACCGAACCTCGACTCGCTGATCGCCTTCCGGATGGTGCAGGCGGTGGGCGGTTCGATGCTCAACCCGGTCGCGATGTCGATCATCACCAACACCTTCACGGATCCGCGCGAGCGGGCGCGGGCGATCGGTGTGTGGGGTGCGGTGGTCGGCATCTCGATGGCCGCGGGGCCGCTGGCCGGGGGCCTGCTGGTGGACGGGGTGGGCTGGCGGGCGATCTTCTGGGTCAACCTGCCGGTGGGCCTGGCCGCCCTCCTCCTCACCCTGCGCTTCGTCCCCGAGTCCCGCGCCCCCAAGCCACGCCGCATCGACCCGGTGGGCCAGCTCCTGGTGATCGCGCTCTTCGGCTCGCTGACGTACGCGATCATCGAGGCGCCGAGCGCCGGGCCGGTCTCGGTCCTGCCGTTCGCGGCGCTCGCGCTGGCGGCCCTGCTGGGCCTCCTCCGGTACGAGCCGCGCCGCGCCGAACCCCTGATAGACCTGCGGTTCTTCCGGTCGGCGCCGTTCAGCGGGGCGACCGTGACGGCGATCGGCGCGTTCGCCGGACTGGGCGGGTTCCTGTTCCTGTCGACGCTGTACCTCCAGAACGTGCGGGGTCTGGACGCCCTGCACGCCGGCCTGTGGATGCTGCCGATGGCGACGCCGATGTTCCTGTGCGCACCGCTGTCCGGACGGCTGGTGGGCAGTCGCGGGCCCCGGCTCTCGCTGCTGGTCGCGGGGGTCGCGATGACGGCCGGCTGCGCACTGTTCGCCCTCTTCCAGGCGGAGACGTCCGACGCCACGATGGTCCTCGGGTACGTGCTGTTCGGCATCGGGTTCGGCTTCGTCAACGCGCCGATCACGAACACGGCGGTGTCCGGGATGCCGCGGGCCCAGGCGGGGGTGGCGGCCGCCGTCGCCTCCACTAGCCGCCAGCTGGGGCTGACGCTGGGGGTCGCGGTGGTCGGGGCGGTGCTGGCCGCCGGCGTGGGGACGTCGTCGTACGAGGAGACATTCGTGTCGGCGGCGGTGCCGGGGTGGTGGATCCTCACCGGGTGCGGGCTGCTGGTCCTGGTGGTGGGGACGCTGACGAGTGGTCCGTGGGCGCGCCGGACCGCCGCACGAACCGCTGAGCGGCTGGATGCGGGCGAGGTGCGGCAAGCCCTGGGGGTACACGGTTGAGCAGCGCTCAGGTCGGCGTCCCGGTCCGGGGCTGAGGTGGGGGCGTGGAACTTCCCCTGTCGTCGGTGAAGTCGAAGAGAGCGATCACGGCCACTCCGATGGCAAGCAACGCCACCGTCGCACCTCCGCCGGCGGAGACCGCCGCCAGCCGGGACGCGCCGAGCGCGCCGACCGCCAGCCCCGACGCGAACCCCAGGACGAGGGAGATCAGGACACAGAACGCGAAAGCGATGAGCCTCTTCTGATTGGCGCTCACCGTTGCTCCTTCTTCTGAAGGTGGCCGGTGAGCGCGCGACAGCCTCGACCAGCCACCTGCGCATGCAGATGACGTGTACTCCTCGCCCCGTGCCGCGCCGTCTGACGCGGTCCTCTCAAGGAGTTGGTCGAGTCCCGTCGCACCAGCCCTGTGCTTCAGTCCTCAAAACGGGCCACTGGCCCGGTGGAACTTCCGTGCTGTTGGTGATCGCGTCTCCCGCGCTTCGCGAGAAACCCCCCGTGCTCTCGTCCGGCTGGGCTGTGCACCGGACGAAGCAGGGTCGAACCGCGGCCGTGGCATTTCCCAGCCGCTCCTGCTGAACAGCAAAGTAGCACAGCACCAAGTGGCGCAACATATGCGAAAGGCCCCTCAACTGTGGTCAGTTGAGGGGCCTTTGGCAGCCGCGACAGCTCAGGCCGGCGCCCGCTCCGACGCGATCGCGTGCAGCTTCTCCAGGCGCGCCCTCGACTCCTCGTCCGCCGGTACATACGTCACCATCCGCGGACCCACCTCCGGGCTCAGCCACAGGTCGGTGTGGTCGACCAGGATCCGGCCCACATACCGGTTGAGGAACTCCTTGCGCTTGCTGCGGTGCGCCACCACCTCATGCCGGTCCCACGCTTCGCAGAACTCGGGCGACTCCGTGCGCAGCCGCTTGAGGAGCATCTTCCAGACGGGCTCGCCGAGGTGACCGGCCATCGCGGCGCGGAAGCGGGCGGCCATCAGGCGCTGGGTCTGCTCCAGGTGCACGATCGAGGACTGCCACTCGTCGTGCGTGTAGGACAGGATCATGCAGTTGCGGTCCTCGGGCGGCACCGCTTCCAGGTCGCACAGCAGCAGGCCGTACGTACGGTTGTGGGCGAGGATGTCGTACCTGCTGTTCTGCAGGCACGCCGGATACGGCTCCAGCTGCTCAAGAATGGCGCGCATCGCCGGCGTCACCGAGGGGCAGGTCGTCGCCGGGGTCGGGTCCACCGCGCCGGCCAGCTGGAAGAGGTGGGACCGCTCGCTGGGGTCGAGCATCAGCGTGCGGGCGAGGGCGTCGAGGACCTGGACCGAGACCTGGATGTCGCGGGCCTGCTCCAGCCACGTGTACCAGGTGACACCGACCGCGGCGAGCTGGGCGACCTCCTCGCGGCGCAGACCGGGGGTACGGCGGCGTCGGCCGCGAGGGAGGCCGACCTGCTCGGGGGCGATGTGCTCGCGGCGGTGGCGCAGGAAGGCGGCGAGTTCATGGCGCCGGATCTCGGACGCGGCCGTGGCGCGGGGCGCCGGGGTCACCGTCCCTTGGGCATTCGTCCGAGTCGTCGTCCCGGCCATCGTCGTCATGCCTCCAGCCTGCCCTCACCCGGACCCTGTTTCCAGGTGCTTCCGCTACCAGGATAAGGACACTCTGGTACCAGTCTCGGAGTACTCGCAGGCTCGTAACCGTGACCGAAACCATCACTGCACACAAGCCCCGGGCCACCCCGGCCCCACCCACACTCGGCGGTCTGGGCCTCTTCACGGTGCTCCTGGCAGCCGCACTCCCCCTCATCGACTTCTTCATCGTCAACGTCGCCCTGCCCGCCATCGGCCACGACCTCGCGGCGAGCGAGACCATGCTCGAACTCGTCGTCGCCGGTTACGGGTTGGCGTACGCCGTGCTCCTCGTCCTCGGCGGGCGGCTCGGCGACCTGTTCGGCCGGCGGCGGCTCTTCCTCGGCGGCATGGCGGCCTTCGGGCTGACCTCGCTGGCGTGCGGGCTGGCGCCCAGCGCGTGGGCGCTCGTCGCGGCGCGGGTCGCACAGGGCGCGGCGTCGGCGGCGATGCTGCCGCAGGTGCTCGCCACCATCCAGGCGACCACCAGCGGCCCGCGCCGCGCGAAGGCCATGGGCCTGTACGGCGCCACGGCCGGCCTGTCGATGGTCGCCGGGCAGATCCTCGGCGGCGTCCTGGTCGCGGCCGACGTCGCGGGCACCGGCTGGCGCTCGGTGTTCCTGGTGAACGTGCCCGTCGTCCTGGTCGGCCTCTTCCTCGCCGCCCGCGCGGTCCCGGAGACCCGCTCACCGCATCCGGAGCCGCTCGACGGACCCGGCACGGTCCTGCTCGCCGCCGCCCTCCTCACGCTCCTCGCCCCGCTCACCGAGGGCCGGGCGGCGGGCTGGCCGCTGTGGACGTGGCTGTCGCTGGCGGCGTTCCCGTTCGTGGCGGCGGCGTTCTACGCCGTGGAGCGCAGGGCGGACCGTCGGGGCCGTACGCCGCTCGTGCCGCCGAGCCTGTTCGCGCTGCCGTCCCTGCGCCGCGGTCTGGTGATGATCGTGCCGTTCTCGATCGGCTTCAGCGGGTTCATGTTCGTGATCGCGGTGGCGTTGCAGCAGGGCGCGGGCCGCGGCCCGGTCGCGGCGGGGCTGGCGCTGGCGCCCATGGCGGTGGTGTTCTTCTTCGTCTCGCTGGCGGGCCCGCGTCTGGTGGCCCGTTACGGCACCCGGGTCGTGACCGCGGGCGCGGCGATCCAGGCGGTGGGCGTGGCCCTGATGGCCCTGGCGGCCTGGCGCTCCTGGCCGGACCTGGGCCTCGTCGAGCTGCTGCCGGGCGCGGCGGTCGCCGGTGCGGGTCAGGCCCTCCAACTCCCCGTCGTCTTCCGGATCGTCCTCTCCGAGGTGCCGACGGCGCGAGCGGGTGTGGGCAGCGGGGTGATGATCACGACCCAGCAGTCGTCGCTGGCCCTGGGCGTGGCGACGCTGGGCACGCTCTTCCTCGCCCTGATCCCGGGGCTGGGCATGCGGGACGCCCTGGTGACCACGCTCCTGGTCCAGTTGGCCGGGGTGGCCCTGACGGGACTGCTCAGTCTGCGACTGCCGCGCACGATCGGCTGACCGAGATGTGGCTGATCGAAATGTGAGGGTGTGGCCACAGGTTGGTCAACTCATGAAGGAGGTGTCCCTGTTGATGTTGGTCTTGCTGCACACTCCTTGCTGCGCAAAGCCGCGCGCGGACTCGACGTCCGCAGACTCGATGTCCCGGACGCTGGAGGCGTCATGCTGGAGATCAACACGAGCAAGGTGAGCCGCTGGGACCAACACGGACGGGAGCACGTCGTACGGGTACAACGCAAGGGCACGCAGCGCACGGTCAGATGTGACACCTGTGGCTGGCGCAAGGGCGCCCAGTTCCTGCCGTGGCTGAAGGCCGAGGAGCATCTCGCGGAGGCCCATCAGGCGACGGTGGACCCGGCGGAGGCGCAGACCGAGTGACCGACGGCTCAGAGCCTCAGTCGCGGGCGCGCAGTCCGCGCAGCAGCAGGTCGACGACCGCTTCCAGCTCGCCCTCCACACCGGGCAGTTCCCATTCCTTGGCGTAGCAGGGGTCGTGGAAGCGGCCCGTGGCCTGGAAGAGGGCGCGGGCCGCGATGGCGGGGTCCGCGACGGTGAAGGCGCCCGTATCGGTGCCCGCACACACGATCGCGGCCAGCTGGTCGGTCAGCTCGGTGATGTGCTCGCCGACGACGACGCCGCTCTCGCCGGCCAGCACGGTGTACGTGGCGAACAGCTCCGGATCGTCACCCGCCTTGCGCCGCTTGGCGGCGAGCAGGGCCGCGAACCACTCGCGCAACCGGGCTTCCGGCTCCCGCTCCGTGTCCGCGACGATCGCGGCGAGCACCTCGGTCGTACGGTCCAGCCAGCGCTTGGTCACCGCCTCCCGCAGCGCGGCCTTCGTGCGGAAGTGTCGGTAGACGCTGCCGTGGCTGACGCCGAGCGCGCGGGCCACGTCGACCACGGTGGCCTTGGCCGGTCCGTGTCGGCGCAGCACCTCCTCGGTCGCTTCGAGGATGCGCTCGGCGGTCAGGGTCGGGGAGGTCGCTGCCATGCCCTAGACGGTACCCGGCACCACGATCAGCGTTCGCTGTCGAGCATGGCCATCTGGGCGGGGGCGTACCGCTCGCCGGCCGCCGCGTCCGCCGGTACGGCGGCCTCGATGGCGGCGAGGTCGGCCGCGTCCAGAGTCACGTCCAGGGCGCCCAGCGCCTCACCGAGCCGCGCGCGGGTCTTGGCGCCGATCAGCGGCACGATGTCCTCGCCCCGGGAGAGCACCCAGGCAATGGCGATCTGGGCGACGGAGACACCCTTCTCCTCGGCGATCTTGCGCAGGGACTCGACCAGGGTGAGGTTGTGCTGGAGGTTGTCGCCCTGGAAGCGGGGCGAGTGGGCGCGGAAGTCGTCCGCGCCGAACCCCTGGCCGGGCGTGACATGGCCGGAGATCAGCCCGCGGGAGAGGACGCCGTACGCGGTGACGGCGATGCCCAGCTCGCGCAGGGTGGGCAGGATCTCCCGCTCGGGGCCACGGGAGATCAGCGCGTACTCGATCTGGAGGTCGACGATCGGGGCGGTGGCGGCGGCGCGGCGGATGGTCTCCGCACCGACCTCGCTGAGCCCGATGTGGCGGACGTACCCCTTCTCGACGAGCTCCGAGATCGCGCCGACGGTCTCCTCGATCGGGACGTTCGGGTCGAGGCGGGCGGGGCGGTAGACATCGATGTGGTCGACGCCGAGGCGCTGGAGGGAGTACGCGGCCCAGGCCTTCACGGCGGCCGGGCGCGCGTCGTAGCCGAGCCACTCGCCGTCCGGGCCGCGGTGGGCGCCGAACTTCACGCTGGTCAGCGCGTTCTCGCGCAGAGCGGCCGGGGCGGTGCGCAGGGCCTCGGCGATGAGTAGTTCGTTGTGGCCCATGCCGTAGAAGTCGCCGGTGTCGAGCAGGGTCACGCCGGCTTCGAGGGCGGCGTGGATGGTGGCGATGGACTCGGCGCGGTCCGCCTCGCCGTACGCGCCGGACATGCCCATGCAGCCGAGGCCGAGGGCGGACACCTGGGGGCCGGTGGTTCCGAGGGAGTGGGTTCGCATCGTCATGGCCTCCACCTTGCCCTAACAACTGACAGATTTCAATATCTGTCACTCCATACTTGTCCAGAATGGTCCAGACCTATTGACGGGAGGTCTGGACCACGAGCACTGTCATGCCTACGACACCTCACCGCACCCCCACCGGGAGGCCCCGCATGCTCCGCCGCGCCCTGCGCCTGCTCGCCACCGCACTGACGACCGCCTGCCTCGCCCAGCTCCCCGTCGCCGCCACCGCGTCCGCGGCCGACACCTGCGCCGTGAAGTCCAAGCCCGCCGGCAAGGTCCTCCAGGGCTACTGGGAGAACTGGGACGGCGCCGCCAACGGCGTCCACCCGCCCTTCGGCTGGACCCCGGTCACCGACTCCCGCATCGCGGCCCACGGCTACAACGTGCTCAACGCGGCGTTCCCGGTCATCCGCTCCGACGGCACCGCGCTCTGGGAGGACGGCATGGACAGCGGGGTGAAGGTGGCCACGCCCGCGGAGATGTGCGCGGCGAAGGCGTCCGGCCAGACGATCCTGCTGTCGATAGGCGGCGCGACGGCGGGCATAGACCTCAACTCGACCGCCGTAGCCGACCGGTTCGTGGCGACGATCGTCCCGATCCTGAAGAAGTACAACTTCGACGGCATCGACATAGACATCGAGACGGGCCTGGTGGGCAGCGGCACCATCACCCAGCTCTCCACGTCCCAGGCCAACCTGATCAGGATCATCGACGGGATACTGGCCCGGATGCCGTCGAACTTCGGTCTGACCATGGCCCCGGAGACGGCCTACGTCACCGGCGGCAGCGTCACCTACGGCTCGATCTGGGGCGCGTACCTCCCCGTCATCAAGAAGTACGCCGACAACGGCCGTCTGTGGTGGCTGAACATGCAGTACTACAACGGCAGCATGTACGGCTGCTCCGGCGACTCCTACTCCGCCGGCACGGTGGAGGGCTTCGTGGCCCAGACGGACTGTCTGAACAAGGGCCTGACCATCCAGGGCACGACGATCAAGGTCCCGTACGACAAGCAGGCCCCCGGCCTCCCCGCCCAGCCCGGCGCGGGCGGCGGCCACATGCCCCCGTCCCTGGTCGCCCAGGCCTGGCGGCACTACGGCACCTCGCTCAAGGGCCTGATGACCTGGTCGGTCAACTGGGACGGTTCGAAGAACTGGACGTTCGGCGACAACGTGAAGTCACTGCAGGGCCGCTGAGACATCGAGTGAGCGGCCGCAGGAGCAGCCGTGGAGGCGGCCGTCGAAGGCACCGCCGAAATCGCCGCGACAGCGGCAGGACCCCCATGGTTCCCTGACGCCCGTGAACGACACTGCACCCCTCGACGGCCCCCGCGCCCCCTACACCCGGGAGGCACTGGCCCGGCTCGTGCTCAGCCGGGCCGCGGTCGATCTCGCCCAGGGCGCGGGACCGTTGGCGATCACCCGCAACGATGCCGACACCGGCCTCGGCGGGCGGGTGAGCGAGGCCCGGCAGCTGGTCGAGCACGCGGCGCGGCTGCTGGTGCGGGCGGTCGTGTTCGAGCGGGAGCGGGGCGCCTCGTGGGAGGACATCGCCCGGTACGCCGGCATGGACGCCCAGGCGGCCGAGGAGCGGTTCGCGCCCGAACTCGCCCGCTGGAGCGAGGAGTTGGAGGCACCGCACCTGTACGACGAGGCCGGTCGCAGGCAAGTCCTGCGGCTGCCCTACGCCGCGTACGCCCCGCACCTCGTCAGCCGCGACCTCGACCTCTGGGCACACCTTCACCTCACCACCAGGGACCTGCACGCGGTCAGCGCGGGGCTGCGCACGGCCGGACCGGCGGAGCGGGTGACGTATCCGGAGACCGAGTCGGACGAGATGGGCGGCGCGGTCTGGGGCGAGTCCCGTCTGCGTACCTTCCTCGAACTCCTCGCCCACTACATCGACCACCCCTTCGACGACACCGACTGGGAGACGATCGAGATCGGCCTTGAGCCGACCGACGACGAGGCGGACGTCTGGTACTCCTACCCGCTGATCGGTTCCGTCCAGTCCCTGGACGTCCGTCTCGCGCGGGACGCCGAGGCCGACATCGTCCGGGTGACCGTCACCGGCGCCACTCTGGCCGACCTGCGGCTGCGGATCGGCACCCTCTTCGACGCCTTCAGCTGGTGATCACGTCCACGCCAGCTTCGCCCCCAGCGCCACGAACGACCCCGCGAAGGTCCGCCGCAGCCAGGTCATCACCCGGGGCCGGGAGGTGACGTGGCTGCGGACGGAGGCCGCGAGGATGCCGTATGCCGCGAAGACCACGAACGTGGCCGCCATGAACACGCCGCTGAGCGCCAGCATGCGGGGCAGGGCGTTCGGCTCGGACGGGTCCACGAACTGGGGCAGGAAGGCGAAGAAGAACATCGTCAGCTTCGGGTTGAGGATGTTGATCAGCACGCCCCGCACGATCACACGGCCCGAGGAGAGCGGTGTGGTGTCGTCGTCCAGCGCGATGGCCTCCTTGTCCTTCAGGGTGGACCACGCCATGTAGAGGAGGTACGCGACACCGGCGTACTTCAGGATCTGGAACGCGGTCGCACTCGCGTGCAGCAGCGCGGCCACCCCGGTGACCGTGGCCAGCATGTGCGGCACGATCCCGAGCGTGCAGGCGAACGCGGCGATCACGGACGCCCGGCGGCCACGGGAGAGACCGGCGGCCAGGGTGTAGACGACGCCGGTGCCGGGGGTGGCGACCACGACGAGGGTGGTCAGGAGGAAGGCGAGGCTCATGCCGTCACCCTGCCGTGGCCGCCGGATCCGTATACAGGGCCAATCGCCGGCCCCGTTACCGGACCACTCAGCCCTGCTTCAGCGGTATCGCGAGGTCGACCACCTGGCGCCCCTGCGGGAAGCCGCCCGTCACCGTCGCCTTCCCGGTGAGCAGATCGATCCGGAGGACTCGTGAACCGGTCACCGCGTAGCCGGAGTTGGTGCCCGACTTCGCCGAGCTGTAGATGTCGAAGCCCGCGTCGCCCGGCACGTCCACGCCGGTCCTGCCGGCCGGGGCGAGGTTGCCCGCGTTGGCCGGGGACTGGATGGAGACCTGGTCCTGGGCCGAGTCGAGGTCGAACAGGGTCGTGGCCGTCGTCGCGTCGAGGTCGTTGTTCGTGTACGCCGCCCCCGTGACGCCCGTCGCCGTCGTACCGGTCGTCGCCGGAGGCACCGGCGGGTTGGTGAGGGTGCCGTCCACGGCCGTCGTCCCCGCGGCGGGGGCGCCCGCCGGGTCGTCGAGGTTGTGGCGGAGGTTCTGGCCGGTGTCGCTGATGACGCGCAGCCGGTTGGCGGCCGGGTTGAAGTCGACGCCGAAGCTCTGGCCCTGCAAGGCCACGGTCAGCTGCGAGACCTTCGTGGCCTTGGCGCCGGCCTCCCGCAGCGTGTAGATGCCGCCCTTGTCGCCGACGCCGTAGAGCGTGTTGTTCTGCACCCGGAAGTCGATGCCGACGAGCTTGGTGTCGCCCCTCAGGCCGCTCACCTTGCCGAGCGGGAGCACGACGCCGGGCCGGTCGACGCGGAAGCGGACGAGACGCTGGTCGCCGGTGAGGCCGACGGCGACGAGCCGGTCGCCGGACGCCTGCGGCAGCCCGGCCGCCGTGCCGCCGGACTGGGTGGAGATCGCCGACGAGGACTCGCCGTCGTCGTGCGCGGCGACGAAACCGGCGGTGCCGACGGCCAGGGCGAGTGTGGCCGCCCCGATGACTGCTTGCTTGCGCATGGTGCCCCCGTAAGAGACGCGTGGCCCCCGGTGGGCCGCGCATGCCTCCCCTTCGGAGCCGTCTGCGCCCGGGATGGGCGAAACCCCGGTTTCGCTACGTCTGTTACGTCCGTAACGAAACCGGGGTTTTCAGTAGATCCCTAAGGCTAGGCCCCTCGGGCCAGATCCCTCAGGCGCCGATGAGGCGCCCGGCCAGGTAGCCCTCGATCTGGTCGAGCGACACCCGCTCCTGCTTCATCGAGTCCCGCTCGCGCACCGTCACGGCGTTGTCGTCCAGCGTGTCGAAGTCGACGGTCACGCAGTACGGCGTACCGATCTCGTCCTGGCGGCGGTAGCGGCGGCCGATGGCGCCGGCGTCGTCGAACTCGATGTTCCAGTTCTGGCGGAGCGCCTGCGCGAGGCCCTTGGCCTTCGGGGACAGCTCCGCGTTCCGGGACAGCGGCAGCACCGCGACCTTCACCGGGGCCAGCCGGTGGTCGAGGCGCAGCACCGTGCGCTTCTCCATCTTGCCCTTGGCGTTCGGCGCCTCGTCCTCGACATAGGCGTCGAGCAGGAACGCCAGCATCGCGCGGCCGACACCGGCCGCCGGCTCGATGACGTACGGCGTCCAGCGCTCCTGGGCCTCCTGGTCGTAGTAGACGAGGTCCTGGCCGGAGGCCTTGGAGTGGGCGCCGAGGTCGTAGTCGGTGCGGTTGGCGACACCCTCCAGCTCGCCCCACTCGTTGCCGCCGAACTGGAAGCGGTACTCGATGTCAGCGGTGCGCTTGGAGTAGTGGGAGAGCTTCTCCTTCGGGTGCTCGTACCACCGCATGTTCTCCTCGCGCAGGCCCAGGCCGGTGTACCAGTTCCAGCGCTGCTCCATCCAGTACTCCTGCCACGTCTCGTCCTCGCCCGGCTTGACGAAGAACTCCATCTCCATCTGCTCGAACTCGCGGGTGCGGAAGATGAAGTTGCCGGGCGTGATCTCGTTGCGGAAGGACTTGCCCATCTGCGCGATGCCGAACGGCGGCTTCTTGCGCGAGGCGACCTGCACCTGGGCGAAGTTGGTGAAGATGCCCTGCGCGGTCTCGGGGCGCAGGTAGGCGATCGAGCCGGAGTCCTGGGTCGGGCCGAGGTGGGTGGAGAGAAGACCCGAGAACTGCTTGGGCTCGGTGAACTGGCCCTTGTTGCCGCAGTTCGGGCAGTTGATGTCCGCGAGGCCGTTCTCCGGGAGGTGCCCCTTCTTGGCCTCGTACGCCTCCTCAAGGTGGTCCGCGCGGAACCGCTTGTGGCAGGAGGTGCACTCGGTGAGCGGGTCCGTGAAAGTGGCGACGTGGCCGGAGGCGACCCAGACCTCGGGGGCCAGGATCACGGACGAGTCGATTCCGACCACGTCCTCGCGCGACGTCACCATGTAGCGCCACCACTGGCGCTTCAGGTTCTCCTTGAGCTCGACACCCAGCGGCCCGTAGTCCCAGGCGGCACGCTGACCGCCGTAGATCTCACTGCAGGGGAATACGAAGCCACGGCGCTTGCTCAGGCTGACGATGGTGTCGATCTTGTCGGCGGCCACGGTGCTCTCTTCATTACGACGACGGGCGACGAAGCGAGGCGCTTCACAGCGAATGCTTCAGGGTACCGGCGGGGCCTCCCCCTCAACCAAATCGGTTCTCCCCAACAGGTTTGTTGACAACGGTTTCCATCTTTGATGAAAATGACTGTCATGAACGTACGACGCCATCACATATCCGGGGTTGCCATGGCGGCCGTCGCCGCCCTCGGCCTCGGCACGCTGTCCGCCTGCTCCTCGGACAGCGCCGCCGCCGGCAACACGGAGAAGTTCGACGTCGTCGCGTCGTTCTACCCGCTGGCCTTCCTCGCCGAGCAGATAGGCGGCGACCATGTGAAGGTCACCAGCCTCACCGAGCCCGGCCAGGAGCCGCACGACCTGGAGGTCAGCGCCCGGCAGCGGGGGCAGATCGAGGAGTCGGACGCCGCCCTCTTCCTCAAGGGGCTCCAGCCGTCCGTCGACGAGGCCGTCGAGCAGTCGGGACTCAAGACGAAGATCGACGCCGCCGACCTGACCTCCCTTGAGCAGCACGGCAGCGAGGTCGGCGGGCACGCGGCCGAGCACGACGAGGAGCACGGCCACGAGGAAGAGGGCGGCAAGGACCCCCACATCTGGCTCGACCCGGTGAAGTACGCCGAGGTCGCCAAGGGCGTCGGCGCGGCCTTCGAGAAGGGCGACCCGGACCACGCGGCCGACTACAGGAAGAACACCGAGGCCCTGGTCAAGAAGCTGGACCAGCTGAACACCCGGTACAAGGACGGCCTGGCGAAGACCGGCTCCAAGGTCTTCATCACCACGCACGCCGCCTTCGGCTACCTCGCCGAGCGCTACGGTCTGACCGAGGAGGCCATCGCCGGTCTGGACCCCGAGTCCGATCCCAGCGCCGCGCGGGTCAAGGATCTTGAGAAGATGGCCAAGGCCGACGGCGTCACCACTGTCTTCTACGAGACGCTCGTCAGCGACAAGACCGCGAAGACCATCGCCGCCGACTCCGGCCTGAAGACCGACGTCCTCGACCCGCTTGAGGGCATCACGGACAGGTCCAGGGGCGACGACTACTTCCAGGTCATGGAATCCAACCTCAAGGCGCTTCAGACCGCCCTGGGAGCGAAGTGACCCACCCCATGGAGGACGGCATGACCGAGCCCGTCATCGCACTGCGCGGCGTACGCGCCGAGCTGGGCTCGCGCCCCGTCCTGCGGGGCATCGACCTCACCGTGCACCGCGGTGAGGTCGTCGCGCTGCTCGGCGCCAACGGCTCGGGCAAGTCGACGGCCGTGCGCAGCGTCATCGGCCAGGTGCCGGTCAGCGCCGGCGAGATCGAGCTGTTCGGCACGGACCGGCGCCGGTTCCGCGACTGGCATCGCGTGGGCTACGTCCCGCAGCGCACGACCGCCGCGGGCGGCGTCCCGGCCACGGTCGCCGAGGTCGTCTCCTCGGGCCGCCTGTCCCGCACCCGCTTCGGCGTCTTCCGCAAGGCCGACCGTGCCGCCGTACGGCATGCCCTGGAGCTGGTCGGCATGGCGGACCGGGCGAAGGACTCGGTCGACGCCCTGTCCGGCGGCCAGCACCAGCGGGTGCTGATCGCCCGCGCCCTGGCCTCCGGTCCCGAACTGCTGATCATGGACGAGCCGATGGCGGGCGTGGACCTGGGCAGCCAGGAGGTGCTGGCGCGCACGCTCAGGGAGCAGGTCGCGGCCGGTGCGACGGTCCTGCTGGTGCTGCACGAACTGGGCCCCCTGGAGCCCCTGATCGACCGGGCGGTCGTCCTGCGCGACGGCTGTGTCCTGCACGACGGCCCGCCCCCGAAGGCCGTCGGCCAGCACGCGCTGCCCGGCCACGACCACGTACACCCGCACGCGGCTCACGACGCCGAACCGATCCGGACGGGACTGCTGAGCTGATGGAACTCCTGAATTACGCCTTCATGCAGCGGGCGCTGCTCGCCGCCGTCCTGGTCGGCATCACCGCCCCCGCCGTCGGCATCTACCTGGTCCAGCGCCGCCAGGCCCTGATGGGCGACGGAATCGGCCATGTCGCGATGACGGGCGTCGGCCTGGGCTTCCTGCTCTCCTGGTCCCCGGTCTGGATGGCGACCCTCGTCTCCGTCCTCGGCGCGGTCCTGATGGAGCTGATCCGCTGGTACGGCCGCACCCGCGGCGACATCGCCCTCGCGATGCTCTTCTACGGCGGTATGGCGGGCGGCGTGATGTTCATCAACCTCGCGCCGACGGGCTCCAACGCGAACCTCACGTCGTATCTCTTCGGCTCCCTCTCCACGGTGAGCGAGTCGGATGTGACGGCGATCATCCTGCTGGCCGCTTTCGTGGTGCTGGTCACCCTCGGTCTGCGCCGCCAGCTGTTCGCGGTGAGCCAGGACGAGGAGTTCGCCCGGGTCACGGGACTCCCCGTGCGCGCCCTGAACCTGCTGACGGCGGTCACGGCGGCCGTGACGGTGACGGTCGCGATGCGGGTGGTCGGGCTGCTGCTGGTCAGCGCGCTGATGGTCGTCCCTGTCGCGGCGGCGCAGCAGCTCAGCCGCAGCTTCGCGGCGACGTTCGCCATCGCCGTCGCGATCGGCGTCACGGTGACCATCGGCGGCACCGTGACCTCGTACTACCAGGATGTGCCGCCCGGCGCGACGATCGTGCTGCTGACCATCGGCGCGTTCATCGCGCTGACGGCGCTGGCGGCCCCGCTGGCCCGCCGCAGGGCCCGCGCGCTGGCCGCGGCCCAGCCCGCAGGCGACCCGGCGGAGTGTGCGATTCCGGCCAGCCGGGAAAGCGACGGGAAGGTCGGCGTCTGACCACTGACAGTCCGGGCTGGCACAATGGCCCGGCAAGTGCAGACGTGAGGAGGCATACCGGTGACGACCGCTGGACCGCCCGTGAAGGGCCGCGCTACCCGGCAGCGGGCAGCCGTGGCGGCGGCTCTTGACGAGGTCGACGAGTTCCGCAGCGCGCAGGACCTCCACGACATGCTCAAGCACAAGGGCGACTCGGTCGGACTGACCACCGTCTACCGCACCCTCCAGTCCCTGGCCGACGCCGGCGAGGTCGACGTCCTGCGCACCTCCGACGGCGAGTCGGTGTACCGCCGCTGCTCGACCGGCGAGCACCACCACCACCTCGTCTGCCGCATCTGCGGCAAGGCGGTCGAGGTCGAGGGCCCGGCGGTCGAGAAGTGGGCGGACGCCATCGCCGCCGAGCACGGGTATGTGAACGTGGCCCACACGGTGGAGATCTTCGGCACGTGCGCGGAGTGCGCGGCCGCGCAGCGCTGAGACCAGGGGTCAGACGCGGGTCAGGTTGCGGTCGAGGAGCTCCCGCAACCTGTCGGCGTCGGCGGGGTCCTGAATGCCACGCTTGGGCAGGACGGTGATACCGACGGCCTTGTTGTCGCCGCTGAGCAGGACGAACACCTGCGAAGTCTCCGCGTAGCGCGGCAACGCCGCCCAACCGATCGTCATGTTGGCGTTGTCGGTGACCACGCTCACCCCGGTGTCCGCCACGACCGCGCGGAAGGTGCCCTGACGTTCGGCGAGCCGGTGCAGCTGGCGGGCCTGGAGCCAGGGCGTGGCCGCCATCAGCCCCGCCGCGATCAGCATCCAGAGGACGGACGTGACCGACCCGTCGTCCCTGGCGGTCATGAGCGCCAACTGCAACGCGGCGAGAACAGCCAGGGCACCGGGCAGCCATCGCCGCATCCGTCCCGCCCGGCTGGCGCGCAGCCGCACTCGCAGTGCCTGCGCCAAGTCCTGCACGGTCGGCTTGTACTCAAGCTCGACCACGCCGTCCTGTACGGCGTCCCGCCCCATGTCCATGACCATGAGGCGGGATCGTACCGTTGGCCGGTGGCCGGAAGTCAGCCGGTGCTAGGCCTCGTCCTGCCTGCCCTCCATCGCCAGCAGCTCCTCGTTCGGGATCGCCCCGCCGAACCGTCGGTCGCGGGAGGCGAACTCCACGCAAGCCCGCCACAGGTCGCGACGGTCGAAGTCCGGCCACAGGACGTCCTGGAAGACCATCTCGGCGTAAGCGCTCTGCCAGAGCAGGTAGTTGGAGGTGCGCTGCTCGCCGCTCGGGCGCAGGAACAGGTCGACGTCCGGCATGTCCGGGTAGTACAGGTACTTCGCGAAGGTCTTCTCACTCACCTTCGACGGGTCGAGGCGACCGGCCTTCACGTCCTCCGCCATCGCCTGCGCGGCGTCCGCGATCTCGGCCCGCCCGCCGTAGTTCATGCAGAAGTACAGGGTCAGCTTGTCATTGCCCTTGGTCTGCTCCTGGGCGATCTGGAGCTCCTTGGCGACCGACTTCCACAGCTTGGGCATCCGCCCGACCCACCGCACCCGGATCCCCAGCTCGTCGAGCTGATCACGGGTCTTGCGGATGAAGTCGCGGTTGAAGTTCATCAGGAAGCGCACCTCGTCCGGCGACCGCTTCCAGTTCTCCGTGGAGAAGGCGTACAGCGAGATCGCCCCCACGCCCTGCTCGATCGCGCCCTGCAGCACGTCGAGCACCCGCTCGGCACCGACCTTGTGCCCCTCGGTGCGCGGCAGCCCCCGCTCCTTCGCCCAGCGGCCGTTGCCGTCCATGACGATCGCCACATGCTTCGGAACCAGCTCACCGGGGATCTTCGGCGCGCGGGCACCGGACGGGTGCGGCTCCGGCGTCTTGTACTCGCGGCGTCGACGCCCCAGGAACCCACTCACGGCCATGTGTTTCTCGTCCTCCTCTTACGGCTTACTTCTCTACGTACCGCAGCGAACGCAGCCCGCGCTCCAGATGCCAGTGCAGATAGGCCGACACCAACCCGCTGCCCTCCCGGACGTACCGCGCCTCGCAGGCGTCCGCGGTCTCCCAGTCTCCCGTAAGCAGCGCACCGAGCAGTTCCAGGGTCTGCGGCGACGGTACGACGCTACCGGCCACCCGGCAGTCGACGCAGACCGAGCCGCCGGAGGCCACCGAGAAGAAGCGGTTCGGTCCCGGCATGCCGCACTTCGCACAGTCGCTGAAGGTCGGGGCGTACCCGTTGACGGCGAGGGAGCGGAGCAGGAACGCGTCGAGAACAAGATGCGGCGCGTGCTCGCCCCGGGACAGGGTGCGCAGGGCGCCGACGAGGAGCAGATACTGCTGGACGGCCGGCTCGCCCTCATGATCCGTGAACCGCTCGGCGGTCTCCAGCATGGCCGTCCCGGCGGTGTAGCGCGCGTAGTCCGTGACGATCCCGCCGCCGTACGGCGCGATGGTCTCGCTCTGCGTGCACAGCGGCAGCCCGCGCCCGATCAGCTCGCTCCCCCGCGCGAAGAACTGCACGTCGACATGGGAGAACGGCTCCAGCCGGGCCCCGAACTTGGACTTCGTACGCCGCACACCGCGCGCCACGGCCCGCACCCGCCCGTGCCCGCGAGTGAGCAGCGTGATGATCCGGTCCGCCTCACCCAGCTTCTGGGTGCGCAGCACGATGCCGTCGTCGCGGAACAGACTCATGGGTTCATTCTCCCGTACGGCAGGAGTCAGCGGGTGCGGTCGGGGTGGCTTATGGCGTCCCAGGGGGCCATGTTCCACGGGCTGGCCCGGTTCTCCGGGTCCAGGAGCGAGCGCAGGTGCTCGTCCGCGACCTCCTGCCCGGCCGGGAGCCCGGAGTCCGCCATGTTGCCCCGCAGCCCGTCCCGCCACACCCTCCGGCCGAGCAGATAGTGATCGGCGTACTCCTGCCAGGAGCCGTACGTCCGCGCCACCGCCGGCACGATGTTCTTCAGGGCCGTCCAGGCGTCCGCCTCGGCGATCAGCCCGCAGGCGAAGCCACGGCGGGCGATGTCGACGTACAGGGCGGCGTCCCAGGCGAGCGGCGCGACACCGGTGAGCCGGTACGCCCGGGCCCGGTACCCGCTGCGGGACAGCCCGTCGAGCCGGCCGGCCAGCTGCTCACGCGAAGTGATCTCCCACTGCTCGGCCAGCCACCGCCGGGCGCCCTCCTCGTCGATCCGGACGAACGGGTACAGCGTGGTGCGCGAGGCGCCTCGGTCCCTGCTCACCGGCGCGCTCAGCGACACCATCCACAGCTGGTGCATGGTGAGCGGCACGGGGTAGCGGCGCGCCGCCTTCACGCCACGCCTTCTCCATATCCACCTCTTATTTCGGGGCATGGCGTCCAGTCTTTCAGGGCCGGGGTGAATGCCCGCTCCCACGTAGCGGGGCAGGGGGAGCCGGATCGCCGCCAGGGCGATCCGGCGTGCCGGAGGCTTCCACGGCGCATCGCACTACGGCGACCAGCCATGAGTTAAGGGAGCGGTCGTCGGCTGCGGCAATCGCCTTGGCGGCGTCGTACAGGTCGTCAGGAAGTCGAAGGTTCAGCTTGATCACGTACCAAGTGTGGCCCTAAAATGGGGCCATGTCGAGGTTTCGGATGTACTCCGAGAAACCGGGAGCGGACTTGCGTCCGGGCCTCCAGTGCGCGTGCTGTTCGACGGCGAGGTTCCACACGTACCGAGCGTGCGCGCAGTGCATCAGCATCTGCTGCTCCTGCTCGCTCGTGGGGGAAGCTGAACGCGAAGACCGGCAAGCAGATCATGGGCCGGTCGGTGCTCGTGCAGAGGCTGAACCGCCGCTGGGTACAGGTCAAGGTGCCCGGCTGCGGCTGGGTCCGCTTCCGCCTGAGCGCCAAGAGCAAGGGCGCCGAGCTTCCCTCGGCGAAGACGTTCCGGGTCACCTTCCGCAACGGCCAGTGGCACGTGGCGTTCGCCGTCATCCCCGACCCGATCGTGGCGCCCGGCACGGGTGAGGTCATCGGCATCGACCGCGGCGTGACTATCACTGCGGCCTTGTCGGACGGCCGGAAGCTGAACTGTCCGCAGCTCACGACCAAGGAGCGCGCACAGATCCGCAAACACGAGCGCCGGGCGGCACGGGCAGGGAAGGAAAGCCCAAAGAAGGCGGCTGAGTACGCCAAGGTCGCCCGGCTCAAGGCGCGGGAGGCGAACCGCCGCAAGGACTGGTGCGAGAAGACCTCGACGATGCTCGCCCGCACCTATGGCCTGGTGCGGTTCGAGAAGCTGAACATCAAGAACATGACCCGCTCCGCGAAGGGCACCTTCGCCGAGCCGGGCAGGAACGTGGCGCAGAAGGCCGGCCTGAACCGGGCGATCCTCGCTCAGGGCTGGGGCTTGCTGCGGCAGCGCACCGAACACAAAGCACCTGGCCGGGTCAAGGACGTACCCGCCCCGTACACGAGTCTGCGGTGCAGCGCGTGCGGATGGATCGAGAAGAACTCACGCAAGAGCCAAGCCGAGTTCGTCTGCGTATCCTGCGGCTTCACCTGCAACGCCGACACGAATGCAGCGAACAACGTCGCGGTAGGACAGGGCGGGATCCCCCGCCCCCGGAGATCAGCCGGTACCGGAGGGGTGACAGCGGCCACCAGCCGTTCGAGCGCCCGTGAACCTCAACCCAACTGGGTTGGAATCCCCCTCTTTTAAGAGGGGGAGGATGTCAAAAAGCCATGCCGCCGCCCCCCAGCACCCTACGCGCCGGCCTTACGTCAAGGAACCTCACCCCTGCTGCGTGCGTTCGCGTACGCCGTCGCCGCGCGCAGCCGCTCGGCGGGCGTGGCCCTGCGTACCGCCCCCGGCTCGGCGTCCCACTCCTTGCCGCCGCCGTACGGTCTCAACTGGACGTACGGTCCCTCATGTCCCATCACGACGCCGATCCGACCCGAACGAGTGTCGACGACGTAGGACCCGATGGGTGGCTTCATCGCAACACCGCGGCGAGGCGCTGCGCCGTCTCCACGGAACAACGGCCCAATTCCACGAGCGGACAAGGAGCCTCACGCGCAAGACTCGCCGGATCAAGCCGGAGTGTCGGGAGCGTAATTCCTGCCTTCTCCAGCACCGCCCGCAATTCCTTCACTGCTTCCTCCGCTTCTTCGACGCAGCGCGCCGAGTGTCGTGCCGTCACGTGACTCCCCTCCTATTTGGGTTTCACTCTTTACCTCTCCATGGTGTCCTGCTCCACCTACACTCGGCAGGAGTCTGTGCTCTACAAGTGCAGGGCAGCGCAAGGAGGTTGGCCATGGCCAACGGTTCACGGTTGGCGGCCTGGGAGTTCTTCGGAAGCGAGCTGAAGCGGCGGCGGGAGAACGCCGGGATCACTCAAGTGGAGTTGGGTTCCCGGGTTTTTGTCTCCGGTGGTTACATCGGGCAGTTCGAACAGGCAATTCGAAAGCCGCAATTTGACGTCGCCCAGCGGATTGACGAGGCGCTACAAACCGACGGTTTTTTCGAACGGCTGTGGAAGCGGCTCATCAAGGAGCAGCCGTACACGGAGTACTTCGCGCATGCGGCGGAGCTGGAGCGGCTCGCGACGGAGATCTGCCAGTTCGCACCAACGGTCGTGCCGGGGCTTCTCCAAACGCCGGAGTACGCGCGGGAGGTCTTCCTCGCGAGCAATCCGCTCGCCACGGACGAGTACATCGAGGAGCTTGTCGCGGGACGCATGGACAGGGCTCGGATCCTCAAGGACGCTACACGGCCCGTGTATTGGGTGATCCTGCACGAGACGGCCCTGCGCATCCCGGTCGGCGACCCAGGGATCATGGCGCGTCAGCTGGACCACATCACGGCACTTATGCGGGAGCGCAAGGTGCTGGTGCATGTGCTGCCGTTCGCGGCCGGGGCGCACCCCGAGATGGGCAAGATGATGATGCTCATGAAGTTCGACGACGCACCGCCAACTGTCTATACAGAGGGCGTGCGTTCGGGAAGTCTTCTGGACGAACCGGCTGTGGTGCAGCGGATCCAGGCGTCTTACGATCTCATCAGGGGCGCCGCGCTGTCGCGGGATGCATCCATGGCCCTGATCGAGTCGGCAGCAGAGGACCACAGACGATGCGCGAGTACGACCTGAGCAACGCCAGCTGGCGCAAGAGCAGCTACAGCGGCGGCAGCGGCGGGGAGGAATGCATCGAGGTCGCCGACGGAGTCCCCGGCGTCGTCCCCGTCCGGGACAGCAAGGTCCCCTCAAGCCCCGTGCTCGTGATCGGCGTCGACGCCTGGGCCGCCTTCATTCGCGACGCCACTCGGTGAGCCACTGACGGAGCTCGACCACGAGGGGATGCTCCGGCCCCAGCGTCCTGTCGCGGATTTCGATCAGCTGCTCCAGTAGCGGCAGCGCCTCGTCCGTCCTGCCCAGCCCGCGCAGCACCCTCGCGGTGAGGGTGAGCGCACTGAGCGTGAACGGGTTCTCCGGGCCCTGGACGCGCCGTCGGTCGGTGAGGGTGCGCTGTGCCAGGGGCTCTGCCTCCTCGTAGCGCCCCAGCAGCAGGAGCCCGTAGCCGTGGAGGTGGCGGGCCATCAGGGTGGTGAGATGGTCGGGCGGCAGAGCCCGCTCACAGGCCTCGATCACCGCACGGGCCTCGGCATCGAAGTCCTCCACCTTGCCGAGCTGGGGCAGGACCTCCAGCAGGCACGCCCGGCTGTACAGGGTCTCTGTGGAGTCCTCGCCGAGCACTCGACGCTGGCCCTCGATCGCCCGCCGGTTGAAGTGCTCCGCTTCTTCGTCCCGGTCGAGCAGGTCCAGTGGCTGACTCAGTGCCAGACAACTGTGCAGCGTGTCGGGATGGTCGGGACCGAGCACCCGCTCACGGGCCTCCAGCACCTGCCGGTGAACCACCTCGGCCTCGGCATAACGCCCCATGCGGTGCAGCGACTGCCCCAGCACATAGCGCGCGTTGAGGGCCACGGGGTGCTCAGCACCCAGCAGTTGCCCCACCCGCTCCGCGACGGGTTCGGCCAGCGCGAGTGAGCCGGACCAGTCCCCCGCCTCGTACAGTCGCCCTACGACCAGAGCCGACACTCGAACGATCTCCTCGCTCTCCGCACCCGAGGCGAAGCGAAGGAGGGCGACGGCGTGCGGGGCCAGGATGGCCAGTGCGGCGAGCGCCTGCTCGGAGGTGTCGTCCGGGTCGGGCAGGGCGGCACTCAGCAGTCGGGCGGCGGCGAGTCCGAGAGCCGTACGCTGCGGTCCCGCCGGGACTCCCCCGGCCACGCTGTCCAGCAGCACCCCGTGGGCGCTGACGCACCGGGTGCCGCGTAGCTGGACGAGTTCGATGAGGGAGTGGTCGAGCAGGCCGCGTAGGGCGGGCTCCAGACGGTCGGTGGGGAGGGCGGGTTCGATGTCCGTCAGGTCCACCTCGCCTCGCGCCGCGGGCATGAGCATCGTCAGGGGTACCGGGTCGGCCGACCAGCAGGACAGCAGCCGTAGCAGGGGCGTCGCCTCGGGGAGCCCCTGGTCCGTGAGGGCGTCCAGGGACAACTGCCAGGTGCGGCTGACCAGTTGGCGGGACTGGCTGCTGCCGCGGCCGAGCGCGCCCTGGTCGACGATCGCCGTCGACTCCTCGGTCAGCTTGCGTTCGTACTCGTCCATGGTCCAAGACTCCAGGAGCTGGTGGGCGAGATGGGAACCGGCCAGCGTGAGGGCGAGGGGCAGTCGGCCGAGGCGCTCCGCGACCTTGCGGGCCGCCTCCGGGGTGCCCGCGTCCGGGGCGAGGTCGCACAGGACCTGGGCCGCGTCCTGGAGCGGGAGCAGGCCGAGCGTGTGGCGGGAGACGCCCGGGGCCTGCCACAGCGGGGAGTTGGCGATCCGGGTCGTGACCAGGACCGTGCCGAGCGGGCTGGTGCGCAGCCAGCCGCCCTCCTCCAGGATGGTGGGGTCGTCGGCGTTGTCCAGGACCAGCAGCCAGGGTTCGGCGGAGTGGTTCAGGTAGTGCCAGACGAGGTCGGCGGCGGCGCGCTGGCCGCTCGCGGCGGCGGCGAGTTCGCCGGTCGTCGCGCCCCGGTCACCGGCGACCGCGAGCATGCCGGCGCGCAGCGACATCCGGTCCGACGCGTTCACCCACAGACCGAGGCGGCCGTGTTCCCGTACGGCCTGGGTGAACAGCCAGTACGCGACGGCCGTCTTGCCGAGGCCACCCATGCCGTGCACGACATGGACCTCACCGCCCGGCCCGGCGATCGCCGCGCTCAGTGTGCGGCGCAGTTCCTCGCGGTTGCGCAGGATGCCGGGCGGACGCCCCACGAGGGGCACCCGCACGGAGTCGGCGGCGGTGACCGGACGCACCGGTCCGCCGCCCAGGAGGGGGGCGGTCCCGGGCGCGTAGTGATGGTGGTGCTCCTCGATGCGCTGATCGCCCGTCGCCTGAAAGACCCGGCCCTGCCCGGAGGCCCGTCCCTCGACCGCCCCGCCACCGCTCACCGCGAGCCCCTCTCTACGACCTCCGATCGTAGATCAGCGAGCCGTGGCTGTACGGGCGTCCCAGAGATGCTCGAACCGTGCCTTGCGCCGGGCGACCTTGTCCTGCCGGGCGCCGAGTCCGGCGTTGGGGTTGAGCTGCTGCACATGCGTGGTGATCTCGAAGCACAGCGCTTCGTCGGTGGCCCTGCGATCCCACCTGCGCGGCGCTCCTGGCCAGCCGCTTGACCTCGCCGGAGGGCATCCCCGAGCCCTCCAGCCCGGCGAACAGGTCCGTCGCCTCCCCGACCCGCCGGAAGCCCTGGTCCACCAGCTCTGTCAGCTCGTGCTGGTGTTGCCGTTGGCCGTTCTCCAGCGCCCCGAGGCGCTCCTCGAAGTCGACCATGTACTGGACGATCAGTGCCGCCCCGCCGATGACGACGGCCAGGGCGAATTGCCACAGGTCCTCCCGGGACGGGGCGGCACTACGGGCGGTATGCGCAGTCCGCCCGTCGGCGCCGCTCGCGCACTCACCCCGACGCCACGCTCGGCGCCGCCCCCGGCTGCGGGTCAGGGTCCCGCTGGGGCTCGGGGCTCGGCTCCGTCGCCGCCGCCCACAGCTCGTCGAACTGGTTGATGCGATCCTCGACGTGCTCCTCCTCCCGCCTCAGCCAGGTCCCGTCGGGATTGGACTGCAGGTCGGGGGAGGTCTCGTAGCACAGCTCACGGTCGAAGACGATGAAGTCGTTCACCTTGGGGTTCGACGCCATCGACGAGCGCACCAGTACACGTGCGTCGATGCCACGCCGCTTGTGCTCCTCGCAGAGATCCCTGAGGCTCTCGGTGACCTCGTTCGGCGTCTTCACCACGAACAGCCGCCTGATCTCCACGCCCCGCCGCCTGATCGCCTTCTCCTGGGCGACGAGATACCGCTCCGCGGGCCCGCTGTACCAGAAGTCCCGGTCCACGGAGGTGCTCGTGGCGTCGAGGGTCATCTTGACGCAGTCGGTGATGTCGATCAGCCACTCGTGGTTCTCACCCGGGCAGTCCGCGCTGCCGCCGCTGAGGCCTTCCATCAGTTTGGCGAGGCGGGCCAGCTCCTTCTCGCCGAAGGCCTGCACGATGTCGCCGCCCTGTTCACGCAGCTTGGTGTACCCGAGGACCAGTCTGGTCACCTCTTCGGAGCGGAGCACGGAACCGTCCACCTTGCTGAACAGCTCCGTCGCGGAGATGATCTCGGCGAACCGCCGGTCGACCTTCTCGAACCGCTCCCCGAAAGCCACGAGATACTGCACGATCAGCGCCGCGCTGCCGATCGCGATGGACGCCGTCAGCTGCCAGATGTTCCCGTCGTCCACGCCGAGCAGGCTGGTCAGCAGGAAGGTGCCGCCTCCCACCGCGGCGCTGAGCAGGATCCGCAGGAACAGCCTGGGGAAGCGCTGGTCCTGCTGTGGTGCGACTTGTCCGTTGTTGTTCCCTGCCCCTAATGACGCTCCGCTCATTTCTCATCCCCCGTCGGGTTTCGGTATGGCTGCCGCCGCCCCTCAACGTGCGCTGAGCTGCTCCTGCGACATTGCTACGGCCTGGAGGGCCAGCCGGTCCCTGATGCGCCGGCTCAGGTTCTCCCACTGCCGGGAGAACCCCGGTTTCTCTTCCAGCACGTCCCACAGGTGCCCCAGCGCGGGGTCCACGTGCGCCCGCGGCATCCACAGATGCAACAGATGGACCACGACCGGATGCAGTGCCTCGACGACCGGAGGTCCGTCCGCCACACCGAGCCTGTTGTCAAGCATGTGCTGAACAGTCGTCAAAAGCCAGTCGTGCAGGGCGAGATCCTCGCAAATGCCCGCTGCGGATGCGGCTGGGATGTGCTCGGGCAGCCGTAGCTCCATGGTCCGCAGTCCGCCCTCGGCCACCGTGAAGTTCGTGAGAGACGCCCGCTCGTCCTTCGGTCCTCGTCGCGCGACCCAGCGCAGCCGGGTGGGGCTGGACTTGAAGGGCACCCGGCGGTCGAGCAGCGGATGGCGGCGGAGCTGGGCGAGCAGGCCCTCGGCGATCATCCCGAGGTCCAGCTCACCGCGTCCGGCGCCGCGCAACATGCCCTCCGCCGTGGCCTGCTGGGGCAGTTTGCCGAACGGTTCGACCAGGCCCGGGCGGACCAGGTACTGGCCCCAGGGGCGGCGCAGGTCGGGCCCGGCGGCCGGGAGGCTGAAGTAGGCGGTCGACTGGAGCAGGCGGCCCTCGGTCAGCGCGGCGCGGACGGCCACCGTACCGACGGCCCGGACCTTGCTGCCGTTGGAGGTGGGCAGCCGGCAGTCCACGCCGGTCAGGATCTCGGGGGACAGGACGTACATGGTGGGCCGTTCCGAGAGCCGGACGTGTACGTCGGCGCGCAGCCTCAGCAGCTGGGCGGCGGCCCTGCCGTCCAGGGCCTGGAAGGACGGCAGCAGACAGGTGCGTACCTCGCCGCAGGCGAGGACCGAGCGCTCGGTCTGTCCGGGGGCCGCCGTCATCTCAGGACTCCTCGGCCTCGGAGGAGTCCGCGGGCTCCTCGTAGAAGACGTAGGTGGCGCGTTGCGCGACCGCCGTCGGCACCGGCATCCCCTCGGCGGCGGACCGGTCCTCGACCTGCTTCAGCGCCCCGGCGTCGACGTCTATCTGGTCCAGGATGAGCCGTACGGCGTCCTCGACGGCGAGGAACCGGTTCGGCATGAGGGTGCAGGTGCGGTAGGCGCTGAACGGCGCCTTGGTGTCGGTGAGCTTGAGCAGCGGCGGCAGCCGGTCCCAGTCGTGCGGGAAGTCCTCGCCCTGCCATTCGTTCGGCTCCAGCACGGGCTCACCGAGGTGCCGTAAGAGACCGAGGCGGGCAAGTTGCCATACGGCGGCCAGGAACGGGCAGGACCACAGCCGCCGTCCGTCCTTCTCGGACCACAGCTCCACGTCCATGAAGACGGAGTGGTTGCGGGCCGCGGTCTCCCGGGGCGGCTCCCAGACCTTGACCTCGCCGAGGGCGCTGCGCGATGTCGTGGGGGTGCGCTGGCCGTTGGCGAGCCACCCGGTCTGGCTGACGGGCGGGCGGGAGCCGTAGCTGCCCGGTGGCGGCGACTCGACCAGGCGGTGCATGACGGACTCGGCGAGTTCGACGCGGTCGGCGACCGCGCAGGCCGACTCGCGGGCGAGGTAGTCGATGACCAGGCCCGCCTTCTCCGCCTCCTTCAGCACCATCGGGATCAGCTCGGCCGGGGTGGAGAAGCGGGTGAAGTAGTCGTCGATCAGAAAGCAGGTGCTGATCCGCGGCCGCTTGCTGCGCCGGGCGGCGGAGGCGTGCACCGCGTCCACCCAGATCCGCACCTCGGCGAAGTGCTCGCCCAGCCGCTTGGGGCCCGCCTCGAAGTCCTCCATGTAGAGGTGGCCCAGCTCAAGGGAGAGATGGGCGAGCGGCACGGACTGGGTGCGGAGCTCCGCGGTGGTCTCCTGGAACACGGCCTCGGTCACGCCTGCTCCCAGTACTTGTCGTCGGTCAGGCGTCCGGCGAGCTGACTCAGTGCCGTCCAGGTCTCCTCGTTGGCGATCTGGCTGTCGAGCACGTCCTCGTCGGTGATGAGCTGCTCGCGCCACTGCAGGACCGGTTCGAGGGGAACGGAGCCGAGCACCTGGCTGTAGCCGATGCCGTGGTTGGAGGCGAGCTGCTTGAGGTCGCCGTCGGTCTTGCGCATCCACGCCGACTGGGTGGGCGAGACCTGCGACCACAGCGGCGATTCCGGGTCGGGCACGGCGGCCCGTACGAAGCGGATGGCGCTCCGCAGCGCCTCCTCGTCATGGCCGCGGTCGGCGCCGCCCGCGACGATGCCGCGCGGGCCGAAGACCAGGCTCGCGGCGGCCGCCACATGCTGGCGGGTCCAGCGGTGGAAGACCAGCCAGCGGGCCGTGACGCCGCGCATCTCGGGCCGTGCGGTGGCCGCCAGGACCATGTCGACGGCGTAGGAGCGGCCGGCGCTGAGGTCGACGACGACCAGGTCGAACTCGTAGGACAGGTTCAGCAGCAGGTCGACGCAGCGACGCTGGTGGTCGTCGCTGATGGCGAACTCGCCGCCGCTGACGTCGCCGGGCATCAGCACCAGCCGGCCGCAGCCGGGCGGCGGGAAGCGCAGCACCTGGTGCTCGGTCTCGGACCAGACGTCGATCCGGGCCGGTTCGCTGACCGTGCCGGTCAGATAGGCGTGCAGGCCGAGGTCCTCGGTGGCCTGGCGGGCGTCGGCCACGTCGAAGACGGCCGCCGCGGTGGGCGAGCCGAAGTCGAAGTCCAGGTAGCAGACGTCGTCCCCGGCCAGCGCGCGGTGGTAGGCGAGGTTGGCGCTGGTCACGGAGCGGCCCGTGCCTCCCTTGTCGGAGGCGGCGAAGATCAGCACGGTTCACACTCCCCGGTCCGCGGCCTCGCGGGCGCGGGCGAGCGCGTCGAGCTGTCCCAGCACGTCGAGGGTCAACGCGTAGGCCGTGCCCGGCTGTTCGTCCACGAGGGTGCGGGCGCGGCGCAACTTGACCTCGATGTTCCTGAGCTGCATCCCGTGCCGGCCGTCGTCCTTGGGCGCGGGTTCCATCTGTTCGTTGCCCAGCAGGTGGGCGGACTCACTGAGCAACGCCCTTGCCAGTTCGGTGAGTTCGAGGCTGCGGATCGGGGCCTGGCGGTACATCTCATGGGCCTGGACCATCACCTCGGTGACCCGCTCGGTGATGCTCCACGACACCGGCACGCGCCGCTTGTGGATCTCCGCGTCGGGATATGCGTGGTGCACGCTGTCCCACAGGCCGACACCCTCGCCGTCCCGGATCCGGCGGCGCCACATGTGGTCGAAGATGTCCTCGGCGAGCCGGAGCAGCCGGTCGTGCGAGGCGAGGTTGCGCGAGAGCGTGCACAGCTGGACGGTCCGCTTCAGCAGCTGCGCCGAGAAGTCGGTCATGGACCAGGTCATGGGCGGCCCGATCCGTTCGCTGCCCTGCAACGGCAGGGCGACGCCCACGTTGTGCAGCTCATGGACCAAGGGGTCGTCGCGGACCATCCGGCTGGTGATGCGGCCGCGTTCGGCGAGGCGCTCCATGACACCGACGGTGCGGGACAGGTCGTCGTCGGTGGCCCGGCGCCGCATCAGGTCGTGCACGAGGATGGCGGCCACGGAGAGGGAGAAGTACTCGGACTCCAGCTTCTGTCCCGTCGTACGCCAGGGCAGGTCCTCCAGGGGCCAGCGGTCGGTGTCGAAGCGGGCGATGCCGGACCAGTACTGCTGGGTGAGCTCCCACCGCAGCCGCAGCGCCTCGGCGAGCCGCTGCTGTTCGGTGTTGAGCAGACCGAGGGTGAGGGTGCGGTCGGAGAACAGGTCCTGGATACCGTCGAGGGCGACCACGGTGAAGTACAGATACGGCACCGGGTTGGCGACGCCCTCGGGCTGCGGCCCGATGGGTTCGTCGGTCTCGACCTCGGGGGAGTCCTTCACCAGGCTCCAGGCCCAGCCGCACTCGAAGAGCTGGTTCTCGTCCTTGAGCCCTTCCTGGACGTCGATACCGAGGATGATGCTCTCGACGATCCCGGCGCGCAGGGCACGGAAACGGTTCTGGTACTTGTTGAGCACCTGCCTGTTCGACTGCCGGCCCTGGCCGAGGAGTTCGATGAGGGTACGGCCCTGCGAGGAGTCGGTGTCGAAGACGTTGACCGTGAAGGAGCGCAGCAGGCTCACCATGGCGGCGGTGAGCCTGCTGCTGGTGGCCGAACGCAGCTCGGCGATCGTCTCCCGGATGTCACTGCGCCGGGTTCTGGTCTCGTAGACCTTGAGGAAGCCGAGGGTGGCCAGGCACAGGGTGATCGACATGGAGAAGGAGTCGACCACGCCGACCTGGCGCTGTTCCTCGGTGATGTCCTTGGTCTTGTCGGCGGAGCCGAAGTAGTAACCCCCGGCGAAGGTGGGCCTCTTGTCCTCACCGGTGTGCGTCCGCATGAACCCGGCCGCGGCCGTGACGAGGTTGGCCGGGACCTCCAGCCGTCCGCCGGCCCGCTTCAGGACCTGCTGGACGTCCTCCTGTGTGGTGTCCGGGTCGTCCAGCCGGAATGCGGGGATCTCGGTCGCCGGGTAGAGCAGGCAGAGCAGCCGCTCGGCGTCGGCCACACTGCTCTCTCCGCCCCACTCGCCCCAGTTCCACTCTCCCCCGTCGAAAGAGTGGCGAGCGATTCCCTGCCAGATGTCCAGCAGATGCTGGCGTGGCTTGATCTGCATCCCCAATGCCCCTCACACAGGCCGCACTGCCATCGGTCGAGGAATATCCCTCTGCTGTTGTGAAGATTCGCCGGTCAGTTGACCGGAATGGCCGTGTCGGAATTCCGGCGCCAGCCGTAGGCGACAACCATGCCCTTATAGCCTTCGCGTACCCGCGCCGAGGACGTGAGCGGCATGACCTTGAAGTCCCTGGCGAACCGCTCCAGGCTCGCGTACACATCGGATTCCCCGACGTCGCAGGCGGGGAAGAAATGCTCACCCGCGTGATAACCCGCCGAATGAGCCATGAAGGCGGCGGCAAAGGGAGCGTCCGGGGCCAGGGCCCGCATGAAACGCTCCACGCCCAGTGAGAACTCACGGGGAGAGGTGGTCATCGATTCGGCGACGAAGAACATGGTCCCCACGGACCAGCGCCCCTCGTGCCGCCTGAGATCGAAGATGTCGCCCTGCTCGACCTTGACGACCTCGCGGAATCTTTCACGCGAGTCCTCGCCGAGGGAGTCGTAGTCCTTGTTCCGGCACAGGGCGGCCCAGAACTTGTCCCAGCTCTTCTCATAGGAGTGGACCTGGCTCCTGAGATACTTCACATTCGAGGACGAGCGCTCGAAGAGGGTGATCTCGTCGCACCACGGCAGCATGGACAGTGCGGGATAGAGATTGACGCCCGCACCCACATCGATACCGGAAACCGACCCGACGCCCTGCTTCCGGAAGTGACCGCTGAAATGATCCCGGATGATCTGCAGGATCTCCGCGTCCTCGGGCTGTAAGTCGCGGTAATTGTGATCAAGGTAGGCGATCGAGTCGAATGCCTCGTCCCAAGGCACATCGGCATTCTTCACCTGGACGCCCCCCGACGATCTATGGGTCATTCCACTAACGGTACCGCAGGGAGGCGCACTGAGAGCGCGTTGGGGCATACATATGACACGGCCTTGAACACCCGGACCGCGCTGCTGAAGATGGGCGGACCTCTTCTGAGCACCTGAAACGGCAGGCAATAGGTGCTCACCCGCACGAGTGACTCCATTCCATCACACAGGGGGCGGACGATGGCGCTACCGGAGGAACGTTTCCCTTTCTCGGGCGGCCACACTGACCAGGCGTTCTTCGCGGACCGCGCCGACCGGCCGCTGACCATGCGCGGTGTCACCGAGGCCGACCTGCCCGAACTCCTCCGCGTGGACCGGGAGGTCTTCCCCGAGGACCCGTACCCCTACTTCGTGCTCCGCCAGCACCTCGATGTGCACGGCGACCGCATCCTCGTCCTGGACGACGGCGAGTGCCTGCACGGCTACGTCCTCTTCGTCAGCACCTCGGACGGCTATGTGAGTTGGGTCCTGAGTCTGGCCGTCAGCGCCGACCAGCGCGGGCGCGGGCTCGGCAAGCGGCTGATGCTGGAGGTGCTGCGGCAGCTGCGCCGGGAGCGGGTCCATGAGGTGCGGCTGACCGTCGAGCCGACGAACGCGGCGGCGATCCAGCTGTACCGGTCGCTGGGGTTCTCGGCGGAGGGCGGGGTGCACCGGGACTACCTGGGACCCGGGGAGCACCGGCTCATCATGGTGCTGGGGTTGGGTTCCGCGTAGTCCGTGCCGGGGGGTAATCCCCCCGAGAGATACGGGAGTTGCCAGGATGTGACACTGCGTCAAGAGGCAGCAGGCTGCTCTACATGAAGCAGATCACCAAGAGCGCCGTCCTGATCGCCACCGCCTCCGCCGTCGTCTTCGGAATCGTCACCCCGCTCACCGCGTCCGCCACCGGTGCGCCCGCGCCGCTGAAGTGGACCAAGTGCGAGGGCGAGGGGCTCGATCCGCGGCAGGAGTGCACGACCGTCTCCGTACCCATGGACTACGCCCGCCCCGGCGGACCGAGGATCGACATCGCCGTCTCCCGGATCCCCAGCGAGAAGCCGGCCGCGCGCCGGGGTGCGCTGTTCCTGATCCCCGGCGGGCCCGGCGGCACGAGTCTCAACGACCCTTCCGGCAAAGGGCAGAAGCTGCCGCAGGACGTGCGGGACACCTACGACCTGATCGGGATGGCACCGCGCGGCAACGCACCCTCCGCCCCCGTCAGCTGCGGCCTCGACCACGCCGACCTCGCCCTGTCGAAGCTGCGGCCCTGGCCCGCCCCGGACGGGTCCGTCACCGAGAACATGAGCAACGCCCGGCGGCTGTCCGACGCCTGCGAGCGCAACGGCGGCGAGTTGATGCGGCACCTCACCACCAAGAACAACGCCCGCGACATCGACCGCATCCGGGCCGCGCTCGGTGAACGCAGGCTGTCCGCGTGGGGTGTCTCGTACGGCACGTATGTCGGCGCCGCCTACGCCGAGATGTTCCCGCAGCGCACCGACCGCATCGTGCTGGACAGCAACGACAATCCCGACCCCGTGCGGGCGCAGCGCGCCTGGCTCCAGGCGTACGAGCCGGGCGTCGAGGACAACTTCCCCGAGTTCGCCAAGTGGGCGTCCAGGCCCGGCAATCCGGACCGGGTGGCCGACTCGGCAGCCGCAGTGCGCCCGCTCTTCCTCCGCCTCGCCGCCCGGCTGGACCGCGAGCCGATCCCCTGGCCCGGCGCCAACCCGGAGGAACTGAACGGCAATGTGCTGCGCCAGACCATGCTGGACAGCCTCCACGACCCTGACGACTACCCCACCCTGGCCAAGCTGATCCTGGCCGCCCGTAAAGGCACGGTGCCGCCCGCCCCGGCGGCCCCGCCGGACGCGGCCATGCAGAACATCGTCGCGGTCGGCGCCGCCACCGTCTGCAACGACGCCGCATGGCCGCGCGATGCCGCCACGTACCGGAAGGGCGTCGAGGCCAGTCGCGCCAAGTACCCGCTGACCGCGGGTATGCCGAGGAACGCCTTGGTGTGCGCCGCCTGGCCGTGGCAGCCGAAGGAGGCGCCGCTGCGGGTGACCGACCGGGGGCCTTCCAACGTCCTGATGGTGCAGAACGTACGGGATGTGGCCACGCCGTTGAGTGGGGCGGTCAAGCTGCGCGAGGCCCTTGGCCGGCGGGCCGTGATGGTCACCGTGAACTCGACCGGGCATGAGGCGTATTTGGCCAACGGCAACGCGTGTGGGGATGCAGCCGCCTCCCGGTTCCTGGCCACTGGAGTTCGGCCCCGCGCGGATCTCTACTGCGAGTGATTCGTCTGCGGCGCCGTTGTGGCTGGTCGCGCCCACGCGGCGGAGCCGCATAGTTACACGGCCCCGCGCCCCTAGGGGCAACTTGCGTACCGGTGTGCCAACGCGTGGAAGGCCTCCTTCGGCTCCCAGTGCCAGTCCGAGTTCGGGTCGTCCGGGCGGTCCTTGATCGGCTTGGTGATGGCGTAGCTCGCCATGTCGAGGTCGTAGTGGGGGTTGTCGGGGCGGTGGGGGGCGTCCGGGGTGACGAACTCGAAGGCCATGGCGGCGTAGAGGCCCATCGACTCGAAGACCCTCAGCAGATCGGTCAGGTAGGCGGCCTGGACGCGCTCGCTGCGCACCACGTCGCCTTTGATCTCCTCGGGGGTCTTGGTGTGGTCGACCACGTCCCAGCCCATGCCTCCCGCCTCGGGGGCGCCGACGTAGGTGCAGGTGCCGAACTCGGTGATGGCGAGGGGCTTGCCCCAGCGCTGGTAGCGCTTCAACTCACGGATGTAGGCGGATGGTTGGCGGTGGTAGGAGTAGTAGTCGATGCCGACGACGTCGAAGAGGTTCCAGTCGACCGGCTCGAACTCCTCGTCCTGGGCGGCGGCGTAGCTCAGCCGGCCGTGGAAGACGGAGCGGCCGGTCTTCGCCGCCTTGGCGGTGAAGCGGGCCAGGCGGCGCTGCATCTTCGGCATGTCGACGGTGCCCTTCTGGAGGTTCTCGATCCGGTCCAGGACCGTCTCCCCCGGCACGATCCCCGGCACGAACAGCCAGAACTCGCAGCCCACGCTGAAGTCGACGCTCGCGCCCTGCCGTCGCAGCCGCTCCGCGAACCGGCCGCACTCGGCGATGCTCTCCAGGATGTCCCGCTCGGGGATGTCCCCCAGGGTCGGCTGGAGCCAGACGTGCAGTCCGCGTTCGGCGGCCTCAGCGGCCGTGGCGGTGAGGCGCTCGACGCCGTCGCCGGTGACGTCGAGGGTGTCGGCGTGCAGCTGGTCGCGGATGACGCGGACGTCCCTGCGCATCCGGGCGGCGCTCCACGCGGTGCCCGGCGTCTCGCCCTCGCCGAGGGTGTAGACGACGCCCCGGTGCTTCAGCCCCCGGCGCCTCGCCGCTCCCCCGCTCGCCTCGCTCGCAGCGGCCTGCCCCGCGGGCAGCACCGCCCCCGCCAGTCCGACGGCCGCCGCCCCTGCCAGAAACCGCGCCCGGCTGATCCCCTTGGTGTTCTCCATACGCCCACTGTGGCGAGCCCATGCCCTCCGCGCCGTCGGCCGATGGTCTACGGCACCGCGACCAAGGGATGAGAGAACACGGCGGACAGGCAACCGAATCTGTCGCACTGGTGGTCTGGAGGGCGAGGGAGGGTGCTTGATGCAGGCCGAACACGAGGATCGGTTCCAGGAGTTCGTCAGGGCGCGGTGGTCCCATCTCGTGCGGACCGCGTATCTGCTCACGGGCGACGCGCACCACGCCGAGGACCTGACGCAGACGGCGCTGGCGAAGGCGTACCGCTCATGGCGGCGGGTGGCGCGCGCCGACAATCCGGAGGCGTATGTGCGGCGGATGCTGGTCAGCTGCAACAGCGACCGGTTCCGCAAACGGCGGGTCGCCGAGGCGCTGACCGCGGCGCCGCCGGAGGTGGCGGGACGCGACGCGGGCTACGCGGGTGTGGACGACCGCAGCGCGCTGCTCGGCGCCCTGGCCCAACTGCCGCCCAAGCAGCGGGCGGTGGTGGTGATGCGCTACTGGGAGGACCTGTCCGAGGCGGAGGTCGCCGAGGTGCTCGGCTGCTCCGTCGGCACGGTCAAGAGCCAGGCGTCGAAGGGGCTGGCGAAGTTGCGTGCGGTACCGGGGCTCGCCCGGGTCGTGGAGGGGCAGGGAGGCAGCAGGTGAGCGACGAGGAGCAGCAGCGGGAAGCGCGGGGCGAGCGGGACTTCGAGGAGCAGTTGCGGGAGTTGCTCGCCGAGGACGCGTACACGATCCGGCCGTCGCCCGCGCCGTATCCGGCGATCCGGCGGCGGGGCGTGGCCGAGCGGCGGCGCCGGGTCGCTGCGGCCGGGGCGGCGCTGGTGACGCTGGCGGCGGCGCCCGTCGGGGCGTACGCGCTGGGCGGTGGGGAGAAGGCCGGGGGTGCGGCGACGCACCCGACGCCCTCGGTCAGTGCCACCCGGGTGCCTTCGCCGACGCCCTCCCCGACCCCGAGCGGACCGGCCCGCCCGGCCACGGCACGGCAACTGCTCGACGGGATCACCTTCGAGCAGGCGGCGGACGGGCTGGAGAGCTGTCTGGCCTACGACCGCTCGGGGCCCCCGGGGGCAGGCGACCCGGGCACGGCCGACGACTACCGGATCCTGCTGGCGATGCGCAGCACCGGTGACTCCAACGCCCCCGGCGACGGCATGTTCGTCGTCGCGGCGCGGGAGAAGCCGCGGACGCCGGGGCAGGCCCATCTGATCTGCCGCGTCACCGACGGCGAGACCCAGGGCGTCTCCGGCTTCACCGACGACACGGCCGCCGTCCCGGACGAGGGCCCGGTGTACGTCAACCCCAACGCCGGCAAGCTCTACCAGCAGTCGGCCATGGACCGCGGCAACTGGAAACTGCCGTTCCGCTGGGGTTTGGTCGGCATGGTCGAGCCGTCGGTGACCGAGGTGCGGGTCTCCTACGGCGACTCCAGCAGCGTGGCCGCCCTCGACCACGGCTTCTTCGTGGCGTCCGGCGTGCTGAACCGGCAGGTCACCGTGGCACCGCACATCAAGGGCTACGACGCCGGAGGCAAGCTCGTCTACGACTCCGACGACGACAAGTACTACCCGAGGGAGCTGCCGTAGGGCGGGTCCGCGACGGGACGGGGGCGCCGTACAGGGGTCGGCGCCCCCGGTCCGTCACGACGGCTGCGGTGAGTTCGGCCGGTTCCTCAGGGGCCGGGTCACCTGCTTCGACAGACACGACGGCATCCCCGCCGTCGCCTCTGTCTCCTGCCTCCGGTAGGCGCTCGGCGTCATACCGACCAGCTCGGTGAAGCGGGTGCTGAAGGTGCCCAGCGACGAGCAGCCGACCTCGAAGCACACCTCGGTGACACTGAGGTCGCCGCGGCGCAGCAGTGCCATCGCGCGCTCGATGCGGCGCGTCATCAGATAGCCGTACGGCGACTCGCCGTAGGCGGCCCGGAACTCGCGGCTGAGATGCCCGGCCGACATGTGGACGCCGCGCGCGAGCGCCTCGACGTCCAGCGGCTGGGCGTACTCCCTGTCCATCCGGTCACGCACGCGGCGCAGCGCCACAAGGGTCTTCAGTCGCTGCTCCTCGGGCGTGGAGTGGGCCGAGGGGGTCGAGGGGTCGGGTCGCACACCCGCATTTTCCCGAACCAACGCCAGCCCCGTCCACACCTGCGACGTGGTGAAACACATGGCCGTCAGCCTCCGACGTAGGCCGCGAGGTGCTCACCGGTGAGGGTGGAGCGCTCGGCGACCAGGTCGGCGGGGGTGCCCTCGAAGACGATCCGGCCGCCGTCGTGGCCGGCGCCGGGGCCGAGGTCGATGATCCAGTCGGCGTGCGCCATGACCGCCTGGTGGTGCTCGATGACGATCACCGACTTGCCGGAGTCGACCAGCCGGTCGAGCAGGCCGAGCATCTGCTCGACGTCGGCGAGGTGCAGGCCGGTCGTCGGCTCGTCGAGGACGTAGACGCCGCCCTTGTCCGCCATGTGCGTGGCCAGCTTCAGCCGCTGCCGCTCGCCGCCGGACAGCGTGGTGAGCGGCTGGCCGAGGGTGAGGTAGCCGAGGCCGACGTCCGCCATCCGCTCCAGGATCTTGTGCGCGGCCGGGGTGCGGGCCTCGCCGCTTGCGAAGAACTCCTCGGCGTCGGTCACCGACATCGCGAGCACCTCGCTGATGTCCCGGCCGCCGAGCCGGTACTCCAGCACCGACGCCTGGAACCGCTTGCCCTCGCAGTCCTCGCAGGGGGTGTCGACACCGGCCATCATCCCCAGGTCGACGTAGATCACTCCGGCGCCGTTGCAGGTGGGGCAGGCGCCCTCGGAGTTGGCGCTGAACAGGGCCGGCTTCACACCGTTGACCTTGGCGAACGCCTTGCGGATCGGGTCCGCGAGTCCGGTGTACGTCGCCGGATTGCTGCGCCGCGAGCCGCGGATCGGGGTCTGGTCCACCGAGACCACGCCCTCGGGCGCCGGGATGGAGCCGTGCACGAGAGAGCTCTTGCCGGAGCCGGCGACGCCGGTGACCACGCAGAGCACGCCGAGCGGTATGTCGACGTCGACGCCCTGGAGGTTGTTCGCCTTCGCGCCGCGGATCTCCAGCCTGCCGGTGGGCTTGCGCACCGTCTCCCTGAGCTTGGCGCGGTCGTCCAGGTGGCGGCCGGTGACGGTGTCGCTGGCCCGCAGCCCCGCCACGGTGCCCTCGAAGCAGACGGTGCCGCCCGCCGTGCCGGCGCCGGGGCCGAGGTCCACGACATGGTCGGCGATGGCGATCGCCTCCGGCTTGTGCTCCACCACGAGCACCGTGTTGCCCTTGTCGCGCAGGCGCAGCAGCAGGTCGTTCATGCGCTGGATGTCGTGCGGGTGCAGACCGATGGTGGGCTCGTCGAAGACGTACGTCACGTCGGTGAGCGAGGAGCCGAGGTGGCGGATCATCTTGACGCGCTGCGCCTCACCGCCGGAGAGGGTGCCCGCGGGCCGGTCGAGCGCGAGATAGCCGAGGCCGATCTCGGTGAACGAGTCCAGGGTGTGCTGGAGCGCGGCGAGCAGCGGCGCGACGGAAGGTTCCTTCAGCCCTCGGACCCACTCGGCCAGGTCCCGGATCTCCATGGCACAGGCGTCGGCGATGGAGACGTTCTCGATCTTCGAGGACCGGGCGCCCTCGCTGAGCCGGGTGCCGTCGCACTCCGGGCAGGTGGTGAAGGTGACGGCCCGCTCCACGAACGCCCTGATGTGGGGCTGCATCGCCTCCTTGTCCTTGGACAGGAAGGACTTCTGGATCTTGGGGATCAGGCCCTCGTAGGTGAGGTTGACGCCGTTGACCTTGACCTTGGTCGGCTCGCGGTAGAGGAAGTCGTGCATCTCCTTCTTCGTGAACCGGCGGATCGGCTTGTTCGGGTCGAGGAACCCGGACTCGGCGTAGATCCCGACGGTCCAGACGTTGTCCGACTTCCAGCCCGGGATGGTGAACGCGCCCTCGGAGATCGACTTGGAGTCGTCGTAGAGCTGGGTGAGGTCGATGTCGGAGACCGAGCCACGCCCCTCGCAGCGGTTGCACATACCGCCGGTGCGCTCGAACGTCGCCTTCTGGGCCTTGGTCTTCGCGCCGCGCTCGACGGTGATCGCGCCGCTCGCCCGGACCGAGGCGGTGTTGAAGGAGTACGCGCTGGGCGGGCCGATGTGGGGCTCGCCGAGCCGGCTGAAGAGGATGCGCAGCATCGCGTTGGCGTCGGTGGCGGTGCCGACGGTGGAGCGGGGGTCGCCGCCCATGCGCTGCTGGTCGACGGTGATCGCGGTGGTCAGGCCGTCGAGGACGTCGACCTCGGGGCGGGCCCTGTTCGGCATGAAGCCCTGCAGGAAGGCGCTGTACGTCTCGTTGATCAGCCGCTGCGACTCGGCGGCGATCGTGTCGAACACCAGCGAGCTCTTGCCCGAGCCGGACACGCCGGTGAAGACCGTCAGCCGGCGCTTGGGGATCTCGATGCTGACGTCCTTGAGGTTGTTCTCGCGGGCGCCGTGCACACGGATCAGCTCATGACTGTCGGCGGCGTGCGGCGCGGGCGACTGCCCGTCCGCCCTCGTGGCCCTGCTCATTGGTCTGCTCTCCCCTGTGCGGCTTCGGGTGGGACTGGTGGCTCGGGTGGGACTGGCGGTTTCGGGACGGCGGTTTCGGGACTGTGGTGAGCCGGGCGCTCGGCTCAGCTGCGCTGCTGGATGCGGATCAGGTTGCCTGCGGGGTCGCGGAAGGCGCAGTCGCGGATGCCGTACGGCTGGTCGGTGGGCTCCTGGACGACCTCGGCGCCGCTGGCCTGCACCTTCTCGAAGGTGTCGTCGACGTCGGCGGTGGCCAGCAGGATCCAGCCGTAGGTGCCCTTGGCCATCATCTCGGCGATGACACGGCGCTCGTCGTCGGTGATGCCGGGGTCGGCGGCCGGGGGCGCGAGGAGGATCGACGTGTCGGGCTGGCCGGCGGGGCCTACCGTGATCCAGCGCATCTTGCCCTGGCCGACGTCGGTGCGGACCTCGAAGCCGAGGGCGTCTCTGAAGAAGGTGAGGGAGGCTTCGGGGTCGTCGTGCGGAAGAAAGCTGGCGTGAATCGAGATGTCCATGGCCGTCACGCTAGCCGTGGCTCGTGGGCGGCGCTTCTCGATTCCTGACCTGTGCCGCCGGCCCCGCCGATTCCTTCTCGCCCCCGCCGCCCCTACCCGTCCCATCCCCAGGGGCTGCCGCCCCTTCGACCCCGCTCCCAGGGGGCTCCGCCCCCTGGACCCC
>NZ_JBHYJA010000032.1:0-54810 GCF_042740355.1 Streptomyces sp. NPDC059010
GTCGTACGGCGAGGAATCGCCGTACGACAGCCCCCTCCCGGTCTGTCGATCTCCCGACCTCAGGGTCGAGCCGTGCCCGCTGCTAGCCGCGTCGGATCGTGATCGTCGTCCACGCGCCCACGTGCACCCGGTCGCCGTCCTGCAGCGGTACCGGCACGAAGGGCTGGATGGGCTCCTCGGAGCCGTTCACCGTGGTGCCGTTCGTCGAGTTCTGGTCGACGACCGCCCAGGTGCCGTCCGGCTGCTGGACCAGGACCGCGTGCTGGTGCGAGACGCCCGGGTCCTCCGGCGGCACCGACAGGTCGATGTCGGGGGTGTCGCCGGTGGAGTGGCGGCGGCGGCCGATGGTGACCTGGTTGCCGGTGAGCGTGCGCTGCTGCTCGGGCGAGTACGCGGGCAGGTTGAGGCCCGCCGCCTCGGGGCCGGAGCGGTGCATCATCGCCATGAAGTACTCACGGTCCGGACCGATGGTCGCCATCCACGTCGACGGCTGCTGCGGGTAGCCGGGGCCGGGCGGGGGCGGGGCCTGGGTCGCGCCGGGCTGCGGGTAGCCGTAGCCGCCCTGAGAAGGCGCGCCGTGTGCACCGGGAGCGCCGGGGGCCGACCCGGGCGGGGAGATCACCCAGTCGTCCTCGCCGCCGCCGAAGGACGGGCCGCCCTGCTGCGGACGGTTCGGATCCTGCCCGAACCCGGGCGGGGCCGGCGGCGCGGCGGGGCCAGGGCCGGGACCGGCCGGCTGGAACGCCTGCGGAGCACCGCCGGTCGCGCCGGGACCACCGGGCGGAGTGGAACCGGGCGGCGGCGGAACGGACCGCGACGGGTCGCCGCCGAAGCCGGAGGGGCCGTTGAACGCCGGACCACCCGGGCCGCCGGGACCGCCAGGTCCACCGGGGCCGCCGGGACCACCGGGGTTCGTGTTGCCCGGACCACCGGGACCCGGGCCGAAGCCGCCGGGACCGCCGGGACCACCAGGGCCAGGTCCGCCGAAGTCCGAACCAGGACCACCGAAGCCCGAACCAGGACCACCCATGCCACCGGGGCCGGGGCCGGGGCCACCAGGGCCGCCGGGAGCGCCAGGACCACCGGGGCCACCAGGTCCGCCGAAGCCCGAGCCAGGGCCACCCTGACCACCGGGGCCGCCAGGGCCACCGTGACCACCAGGCCCACCCGGCCCCTGCGGCTCCGCGCCGAACGGCGGGATCGGTTCCGCCGGGCGGTTCACCTGGGACGGGCGCGAGCCCTGGTACTCGTACGAGTCACCGCCGCCGAACGACGGCGGAGGGGGCCCCTGCTGGAAGTGGGAGGGCAGACCCGGGCCGCCGGGCGCCGACGGGGGCGGGGCGGCGGGCGTGTACGACGTCGCCGTGTTGGTCAGGAAGTTCCACCGGCACTCCTCGCAGAACGGCGCACCGCCCTCACGCGGCGTACGGCACTGCGGGCAGAGCTCCGGCTCCGGGACGCCGGACATGGGCGGCGGGCCGCCCTGCTGACCGATGTTCGGTCCACCGGACGGGCCGCCGAGCGGCGGGAAGCCATAGCCACCGCCGGGCGGGGGCGGCGGCGGAGGGGGCGGAGGTACGGCACCGGCCATGCGGTGACCGCAGACCTCGCACCAGTCGTCGGAACCCGACTGGTGTCCGTTCGGGCAGGTCGGCATGTCGGCGCTTCCCCCTCTCCTTACCGGCCGCTTCGACCGGATTTCTCCAACCCCAAGGGGTCAGGCTCGATGCTTTCCAGGGTCCTGCTGAGTCAGTACTGAGTCACTTCTTTACACGAACAGTCTTTGTCGACCGTGTTTCGAGAGTCATCTCGTCGGCCTCCGCGACCTTCGCCTTCAGTCGCACAGTACCCGCCGCGGCATCGACCACGTCCACCACCTTCGCAAGGAGTTTCGCCGTATCCGCGTTCCCGGACGCGCTGGCGAGCTGAACGGCGCGGCCCAGTTTCGCCGTTGCTCCATCGATATCCCCTGATTTGCGAAGATCAAGCCCTTGTTGGATGGCTTGTGCAAGTTCGGCCTGGCCGGTGTAGTGGGCGACCTGGGGGTTGATCGACGTCGAGGCGACCATGTCGTCGGTCCATACGGCCCTCACCAGGCCCTGGGCGCCCAAGTTCGCCGCGGAGCCGTCGGGTTGCGGAATGACCAGGGAGACCCGGGCGGCGAGCATCTCCCGGCCGATCTCCGCGGCGGGCACTTCGACGCAAACGTGGTAGTCACGGGACTCGTCCCCCCAGGAGCCGGTGGGGTAGTCCCCGGCGCGCGGGCCGGCCTCGGTGCGCCGGTCGGTCAACTCCTCGACCGTCGGCGCGACTTGCTTGACGAACTTGATGGTCGTGCCGACCGGCGTCCACACCCGCAGGGCGACGTCCGCGACCTCCTTGCCCATCGCCGTCTCCATCAGCTGTGTGAAGTCGGCCGCGAGACCGGCCGGGTCGGCGACGATGTCGGCGCTGCCGAGCAGGGCCGAGGCGATGCCTGTGACTTCTTTCACTTCCCAGTCGGTGCCCACGCCACGCGCGTCACAGGTGAAGCGTCCGGCGCAGGAGTCGAGCGCGGCCCTGAGGTCCTCCGGTGACTCGTGCTCGTTGCGGCCGTCGGTGAGCAGGATGCCGTGCCGGATGGCGACGTCCTCCGAGGACAGCAGCCGGTCGGCGAGCCGCAGCCAGGTGCCGATGGCCGTACCGCCGCCCGCGCTCAGCCTGCGCAGGGCCTGTTTGGCCTGGTCGCGGGTGCCGGCGTCGGCCACGGCGAGACGTCCGCCGCCCGGGTACACCTCCTTGGCCACATGCGTGCCGCCGATCACCGCGAAGTGGACGCCGTCGCGCAGCGTGTCGATCGCGGCGGCCGTGGCGTCGCGGGCGTTGCGCATCTTGGTCGGCGGGTAGTCCATCGACCCCGAGCAGTCGACCATGATCGCCACCGCCGCGGACGGGCCCTGCCCCGGCGCGTAGAGGTGGGGTGCCGCGACCGCGCTTCCGATCGTGCCGCCGCCGGTCGAGGTCACCGTGACGATCGCGTTGACCTCGCGACCGCCCTCCGGCAGGTATTCGTTCTGGTACACGTCCACCGAGAACTGCGGCACATTCGACTTCGAGAAATTGGCCATACGTTCTCAAATCCCCCTAATGAACCCCGCAATGGGGTCATGGCTGTCGACGGACCGGTCCCCTCCGGTCCGATGAGGCGCCGCCCCCGCGGCAGGCCTCAGGCCGATCCTGCCCCCATCGGCGGCGCCGGGAACGGCAGGACGGCCACTGTTACGTTGTCGTGGCCCCCGCCGTCGAGCGCGTGGCCGACCAGTACCTGGGCACAGTGCAGGGGGCGCGCGGCGGCGTCGAAGGGTACGACGTCGGCCATGTCCTCGGCGGCCTCCGCGTAGTTCCACAGCCCGTCCGTGCACACCACCACTACACCCGGCCGGTCCGGCTTGAAGGAAGCGGTGTGCGGCTCCAGTTCGTAGGCGTCCGCGCCGAGCCAGCCCGTGATGGCGTGGGCGCGCTCGTCGGCGTACGCCTCGGCCTCGCTCATCAGACCCGCGGCGACCATCTGCGCCGCCCAGGAGTCGTCCTCGGTGAGCCGGGCCGGGGGAGTGCTGCGGTCCACCGGGACCCAGTAGGCGCGGCTGTCGCCGACCCAGCCGACGATCAGCAGCTCGGGCGTCACCACGGAGCCGACGATCGTGCAGGCGGGGGCGTTCTGGTGCGGGCCCTGTTCGCGGGCCGTGGCCGGTTCGTTCGCGAGCGCGTTGACCGCGTTCGAGGCGGCGATGATCGCGTCGTGCAGGGCCTGCTGCGGGTGCGTGCCGCGTGGCAGGGCGGTCAGCAGCGACTCGCTCGCCGCCCGGGACGCGGCCATCGAGGCGTCGTCGGGGCGGGTCGCCGAGGACACGCCGTCGCAGACGACCGCCACGACCGCGGGACGGCCGTCGGGCAGCGCGGTGCAGTCGACGGCGAACGCGTCCTCGTTGCGGTGGTGGCGCAGCCCGCGGTCGCTGACGGCGGCGACCGGGCCGGCGTCCTGCTCCATGTGGTCGCGCTCACGCGGCTGGGCGTGCCCGCAGTTCTCGCAGTACCCGTCGAGGTCGACCCGGCCCGCACGGCAGGCCACGCACACCTTGGTGCCCTCGCGCGGGGTCGGTACGTCGGCGATACGCGGGTCGGGCGCCTGCAGCGGGTACTCCTCGGGCTCCGGCGGACGGTCGAACCGGACGCCGGACGCCGGGGAGACGGGGGACCCGGTCGGGGCGGGCGGACCGGCGGGCGCGGGCGGCGGTGTGTGCGGGGCGGCGGGCACACCGGGGGAGCCCGGGGCCGGGACGGTGAAGCCGGGCGGCAGGCCGGTGCCGGTCGACGCCGGGGGCGCCGGCGGTGCGGAGGGCGCGGGAGGCGGGGGCGGCGGTGACTGCGGGGGCGGGGGTGTGCCGGGGGGCAGGTCGTAGCCGCCGGCGTCGGTGCCCTGGGCGTCCGTCGGCCAGTCCGTGCCGGGCGCGCCCGCGGGGGGCGCCACCGAGCCGTTCATGGCGATGGTCGGGTGGTCGTCTGGCCGTACGGACACGGCGGACAGGTCGTATCCGCACGCACCGCAGAAACGGTCCCCCGATTCGAGCGGCCAAGCACAGCTCGGGCACTTCGTCAGGGCGGCCTGCTGGGGCATCTGCGACATCAACTACACCCACGTCCGGGGGCGGTAACGGTTGGCACGTTCCACCAGGTCGATCCTCTCCTCGCCGCCCCGTGCGAGCCGGGCCAGCATGCGGTACGAACGCTCCAGACCGAAACGCAGTCCCCGCTCGTCCAGGCCGCTGCCGAGCAGCGTCCGTCCTCCGGAGGCGGGTAGGGCGGAACCCTGGCCCCCGGAGAGTATCCAGTCCAGCGCGCAACCGAGGACTTCCGCCGACAACTGCTCCCGGCGCGCCGGGTCCAGACCATATGCGTCGAGCGCCTCCACCTGCCCCGCCGCCGCGGTCAGGTCGTCCAGGAACGGTACGTCGGCGGCCACCGCCGTGCGTTGACGCAGCCGGGCGCGGACGGCCGCCACGCGTGCCGCCGTGTAGTGGATGGAGCTCTCCGGAACCGACTCAAGGGTCCCCACGGCGCCACGGCGGTCACCGGTCGCCAGCTGGACCCGGGCGAGACCGAAGGCGGCGCTCACATAGCTCGGGTCGGTCGACCACACCAGGCGGTAGTACTCGGCGGCGTTGTCCAGCTGGCCCAGCACCTCCGCGCACATACCGAGCGCCAGCTTGGGGGCGGGCTCGCCGGGGAAGGCGTCGTAGATCGCGTCGAAGGAGAGCGCGGCGCCCTCGTGGTCGCCGGTGACCAGCGCGGCCACACCGCGGTACCAGACGACCCGCCAGTCGTCGGGCCGCTCGTCCTCCAGCTTCAGCAGCGCCTCGTGCGCGGTGATCGTGTCGCCGTTCTCCAGCCAGGCCCGCACCTGCCGCAGCCGGGTCTCGGTCGACGGCGCGGGCGCGGCGGCGAGGGCGCCGAGCAGCTCGGCCGCCGCGGTGGTCATCAGGCCCGCGAGGAAACCGGCGTTCGGATCGGAGGGGTCGACGTGGGGGACGGGGAGCGCGAGGGCGGCGGCGGAGGTGCCGACGGTCTTGACGATGCCGGGTGCGGTGGCCGGGAGCGCGCCGGCGGCTCCGCCGTCGGCAGCGGCGACGGGGCTGGGAGCGGCGGGTGACGGCGCCGGGGCCGACTTCTTGCCGGTCCGCACCACCCGCGCCCCGAGCCGCGAGACCTCGCCGTCCAGCTTCGGGAACAACTCCGTGTCCGTGACCCGCACCTCGGGCCCGAACAGCGTCGACAGCGACGGCCGCGCCCGCCCCGACTGCAGGGACACCACCTCGCGCAGCACGCCCGTCAGCTGCTCCGTCATCTCCTGCGCGGAGGCGAAGCGGCGGGCCGGGTCGGGGTCGGTGGCGCGGACCAGGAGGCGGTAGAAGGACTCGTACTGGCGGAAGACCTCGATGTGGTCGGGGTCGGGCAGCGAGTCGACGTAGACATTGGTGTAGCCCTGGAAGTCGAAGGTCAGGACGGCGAGGGTGCGCGCGACCGTGTACAGGTCGGACGCCACCGACGGGCCGGCCTCCGCGACCTCCGGCGCCTGGTAGCCCACCGTGCCGTAGATGGCCGACTCGTCGTCGTCCATCCTGCGCACCGCGCCCATGTCGATCAGCTTGAGCTGGTCCTCGGTCTGGATGGCGTTGTCGACCTTGAAGTCGCAGTAGAGGAGGTTCCGGCTGTGCAGATGGCCGAGCGCCTCCAGAGCCTCGATGCCGTACGCGCAGGCCTGCTCCACGGGGAGCGGGTCGCGCTTGCCCGTGGGGGAGCGGCGGCCGTTGGCGATCTCCTTCAGCGACTTGCCGCCCACGTACTCCATGACGATGTAGCCGTCGAGCGAGCCGGTGCGCTTGTCGAGGTGCTCGACGAAGTTGTAGATCCGCACGATGTTGGCGTGCTCGATCTCCGCGAGGAAGCGCCGCTCGGAGATCGCCGCCGCCATCGCGTCCTGGTCGCCGGTGTCGAGCAGGCCCTTGAGCACCACCCACCGGTCGGAGACCGCGCGGTCCACGGCGAGGTAGATCCAGCCGAGCCCGCCGTGCGCGAGACAGCCCGCCACCTCGTACTGGCCGTGCACGATGTCCCCGGACTTCAGCTTCGGGACGAACGAGTACGGGTGCCCGCACTTCGTGCAGAAGCCCTCCGTACGGCCCGGACGCTCCCCGCGGGCCCGGCCGACGGGCGCGCCGCAGTCCGAGCGCGAGCAGAACCGCTTGCGCTCGGGCACCTCCGGGTTCTCCAGCACCATCGCGCGCGGGTCGGGCCGCGGCACGTCCGGCACCTGGACCAGGCCGACGCCCAGCCGGCCGCGGGCGCTGGAGCCGGCCGTGGAGCCGGAGCTGCGCACCGACACCGAGCGGCCCGTGGAACGGCCCGACAACGAGCGCGACAGCCGTCCCGACACCGAGCGCCGGGACTTCGACGACTGCGAAGACGTACGCGAACTGCCGCGGCTGGTCGAACGGGAGCTGTCGCTGCCCGAACCGCGCCCGCCCTTGCCGCCGCCGGTCACCCCGGTGGGCGGCGAACCGACCATGCCGGTCGCCGAGACGACCGGGGCCAGACCGCAGGTGTCGCAGTACAGCTCCCCGCCGCCCATGTCCTCGTACGCCCCGCCGCAGTCCGGCCGCTGACAGCTCTGCTGTGCCTGACTCATGACGACGACTCCCCCCTCACCCTCATGCTCCCCCGCGGTCCTCTGGCCCGCGCGGTCCCGGTACGCGTGGGCCGCCGAGCAGTTCGGCCGCCGCGTGCTGGTAGCGCAGGACGGCCTGTTCGGCGACGCGCAGATCGCAGGGGGCGCTCCACAGCATGCGGCGGGCCGCGTCGTAGCGCTCGATGAGGAACGGGTCCTCCGCGAAGCCGTGCCGGGCGACCTTCGCCTTGTACGCGTCGAGGCGCCCGCGCAGTTCGGCACGGACCGCCAGCGGCGCGGTCACCGCGGTCAACGACTCACGCGCGCGCAGCAGTTCGTCCTCCGCCTTCTGCTCCAGGGACTCAAGCAGCGGGGACAGCCGGTGCCACTGGGCGTGTCTGCGGTACTCGGCGGCCGTCGCCAGCTGCTCCTGGAGCACGGTCGGCGGGCCGCTGACGACCGGCACCTCCGTGGCGGCGATCTTCGCCAGCACCTCGCCGCGCGCGGTACGGGCCTCGGCGAGCGTACGGTCCGCGCGGGACAGCACGTCACGCAGCCTGACCAGACGCTGCTCGGCATCCTGACGGACCGTCAACACCGCGTCGATCTCACGGCGTACGTCCTCCAGGGCGCGCGCCTCACGGTCGTAGACCGTGGTGTCCGGCCGGCCGCCGCCGGGCGCCGAACTCCCCTGTGTGGGCAGCCAGTACGCCAGCGGGTCGGAGACGACCTCCGCCCGCAGGTGGGTGAGCGTGCGCGTGATGCGTTCCAGATCGTCGCCCGCCGGGTGCTCGCCGGGGCGTACGCCGACGGAGTGCGCGAGGCGGCGGGTGCGCTGGAGCTCCGCGGCGAGTAAATCGATCCGGGCGGGCAGCGCCGACCAGACCGCGTCGGCGGCGACGACCATGTCCAACGAGGTCGCGTACAGCTCGTTCATCCGGTCCACCAGGGTGGCCAGCGAGAACTGTTCGCTGAGTTTGCTCGAACTGCCCTGCAGGGTCGGGGCATTGGCCGTCGCGGTCGCCGATCCGGCCACCGTCACGGACTCGCCGCGCAGCAGTTCCGTCAGCTCGACCAGGTCCTCGCGGCTGGACCAGCGGCGTCGGGCCCGGATGTCACGGGCGGCGCGCAGCGCGTCCGTGTACGCGTCGAAGTACGCCCACAGCAGCGTGATCGACGCCTCCGCGGCCGCCCAGCGCTCCTTGGTGACACCCGTGAGCTCGGCGCCCTCCAGCAGTCTGCGGCCCGCGTGGTCCTGCAGGGCGAGGAGCGACGTCTCGATCGCCTCGTGCTCCGCGCCGAGCCGCGCCAGCGCACGGTCCACCTCGTCCCGGTCCATCACCGGCCCGGCGGGGTCCGTGACGCCCATCGATCACCTCTCGCTGCGTTGTGGTCCTGGTCTGTCTCAGTGGTCGCTTACTTGTAGTCGGCCTCTACTTGTAGTCGGCCTCGGGAGGGGTCGCCGACGCCGACTTCTTGTCGCCCTGGTCCATGGTCGGGTGGAGCCACTTCTCGTACGACGCCTCCCACCCACCATCCTTGATGTAGTTCTCCAACGTCCGGTTGACCTGGCGTACCAGATCGTCCGAACCCAGCTTCATCGCCACGCCGTAGTACTCGTCGGTGAACAGGCTGCCCTTCAGCTCCACCGTGGGGTCCTGCGCGGCCTGGCTCGCGGCGAGCGCGCCGTCGGTCACGACCGCGTCGACCTCTCCGAGCTGCAACTTCACCAGGCAGTCGAGCTGGTTGGGGACGGTGGTCCTGATGTCGGTGGAGGGGGGAAGGTCGCGATTCTTCCTGCCCGCTTTCAGGTTGTCGTACGCCGTGGAGCCCTGGGCCGAGCACACCTTCTTGTCGGCCAGCGTCTCGTTGAACCCGGTGACCGTCGAGGTCTTGGGGGCCAGGACCTGCTGGCCGGTGACGAAGTACGGGGCGGAGAAGGCGACTTGCCCGATGCGGTCGCAGTTGATCGTCATGGTGCGGACCACCATGTCGACCTCGCCCTTCTGGATCGCCTCGATACGGCGGCTGGTCGGGATCGCCTTGAACTGCACCGCGTCCCGGTCACCGAGGATGTCCTCGGCGATCCGGTGCACCAGGTCGATGTCGAACCCCTCCAGCTCACCGGCGGGGTTGTTCGGGTCGAGGTAGCCCCAGCGGTAGCTGTTGGTGTCGACGCCCACGATCAGACGCCGGTCCTTGCGGCCCTTGATGGCGTCGAGGGCGGGGGTGTCGCCGCTGCCGCCGGACGGCGACAGGCTCTGGTCCTGCGGGTCCTCGCAGTCCTCGGCCCGCACCTGGCTGCCGTGGGCGACGCCCTGGCCCCCGGTGGCCGTACCACCGAGCCCGCCCTGCTGCTGGGACAGCGGCAGCAGCAGCGTGAACGCCAGCGCCATCGCGCAGACGACGGCCATCGCGCCGACCCCGCCCCAGCCGCGCAGTCCGGCCCGCAGCCGCCGCCACGGGCCGCCTGTGCCGCTTGTGCAGCCTGTGCCACCTGTACCACCTGTGCCCCGGAGGCGAACCGAGTGGGCGCCTGCGTTCGCCGTCGTGCCGCGTGCGTTCATCGTCGTGCCCCCTCTCACCGGTATTCCGACAGCCTGCGGCCGATGCCGAGGACCGCGCCGGTCGCGCCCAGCACCGCGAGGACCGCGGCGCCGGTCGGGAGGCCGGTCAGCGAGTCACGGCCGCCGCTCGCGGCCTGCTGGAACTCCTCCTGCTCGTGCTTGAGCGCCGTCGCCAGGGCCTTGTCGACGTTGTCGAAGCACACGCTGGTCGGCTCCTTCGCGGCGCCGATGACGCGGTCGCGGGCGGCCTGGTAGTCGCCCGAGTTGTTGTCGTCGCGGGCGAGGCTGTGACGGTCCTTCCAGATCTTCATGAAGCCGTTCGCGTCCTGTACGGGCTTCTTGCCCGCCGAGTCGTCGGCGAGGCCCGCGGCCCGGACGAGCGACTTGCCGAGCTGGTCGATCTGCTGGTCGTAGCCCCACTCGTAGGCGTCCACGGCCGAGCCGTCGCCGAGCGTCTTGGAGTCCGCGCCCCGGCGGACCAGGGTGAGGTTCTCGTCGCTGCGGGCCGTGAGGGAGGCGATGCGGGCCTCGTGCAGCACGTCCAGGGAACGGACGCCGTGGTCGTAGGAGTCGTTCAGGCCCGCGCGGGCGACGGTGTGGCTCACGGCGAGCCAGAGCAGGACGACCGTGGCGGCGGCCGTGGCGGTGACCAGGCCGTGGTTGAGGACCCTGTTGGTGCGCTGGTAGTTGCGGCGCTGGGCCCAGGCGAGGGCGGCCAGGGCGAGGACGCCGAGGCCGGCGGCGGCCCAGGGGAACGACTTCGCGTCCGCGTAGTCGGCGCGCAGGCGCTGGTTCTCCGTCTGGTACAGCTTCTCGGCGGCCGGCAGCATCTTCTGCTGCATCATCTCGTTCGCGGCGCGCAGGTAGGCGCCGCCCACGGGGTAGCCCTGGCGGTTGTTGGCCCTCGCCGTCTCCACCAGGCCCTTGTACTCCGGCAGCAGCCTGCTGAGGTCGGCGATGGTGTCGGCCGAGGCGGAGCCCGGTTCGGAGTTGGCGGCCGCCTTGACGAGTTTGGCGGCTGCCGTGCGGATGTCCCGCTCGTAGCCCTCGCGCATGGCGGGCTTCTCCTGCAGACCGGCGAGATAGCCGCTGGCCGCGGCGGTGTTGGCGTCGGCGAGGGAGCGGTAGATGTCGGCCGCGTCGGAGCTGAGGGGCTGGCTGCGGTTGAGGATGTCGTCGGCCGCTGCTGCCCGGTCGGTCATCTGCCAGGCCGCGATGGCGCCGAAGGCGACGACGAGGAGGGCGATGAAGGCGCCGATGATCCGCAGCCGCCCGGGTTCCGTGGTGGCGGCAGCGCGGAGCTGGTCGAAGCCCTCGGCGAAGGCGGTGCGGCGGGGCGGGGTTCCGGCCGGGGGCGCCGGCGGTGGTGGTGGCGCGTGGCCCGTCGGCGTCTGTGTCACTGCTGACCTCCCCCATGGTCATCCTTCGCCGCAAGTATCGCTGCCGGGACTGACATCCGCACCGGCCTTCACTGGATCTTGATCGGATCGCAGCGCAATGCCTGCCGGCGGCTGGGCAGGATCCCCCACGGGCAGGATCCCCCACCACCCCTGCCCATGTACACGCGGCGGGAATCAGTTCGGTTCCTGACGGGCCGCATGATGCAGACAGGCGTTCAGGACTCGAAGTGGGTGCGTACCCGGTCATGCACCTCCGTCGGCGCCCCCACCGCGTCCAGGCCCAGCAGGGCCGCCCCCAGTACCGGGCTCGCCGTGACCACCTGCGGTACCGCCTTGGGTGCACGGGACGTGAGGAGGTCTCGGATCCCGTCGGTCAGTTGGGGGTGCCGGGCAGCCAGCACGCCCCCGCCCAGCAGCACCGGCGCCTCCTCCTCCAGCAGGTCGAGGCGGGTCAGAGCCACCGTGGCCATGGTCACGACCTCGTCGGCCAGGCGGTCCACGATCGCGCGGGCCACGGGGTCGCCGGCCGTCGCTGTGGCGAAGAGGACCGGCGTCAGTTCGTGGCGGCGGGCGTCGGGGACGTCCTTCAGGTGCAGCGCCTCGATCAGGGCGTACATGGTGGGCAGGCCGAAGTGGCCGGGGAGGGCCTGCGACAGCGCCGTGGGCACCCCGCGGCCGTCCTCCGCGCGGGCCGCGTGCCACAGCGCCTCCTCCGCCAGACCCCAGCCACCGCCCCAGTCCCCGGAGATACGGCCCAGCGCGGGGAAGCGGGCCGTACGGCCGTCGGGGCGCATGCCCACGCAGTTGATGCCGGCGCCGCAGACGACGGCCACACCGCGCGGTTCCGTGACGCCCGCGCGCAGGATGGCGAAGGTGTCGTTGCGCACCTCGACGGCCGGGCCCCACGCGCGTGCGTGCAGCGCGGCCGCCAGGGTCTCCTCCTCGATGGGGAGGTCGGCGTTGGCCAGGCACGCCGAGACGTGGTCGGCGCAGGTCACACCGGCCGAGGTGAACGCCTGCTCCACCGCCTCGGCCAGGGTGTCCATCGCCTGTTCCACGCCCACCGCCGGGGGACGGAACCCCCCGGCGCGGGCCGTGCCGAGGACGGTTCCGTCGGCCGCCACCACCGCCACGTCGGTCTTGCTGTTGCCCGCGTCGATGGCGAGGACACGTGCGGTCATGCCCACGCGAGGTGCTCCCGGTTGTGTGCGATCAGTTCGTCGGTGAGTCGTTCCGCGTACTCGTACTGGCCGATGAGGGGATGGGAGAGCAGCGACTTGAAGACGCGGTCCCGGCCGCCGTGCAGGGCCGCGTCGAGGGCCAGGTCCTCGTACGCCGTCACCTGGGCCATCAGGCCCGCGTACAGGGGGTCCGGGGCCGGGACGGGGAGGGGGCGGGCACCGTTCTGGTCCACCGTCGCCTGCACCTCGATCACCGCGTCGTCGGGGAGGAACGGGAGGGTGCCCTTGTTGTACGTGTTCACCACCTGGTGAGGGCTGCCCGCTCCGTTCAGCAGCGCCGCCGCCAGGTCCACCGCCGCCTCCGAGTAGTACGCGCCGCCTCGCTCGGAGAGCAGTTCCGGCTTCTCGGACAGGGCCGGGTCGGCGTACAGGGTGAGCAACTTTCTTTCCATTTCCGCCACTTGTGCGGCGCGCGACTGTTTGGTGCGCAGCTCGCGGACCACCTCGTCGTGTGCGTAGTAGTAACGGAGGTAGTAGGACGGGACCACGGCCAGGCGGTCCAGGAGGGGGCGGGGGAGATGCAGGTCCGCGGCGATGGTGTCGCCGTGGTCGGTCAGGAGCTTCGGCAGGACGTTCTCGCCCTCGGGACCGCCCAGACGTACCCCGGTCTCCCAGGTGAGGTGGTTGAGGCCCACGTGGTCGAGGTGGACGTCGGCGGGGGTCACGCCGAGCAGGGCCGCGAACTTGCGCTGGAATCCGATCGCCACGTTGCACAGGCCGACCGCCCGGTGGCCCTCCTGGAGCAGGGCGCGGGTCACGATGCCGACCGGGTTGGTGAAGTCGATGATCCAGGCGGTGGGGTTGGTGCGGCGGACCCGGTCCGCGATGCCGAGGACGACCGGGACCGTGCGCAGCGCCTTCGCCAGGCCGCCCGCACCTGTTGTCTCCTGGCCCACGCAGCCGCATTCCAGGGGCCAGGTCTCGTCCTGCTCGCGGGCCGCCTGGCCGCCCACCCGGAGTTGGAGCAGGACCGCGTCGGCGCCGTCCACCGCCGCGTCCAGGTCCGTGGTGGTGGCGATGGTGCCGGGGTGGCCCTGCCGGGCGAAGATACGGCGGGCCAGGGCGCCGATCAGTTCCAGACGGTCCGTCGCCGGGTCCATCAGGACCAGCTCCGTTATGGGCAGGGTGTCCCGGAGGCGGGCGAAGCCGTCGATGAGTTCGGGGGTGTAGGTCGAGCCCCCGCCGACCACGGTCAGTTTCATGATCAACCCTTTACTCCGGTTAGCGTGACGCCCTCTACGAACGCCTTCTGGGCGAAGAAGAACACGACGATCACGGGGGCCATGACCAGTACGGTCGCGGCCATGGTCAGATTCCAGTCGGTGTGATGCATGCCCTTGAACGACTCCAGGCCATAGGACAGGGTCCATGCGCCCGCGTTTTCGGAGGCGTAGATCTGCGGCCCGAAGTAGTCGTTCCAGGCGTAGAAGAACTGGAAGAGGGCCACTGCGGCGATTCCGGGGCGGGCCATCGGCAGGACGACCTTCAGGAGGGTCCGGACGTCTCCGCAGCCGTCCACCCTGGCCGCGTCCAGATATTCGTTCGGGATCGTCATCAGGAACTGGCGCAGCAGGAAGATGGAGAACGCGTCCCCGAACGCCATCGGAATGATCAGGGGCCACAGGGTGCCCGAGAGGTCCAGCTGCTTCGCCCAGAACAGGTACATCGGGATGACGACCACCTGGGGCGGCAGCATCATCATGGAAATGACCAGCATCATCGCCAGGTTGCGGCCGCGGAAGCGGAACTTGGCGAGCGCGTAGGCCACGGGGATCGACGAGACGACCGTGAGGGCGGTGCCGAGGACCGCGTAGAGGAGCGTGTTCCGCCACCACGTCAGGAAGCCCGGTGTGTCGAAGACCCTTGTGTAGTTGCCCCATTCCCAGGTGTCGGGGATCAGGTCCCGGCTCAGTGCCTGGCTGTCGCTCATCAGTGACGTCAGGAGCACGAACACGAAGGGAAGCGTGAAGAACAGGGCTGCTGCCAGGCCCAGGGAATGCACCGCTATCCAGTGCAGGACCGCCTTTCGGCGGGCCGTGCGTTCGGCGGGGGATGCCGAGGCGGGCAAATCGACCGGCTTTTCCAGTACTTGGGTCATCAGTCACCTGCCTGGATGAGACCGCCGCGGCGCCGCATCAGAAACGCGGTGAACACCATGGAGAGGGCGAAGAGGACCAGCGCCACCACACAGGCCGAGCCGTAGTCGAAGCGCTGGAATCCGAGGTTGTAGACGAGTTGGGGAAGCGTCCAGGTCGAGTTCTCCGGATAGCCCGGCTCGAACGCGGTGCCCGCGCCCTGGATGACGCCCGAGGCCACCTTTCCGGCGATCAGCGGCTGGGCGTAGTACTGCATGGTCTGGATGACGCCCGTGACGACCGCGAACATCACGATCGGCGAGATGTTCGGCAGGGTGACATAGCGGAACCGCTGCCAGGGCGAGGCCCCGTCCAGTTCGGCGGCCTCGTACTGCTCCTTGGGGACGTCGAGCAGCGCGGCCATGAAGATGACCATCAGGTCGCCGACGCCCCACAGGGCGAGCAGGGTGAGGGCGGGCTTGGACCAGGAGGGGTCGTTGAACCAGGCCGGTGCGGGAATTCCGATGCCTTCCAGAATGGAATTGACCGGTCCCGTACCGGGGTTGAGGAGGAACGCGAACGCCATGGTCGCCGCGACGGGCGGGGCCAGATACGGCAGGTAGAAGAGGGTCCGGAAGACCCCTGTACCTGTTTTGATCTTGGTGATCAGCATGCCGATTCCGAGTCCGAACAGGACGCGCAGGCTGACCATCACCAGGACCAGCCACAGGGTGTTGCGCAGCGCCGGCCAGAAGTAGGGGTAGTCCTGGAAGACGTACGTCCAGTTCTTCGCCCCGCTGAAGGTGGGCGGCCGGAACCCGTCGTAGTGCATGAACGAGAAGTAGACCGTCGAGATCAGCGGGTAGGCGAAGAAGAGCGTGAATCCGATGAGCCACGGCGACAGGAAGACGGCGGTCTTCAGTGCCGCCTTCCGTCGCTTGGCGCGCAGTGTGTAGGTGGTCACGACTACTTGGCCTGCGCGATGTCCGTGTCGATCTGCTCGGCCGTCTTCTTCAGGCCGGCCTTGAGGTCGGAGACCTTGCCGCTCTCGTAGTCGTATCCGAACTTCTGGAGCGTGACGAGGTACACGCCGCCGTTCACGGATGCCGGGGCGGTCTGCGAGTTCGGGTTCGCGGCGATGTCCAGGAATGTCTTGAAGCGCGGGTCGTACTTCAGCTTCGGCGACTTCAGGGCCTGAAGGGTGGAGGGCACGTTGTGGACGGCGTTGGAGAAGCCGACCACGGCATCGGTGTCGGTGGTCATGTACTTCACCAGTTCCCAGGCCGCGTTCTGCTTCTTGCTGGTGGCGGGGACGCCGGCGATCGTGCCGGTGATGTAGCCCTTGCCGTACTGGTCGGCCTGGTCGTCCGGGACGGGCAGCGGGGCCACCCCGATCTCGAAGTCCGGCTTGGCCTCCAGGGCCATTCCGAGCCGCCATTCACCGTCCAGCTGCATGGCCACCTGGCCGGTGTGGAAGGGATGCTTGGGTCCCCATTCGTCGCCCAGTCCCGAGCGGTACTTCTCCAGCTTCTGGAAGCCGCCGAGCTCGTCGACCAGCTTCTTCTGGAAGGTGAAACCGGCCGCGAAACCGGGGTCCTCGGCGACCGTCGACTTGCCGTCGGAGCCGAAGTACTTCGGTGACCACTGGGCGAAGAGGTGCTCGGTCGTGGACTCCCAGCCGTGGTAGTTCGGCATGAATCCGAGCTGCTTGTAGGAGTCGCCCTGGGTGATCGTCAGTTTCTTGGCGTCCGCCTCGAATTCGGACCAGGTCCTGGGCGGGCTGGTGATGCCCGCCTTCTTGAAGGCCGTCTTGTTGTAGTAGAGGCCGTAGGCGTCACCGAGCAGCGGGACCGCGCAGCGGTTTCCCTCGTACTGGGTGTACTCGTTCATCGCCTTCGGGAACGTCTTGTCCGGGTCGATCCCCGACTTCTCGAAGAACGGGTTGAGGTCGACCAGGGCTCCGGAGGAACAGAACTTGCCGACGTTGCTCGTGGTGAACGACGAGATCACGTCGGGCGCCTTCGCGCCGCCCGCGCGCAGGGCCTGGTTGATCTTGTCGTCGGTCATGTTGCCGACGACGTTGACGTGAATGTTGGGGTGCGCCTTCTCGAATCCGGCGACCAGATCCTCGACCGCCGCCACCTCGCCGGGCGCGCTCCAGGCGTGCCAGAAGTTGAGGGTCGTCTCCGCGGAGGCGTCGTCGGTGGCGCCCGCGTCGGACTGGCCGGTACAGGCCGTGGCGAGAAGGGCGAGGGAGGCGGAGGCGGCGAGCGCGGTGGCCGCCTTGCGGGACACCGAGGGTATGACTTTCCAGGACTTTCCGGGCATGACGAGGTCTCCCAAGGGCGGGACGGGGTGGGTGAGGGAAGGCGGGGGGTGGGTCGAGAGGGGTGAGGTGAGAGTGATGAGACGAGGGGGGTGGGTCGAGAGGGGCGGGGCGTCAGCGTGAGGTGTCGAAGACCTCGTCGCGTGTGGTCGCGAGCGCGCTCTCCAACGCGCCCCGCAGCACGGGATGTTCACGGACGTCACCGACGACGAGCCGGGGCCGGGACGCGGCCAGCTCCTCCAGCTCGTCCTGGACGAGGGTCCGCAGCACCTCGCCTCCCGCGGTGAGGGAGGCGCCGCTGAGGACGACCAGCTCGGGATCGAGGACGGAGACCAGGGAGGCGAGACCGGTGGCCAGCCGGGTCGCGTAGGTCGACAGCAGGAGTCGGTTCAGGACGGTGTCCTCGGCCGCGGCCCGCTGGACGAGGGTGGCGGCGACCTCGGCGTACGACCCCGACGGGATGTCGGTCATACCGATTTCGCCCGCGAGCCGGGGGACGGCCTGCGAACCGGCCAGCTCCTGGTAGCCGCCACTGTTGGCTCTGGTCACCTGACGGACCAGGGGTACACCCGGAACCGGCAGGAAACCCACCTCGCCCGCGCCGCCGGTCCAGCCGCGGTGCAGGCGCCCGCCGAGGACGAGCGCGGCACCGAGGCCGCCCTCGTTCCACAGCAGTACGAAGTCCTCGTGGCCGCGGGCCGCGCCGAGCCGCTGCTCGGCCACCGCCGCGAGGTTGACGTCGTTCTCGTACTCGACCGGCATCGGCAGGGCCGCCGCGAGCTCGTCGAGCAGCGCGGGGGTGTGCCAGCCGGGCAGATGGGAGGCGTAGCGCAGCCGGCCCGTGTTGGGGTCGAAGGCGCCGGGGGTGCCGATGACGAGCCGGTGGACGTCGTCGCGGGCGAGACCCGCCGCCTTCACCGCGCCGTCGAGGGCGTCGGTGACCTGCCGGACCACGGGGTGGGCGGGGCGTCTGCCGGGGGTGGGCAGTTCGTACGACCCGACCGTGCGGCCCGTGATGTCGGCGACGGCGGCGCGGATGCGTTCGGGGGTGACATCGAGCCCCGCGGCGTACGCGGCGGTCGGATTGACCTCGTACAGTTGGGCGTTGGGGCCGGGGCGGCCCTCCGTCGTGCCGGTCGCCAGGACCAGGCCGGCGGCTTCCAGGCGGGCCAGCAGCTGGGACGCGGTCGGCTTGGACAGGCCGGTGAGCTTGCCGATCCGCGTGCGGGACAGCGGCCCGTGCTCCAGGAGGAGGTCGAGGGCGGCACGGTCGTTCATGGCGCGCAGAACGCGTGGAGTGCCCGGCGTACCGGCGGTTCCTGCCATGGGATCGACACCTGCCTTTCGGCTGACCAGCTTCTCAGCGATCTACGACGGAAGTCCATCCAGGATCACTGTTAGGAAAGTTTCCTATCGAGTTGTCCAGGAAGGTAGACCCGATGGGAAGGTGGCGTCAAGAGAGGTCTATACCAGGTGGCCCAGTCGTTACCCGGCCAGGCGTTACCCGGTGGTGCTGTGCTGCGGTGTGCGTTCGCGGCGGGGGAGCAGGAGCGGGGTCGCCAGCATCAGGGCGCCGGCCAGGCCGATGGCGATGCGCGGGCCGGTCAGTGCCGCCAGCAGACCCCACAGCGCCGTCATCGCCGCGGTCGTCGTCCTGCCCGTGATCTGCCATGCCGACAGGGTGCGGGTGATCCGGTCCGGCGGGGTCCGGTCGAGGCGGGTGGTGGCGAGCACCGGGGTGTAGACGGCCACGCTGGTGATCAGGCCGAACTCGACGGCCATGACGAGGGCCAGTCCGGACGTCCCCGGGCCGACGAACGCCAGGCCGATCGTCCAGCAGGCGCGCAGGGTCCCGGCGGTGTACAGGACCCGGTGCCTGCCGTGACGGGCCACCAGGCGGGGCGAGAGACGGGAGCCGAGCAGGCCGCCGAGGCAGGGCACGGCGAAGGCGAGGGCGTACTGCCAGGGGGTGAAGCCGAGTTGGCCCAGCATGAGGACGGCGAGCAGCGGGGCCGGGGCCATGATCAGGGCGTTGACCAGGATCGTGTTGAGGAACAGCGGGCGCAGGGCGGGGTCGGTGAGGATGTGCCGCCAGCCTGCGACGAGGTCGGCGGCCCGCAGCGTGCGCGTCGCCCGCGGGCTTGACGGGGCGTCAGGACGGGACTGGTGCCCTTCCTTACTGCTCTGCCGCCCGTCCTGGCCGCTCTGTTGCCCTTCCTTACCGCCTCGGCGCCCGCCCTCCCCGCCGATCGCCCCGATCCCCAGCGCCGACAGCAGATAGCTGACCGCGTCCGCCAGTACCGTCGTCACGGGGCCGAACACGCCGACGGCCACGCCGCCGAGCGGTGGTCCGAGTGCGGTGGCGGTCCACATGGTGGCCTCGAAGCGGCCGTTCGCCACGAGCAGGTCCTCCGGTGGCAGGAGGGACTTCAGATACGCCCCGCTCGCCGCGGTGAACGTGATGTCCGCCGCGGCGACCACCACCGACACCACCAGCAACTGCCCGAGACCCAGCCCGCCCAGCGCGAACGCGGCGGGAATGCTCAGCAGGGCCGCGCACCGCAGCAGGTCCGCCGCGACCATCACCGGCCGCTTCCGGCGGACCTCCACCCACGCCCCGAGCGGCACCGCCACCGCCGCCCCCACCGCGAGCCCCGAGGCCGCGAGCAGCGCCACCTCGGTCGCCCCGGCGTGCAGCACGAGCACCGCGATCAGCGGCAGCGCGTCGAAGGCCAGCCGCGTCCCGAACGTACTGACCGTGTACGCCGCCCACAGCCACCCGAACCCTCGTCCCAAGGACCGCTCGCCCACCATGCTCCGCCCCGCCCCCCAACCTCCCGTTGACCGGAGCCATCCAAACGACAGGCGATTCCTCAGATCAAACAACCAACGGGCGTCCACGGACACAACCACGGGTTGTACGCCTACGATGCCGCCGTGGACCTCGACGCCGTGCGTACTTTCGTCGCCGTAGCGGACGCGGGCCGGTTCCAGGACGCCGCCGCGACCCTGTCGATCACCCAGCAGGCCGTCTCCAAGCGCATCGCCGGGCTGGAGAAGCGCCTCGGGGTCCGGCTGTTCACCCGTGCCGCCCGCGGGGCCCGGCTCACCATCGACGGGCAGGCGTTCCTGCCACACGCGCGTGCCCTCCTGCAGGCCGAGGAACGGGCCGTGGCCTCCGTACGCCCCGGCCGCCGTGCCCTGCGCGTCGACGTGATCGGCCGGCGGCTCGCCCCGGCGGTCCTGCTGCGCGGCTTCCATCGCGCCCACCCCGACACCGAACTCGACGTCGTCACCCTCTTCGACGCCGACGCGGCCGTCGCGGCCCTGCGCGCCGGCACGATCGACGCGTCCTTCCGCGCCGTGACCGTGCCCGAGCGGCAGCTGCCCGAGGGCATCGAGGCGGTCCGGGTGTACGACGAGCCGGTGCAGCTGCTGACCGGGCCGGGGCACGCGTTCGCCGCGGCGCGCTCGGTGACGCCCGCTCGGCTCGCCGGGCACCGGATCTGGATGCCCGGCATCGTCGAAGGCACCGAATGGGCCGCCTACTACGACGCCCTCGCCGCCGAGTTCGGGCTCGCGATCGAGGCGACCGGCCCCGACTTCGGCACCGAGCCGCTCGTCGACACGATCGCCGACTCCGCCGTACTGGCGACCTTCGTCGGCGCGGACACCCGCCTGGTCTGGCCCGCCGACCAGGACCTGCGCCGCATCCCGCTGCGCGACCCGGCCCCGGTCTACCCGCACTCCCTGCTCTGGCGCGGCGACAACCCGCACCCCACCCTCACGTCCCTCCGCACCCACCTCACCGCGACCCGCACCGAGCGCCCGGAGGCGGAGACCTGGACACCGGCCTGGGCGCGGTGATCGGTTCCGGCGGTGCGGTGATCGGTTCCTGTGGTGCGTTGAGCGGTTCCGGAGGTGCGGTGACGGGAACCAGCACGGTCGTGACCGGAACCCGTGGGTTCGTGACCGGCCGTGGCTAGGCTGCGCGGATGACGCGTGACCGTCGCCGTGCACTGCTCGCCCTCGCCTCGCTCGCCGTGATCGTCGCGGGCGTGTCCTTCGTCTTCTGGGCGACACGGCCCGTGCACCACGGCGAGTGCCTGGTCGCCTACTCCCGGGTCTCCACCATCGGCAGCAAGCCGCCGACCGGGCGTGAGCTGGAGGAACTTGCTCAGCGGCTGCACGAGGAGGCCATCGCCGAGGGGCGGTGCGAGCCGCCGTGGCCGCGGTGGCGGGGGTGGGTCGACTAAGAGGCACCGAGGGCGGGCGGAGTGGCCGAGGCCGACCGAGCCACTGCAGTCCCGCCGCGCGGCCGTCCTACTTCGTCACGCTCGGCGGCGTGAGCGGAGTGGCTGCCTGGGCCTGTGGTGACGAGGTGTTGGAGTACGCCGACGGGGCCGAAATGCCCGCCGTCGGATCGGCCGTGACCCCGTCCTCGACGGGGAGCGCGGGGCGGCCGACGATCGGGATGTCGGCGGCGTCGAAGGCGCGCTTGACGCGCCAGCGCAGTTCGCGTTCGACGGTGAGGGACTTGCCGGGCATGGTCTTCGCCGAGACGCGCACGACCATCGAGTCCAGCAGCACACTGTCCAGGCCGAGCACCTCGATCGGGCCCCAGAGGAGCTCGTTCCAGGGCTCCTCCTTGCTCATCGCCTCGCCGACCTCGCCCAGCACGGACTTCACGCGGTCGAGGTCCTCGGAGGGCCGGACGGTGACGTCGACCCCGGCCGTCGACCAGCCCTGCGAGAGGTTGCCGATGCGCTTGACCTCGCCGTTGCGGACGTACCAGATCTCGCCGTTGTCGCCGCGCAGCTTGGTCACGCGCAGGCCGACCTCGATGACCTCGCCGGAGGCGACGCCCGCGTCGATCGAGTCACCGACGCCGTACTGGTCCTCCAGGATCATGAAGACGCCGGAGAGGAAGTCGGTGACCAGGTTGCGGGCGCCGAAACCGATCGCCACGCCCGCGACACCGGCGGAGGCCAGCAGCGGGGCCAGGTTGATGTCGAAGGCGGACAGCACCATCAGCGCTGCCGTGCCCATGATCACGAAGCTGGCCACCGAGCGCAGGACCGAGCCGATCGCCTGCGAGCGCTGACGGCGCCGCTCGACGTTGACCAGCAGGCCGCCGATGGCCGTGCCGTCCACCGCCTGCGCGGTGCGGTTCATCCGCTCTATGAGCTTGGTGATCGCCCGCCGGATCACCACTCTCAGCACGCCCGCGATCACCAGGATCAGCAGGACCTTGAGGCCTATCGCGAGCCAGGTCGACCAGTTCTGCTCGACCCAGCTCGCGGCCTGGGTCGCGCTTTCGTGGGCGTCCTGGATCGAGGGGACCGACGGCGTCTCGCTCTCCGAGGGAGACGGTGACGGAGTGGAACCGACGGCCAGTAGGACGGCGGGCAGGGACACGGCGGGTACCTCCAGTGCAGCGGCCCGCCCCACCGGCAGATGGTCAATGGCGGTCAAGGTCACGAAAAGGTCACCGGCGGGGCAGGCCCACCACACTATCGGGGCATCGTGTGTGGATCGCCGCCATGTTCGAGGGAGGAAACGTGCCCACCCGGGGATGAACTGGTGGGATGAACCGTTCGTCATCCGGGGGATGAATCAGATGTGGTCGAAAACACTCCCAGCCCGTTACCGGGACATGGTGGCGCTTTCACCAGGCAAGAGGGGAGACTGACTACAGATCGTCCCGGCGCGAGCCACGCGCCGCCGACGCCCAAGGAGGCATCCGTGCCGCATGTCCTGGTCCTCAACGCGTCGTACGAGCCTCTCGGCGTCGTACCGCTCCGCCGCGCGCTCGTCCTCGTCCTGGAGAACAAGGCCGTATGCCTTGAAGAGTCCGGCGCCTTCATGCACAGCGCAACCGTCACAGTCCCCGCACCCAGCGTGGTCCGGCTCAAGCGATTCGTCCGGGTTCCCTATCGGGGGCCCGTTCCTCTTACCCGCAGGGCGCTCTTCGCGCGCGACGGGGGCCGGTGCATGTACTGCGGTGGCGTCGCAACCAGCGTCGACCATGTCATTCCGCGCAGCCGCGGGGGCAAACACGTCTGGGACAACGTGGTGGCGTCCTGCCGCCGCTGCAACCACGTGAAGGCCGACCGACACCTCTTCGAGATCGGCTGGCGGCTGCGCCACAAACCCGCTCCACCCACCGGTCTCGCCTGGCGCATCATCGGCACCGGGCATAGGGACCCGCGCTGGTTGCCGTACTTGCAACCGTTCGGCGCGGACGACGCCTTGGCCCGGATCGACGGCATTTCTGCCTGACGACCCGGGCCTTCGCATACCTGGCGTATGCGGCGATCCGGCCCCGAGGGTCCCCTGCGCCCCCGGGGCTGGACGGCTGTGCGGCCGCGCTCACACGTACCGCAGCTCCGCCGGCCGCACCGACCGCCGCAGCAACGGCAGTGAGGTGGCCGCGGCCAGCAGACAGGCGGCGTAGACGGCCACCGGGACCAGCACCGGCAGCAGCGGTACGGACCCGACGGGGTCGTCGATCAGGCCGGCCCAGCCCACATAGATCGCCGTGCCGCCGGCGCCCGCGAGCAGGACCGCCGGTGCGAGCGGCAGTGCGGTCTCCAGAAGCAGCACCCGGCCCAGCACACTCTGCGGCACCCCCGCGGCTGCCTGCGCGGCCAGTCCCCGGCGGCGGGTGGCCAGCGACTCGGCGGTGCCCACGGCCAGGGCCGACAGGGTCAGCAGGAGGGCGACCAGGATCGCGGCGCCGGAAAGGTCGAGGCCCGTGGTGTAGTACGACCTGCTCTCGGCGAGTTGGTCGGTGTTGCTCACCACCTGCAGCAGCACCGCGCGGATACCGGCGAACGCCGTGCCCACGACCGTCACCAGCAGCACCGCCGCATGGGTACGGGCCGCCGCCCACGGGTCGTCACGCAGCCGCTCCGCCGCGATCAGCAGCGCCGGACGCCGGGCGCGGGCCGCGAGCGCGCCGCCCAGCCGCCGGGACGACCAGCCCGCCAGCCACACGGCCGAGGCGCCGATCAGCAGGCACAGGGCGAACAGCAGAAGCGGTCCGGCGGCGAACCCGAGGCGGTCGCCGGAGTACAGGCGCAGCCCGGCGTACGCCGCCTGCGCCACGAACAGCACCGTCACCGCCAGGAACGCCCGCCCCGGCCTCCGCGTCGGCCGTACCCGCCGCACCCAGCCCAGGGGCGAGGCCACCACCCGGCGCAGCGACAGCGCGCTCACGGCCGCGCCCAGCACCGGGACGGTCACGGCGACCAGCGCGATGCCCAGCCACGCCAGGGGCTCCGGGTGCCGCCACACGCTCAGCAGGACGAGGACGGAGGCGACCGTGGCCACGGCCGAGCCGGCCAGACAGGCCAGCCCCGCCTCCAGTGCCGCGATCCGCCGTACCTGAGCGGGCGCGGCCCCCGCGAGCCGCAGCGCGGCAAGGCGCCGGTCGCGGTGCACGGCCCCCACGCGCGCGCACTGCCCGAGAAAGCCGAGCACCGGCACCAGCAGCATCAGCAGGGCCATGATCACGCCCTGCCGGTCGTTCGGCTGGTCGAGCAGTCCGGAGCCGAAGGACACCGAGTACTGCCGCCCCCGCAGCGCCGCGAGCGCGGCGACCGCAAGGCCGATGCCGGTCGCGAGCGCCGCCCCGACCGCGGTGAGCGACACCCGCCACCACTCACGCCGGTCGGAACCCCTGGTGAGCAGCCAGGCCAGCCGGAGGTCGGCCGTCATGCCCGCCTTCATGCCGCCACCCCCAGCGGCGCCACGGCCCCGTCGGCCATCCGCACCTCACGGTCCGCGTACGCCGCCACCTGCGCGTCATGCGTGATCAGCAGGACGGCCGTGCCCGACTCGCGGGCCGTGTGCACCAGGGACGTCATCACCTGCTCGCCCGCCAGCGAGTCCAGCGCCCCCGTCGGCTCGTCGGCGAAGACGACCTTCGGGCCGGTGACCAGGGCCCGGGCCAGTGCCACCCGCTGGGCCTGGCCGCCGCTCAGCTCGCCGGGCCGCAGCGTCTCCTGCCCGCGCACCCCGAACCGCTCCAGCCACTCACCGGCCGCCGACTGCGCCTCCTGACGGCGGGCGCCCGCGAGGAGCAGCGGCAGCGCCACGTTGTCGACGGCCCTCAGCTCGGGGATCAGCTGCCCGAACTGGAACACCACACCGAACTCCGTACGCCGCAGCTCGCTCAGCCGCTTCTCGGACAGCCGGTCGAGCCGCTCCCCGCCGTTTCCGCCGGCCCTGCCGTCCCCGCCGTATGTCACCGAGCCGGTGTCCGGGCGGACGATCCCGGCGAGGCAGTGCAGCAGCGTGGACTTCCCGCTGCCGCTCGCGCCGGTGACCGCGAGGATCTCGCCGGCGCCCAGCTCGACGCAGGCGCCGCGCAGGGCCTGCGTCCTGCCGAGCACCTTGACGAGGTCACGGGCCGCCAGCAGCGGCACCGCGGGTCCCCCCTCGCCGCTCGTACTGCTCCCCCTCGGGCGCTCTTTGTCGCTCATACGGCGTCGACCTCCGCGGTCAGGGTGGTGAGCCGGGCCGCCGTGGTCGTCATCCAGCGGAGGTCGGCGTCGAGATGGTTGAGGGCGTAGTCCGCCGAGAGCACCGTCGCGAGATCGGCGCCCTGCGCGGTCTTGACCGCCGTGAGCTCCCGCATCCGCTCCATGTGGGCGGCACGCTGGGCGCGCAGATAGGCCTCCGGGTCGCCGCCGGACAGGATCGAGACGACGACCTTGGCGAAGATCTCGTTCGTCACGAACGGCGCGGGCGGCGCGATCTCCCCGGCCCACCGGGCCAGTTCGCGCGCTCCGTCCTGCGTCGAGCGGTACATGGTCCGCTCCGGTCCGCCGTCCGAGTCGATGCCCTCGACCTCGGCCTGGCCGTCGCGGACCAGGCGCTGCAAGGTCGTGTAGACCTGCCCGTAGGCCAGCGGACGGGCCTGCGGGAAACGTTCGTCGTGGCGTCGCTTGAGGTCGTAGCCATGGCTCGGCCCCCCGGCGAGCAGCCCCAACAGGATGTGGCGGGTGCTCATGGCGATCATTATGCACTGAGTACATGTACTGAGTGAATAGTGATCACGCGGAAGGACGACAGGAGGGTCGGTCGAGCGGAACGAATGTGACTAGAGGCACGTTGTTCCAGTCTGTACGTCTGCCATCGCGCCCGCTGGGTAGGGCTGCGATAACCGCGATGCCGTACTCGACAAGGAGGCTCCCGTGGCCACTGCATCGGCCCTGTCCAAACCTGAGGCGCCCATCGAGCCAGAGATGCACGCCTGCGTCTTCAGCGCCGAGGGCGCCTGCTTCGAAGCCCCCCTCACCAGCGAACCACCCCTCCCCGACGCCGAGCCCCTCACCAGCGAGCCGCCGCTCGCCGACGCCGCGCCACTGACCAGTGAGGCAGCGGCCTGGGATACGGGTATGGACACCGGTATGGACATGGACCTGGACTACCCGAGGGTGTAGATGACAGCAGAGCGGTCGGCCGAAGCCCCTGCCGAGGATCTGTCCCGGCTCGCCGAGCTGCACGGCGTCGCCACCTCCTACCAGCCGTCCGCCGACCGCACGGTCACGGCCTCCGCCACCGCCCTCACGCTCGCCCTGGCCGCCCTCGACGTCGACACGAGCACACCCGGAGCCGTCCGCGCCGCCCTCACCGGACGGGAGCGGGAACTGCGCGAACGGCTGCTGCCGCCGACGGTGGTGTCCTGGAGCGGCGCCGAACCCGAGGCCCTGACCGCACTGCCCTCCGGCACCCGGCTGCTCGTCGAGACCGAGCAGGGCGAGTCCCGCACCACCGCCGGCCAACTCCCGCCCGGCGTCCACCGCTTGACGGCCACGGCCCCCGACGGCCGTAGCGCGACCAGCCACCTGGTCGTCGCCCCGCCCCGCCTGCCCACGCCCCCCGGACGCTCCTACGGCCTCCTCGTCCAGCTCTACTCCCTGCTCTCCCGCCGCTCCTGGGGCATGGGCGACCTGGGCGACCTCGCCGAACTCGCCGCGTGGGCCGGACGGGCACTCGGCGCCGGATTCGTGCAGGTCAACCCGCTGCACGCGGCCGTACCCGGAGCCCCGACCGACCCCTCCCCGTACCGCCCGTCCTCCCGCCGCTTCCCCGACCCCGTGCACCTGCGGGTCGAGGACGTCCCCGAGTTCGCGTACGCCGAGGACCACGAGCGCGTCCGGGAGCTGTCGGCGCGGGCCGGGCTGCTGCGGGAAGCGGTGCTGACCAAGGGCGCGTTGATCGACCGCGACGCCGTGTGGGAGGCCAAGCGGGAGGCACTGGAGCTGGTGCGCGAGGTGCCCCTCGGGCCCGGGCGACGGGCCGCGTACGTCGACTTCCTCGCGCGCGAGGGGGAGGCGCTGGAGGACCACGCCACCTGGTACGCGCTGGCCGAGGTGCACGGCCCCGACTGGCAGCACTGGCCGGAGGGGCTGCGGGACCCGCGATCACCCGAAACCGCCCGCGCGCGCGGCGAGTTGATGGACCGGGTCGACTTCCACTGCCGCCTCGCCTGGCTCACCGACACCCAGCTCACCGCCGCCCAGCGGGTCGCGCGGGAGGCGGGGATGCCGGTCGGGATCGTGCACGACCTCGCGGTCGGGGTGCACCCCGACGGCGCGGACGCCTGGGCGCAGCAGGCGTACTTCGCGGCCGGGATGTCGGTGGGGGCGCCGCCGGACGCCTTCAACGCGCGCGGGCAGGACTGGGGACTGCCGCCCTGGCGCCCGGACCGGCTGGCCGAGTCGGGCTACGAGCCGTACCGCCGCTTGCTCCAGGCGCTGTTCCGCTACGCAGGCGCCCTGCGCATCGACCACGTCATGGGACTGTTCCGGCTGTGGTGGGTGCCGCAGGGACATGCGCCCACGGAGGGGACGTACGTCCGTTACGACGCCGAGGCCATGCTCGCGATCCTGGTGCTGGAGGCCTCCCGGGCCGGGGCGGTGGTGATCGGGGAGGACCTCGGCACGGTGGAGCCGGGCGTGCGGGAGAAGCTGCGCTCCCGGGGTGTCCTCGGCACCTCGGTGCTGTGGTTCGAACGGGACTGGGACGGCGACGGCCGCCCCCTGCCGCCGCAGTCCTGGCGCGCCGACTGCCTCGCCACCGCCACCACCCACGACCTGCCGCCCACCGCGGCCCGCCTCACCGGCGAACACGTCGAACTCCGCGACGGACTGGGCCTGTTGACCCGCCCCCTGGAACAGGAGCGGGCGGAGGCGGCGGCGGACACGGGGGAGTGGCTGGAGCTGCTCTCCCGCCTCGGCCTGTCGCGGGGTGCGTGGGGCGGGCACTGCGTGTCGGAGGAGGAGGCCGAGATCCAGGCCGTCCACCGCTTCCTGCTGCGCACCCCGGCCCGCATGGTCGGCATCTGGCTCCCCGACGGCGTCGGCGACCGCCGCCCGCAGAACCTGCCGGGCACATGGGACCAGTACCCGAACTGGCGGCTGCCCATCGCCGACGCGGAGGGGCGGGCCGTGACGCTGGAGGAGCTGGCGGCCTCGCCGAGGGTGCGGGCGTTGATGGAGGTGCTGCGGGAGGACGGCCGGCGAGGGGATACCGGGGACATCTCGCGGGAGTGACGGTGCGCGGGGAGGTCCGGCCGGGAGGCCCGGCCGGGCGGGCCGCGTCGCATGCGGGCCGTCGCATACGGCACCCCGGGCGCGCGGCCCCTCATGGCGTTCTGTACTTTTGGGATCGTGGACAAGAAGAACGCCCTGCGCGCCGGCGCCCTGGCTGCCGGTACGACGCTGATGATGCTGCTCATGTCGTCCCCCGCGCTCGCGCTCACGCGTGACGACGGCGACGACCCCGGTCAGGGCCTGAGCGTCATCGAGACGCTGGGCCTCTACGTCCTGGCCCCCGTTGCCCTGTTCGTGGTCATCACGGGCCTGGTGATGGTCCTCGACAAGTCCAAGTCCGAGCACCGTGTGGTGAAGCCGGGCAAGGCCAAGGCCTGACCCACCGCGGGCTCCCGCCGAGCCCGCCGCACACCGAAGCCGAGGGCGCCGCCCTCGCCGTACGTACGCGTAGTCGCGGTACGTGGGCGAGGCCGGCGCCCTCGGTGTGTTCTCCGGCAGGCGATGTTCCCCGGCGCCCCGGCCCGCGCGGCTCTCACGCCGGGTACGGCGCCGTCAGATACCGCTGCACCGTCGGCGCCAGCCACGCCACGACCTCCTCGGCGGCCAGCTCGACGGCGGGCGGGAACCGCAGCACATAGCGCGTGAGCGCCAGCCCGAGCAGCTGCGCCGACACCAGCGCGGCCCGCGCCGGGGCCTGCTCGGGGTCGGGGCACACCCGGCGGGCGACCGGCAGCAACTGGTCCCCGAAGATGCCCCGCATGCGCTCGGCCCCGGCCTGGTTGGTCGCACCGACCCTGAGCAGGGCCGTGAGCACCTCGTTCTTCTCCCACATGGCCAGGAAGTGCGTCACCAGCGCCCGGCCTGCGTCCTCCTTGGTCAACGACGCCGGGTCCGGCAGCCGCAGATCGATGGCGACGGCCGCCGCGAACAGGCCCTCCTTGTTGCCGTAGTAGCGCATCACCATCGACGGATCGATGTTCGCGTCCTTGGCGATGGCGCGGATGGTGGCCCGCTCGTACCCGTCGGTGGCGAAGCGCTCGCGGGCGGCGTCGAGGATCGCCGTGCGGGTGGCGTCGGAACGGCGGGGTGGGGTGGGGGCCGGGGCGGGGGTGGTGGCCTTGCGCTGCGTCATGTCAACGATCGTAGGCCAACGAATGTGGGCCAACAAGTGTGGGTCAACGCTTGTATGCCAACAAGTGTTGACACGTCTGCCCCGCCGTCCTAACGTTGCCAACAAGCGTTGGTCAACGAGCGTTGGCAAACGAATGTTGGCACCCAGGAGGCCACCATGCCCGGCACCCCCACCCCCACCCCCACCCACCCCGTGATCGTCGTCGGCTCCGGCCCCAGCGGCCTCCTCCTCGCCGGTGACCTGGCCGCCGCCGGCGTCCCCGTCACCCTCGTCGAGAAGCGCCCCCACGAGATCAGCAACCTCTCCCGTGCCTTCGGCGTACACGCCCGCACCCTGGAGCAGCTCGACGCCCGCGGTCTCGCCGACGAGCTGCTGGCCACCGGCGACACCATCACCGAGCTGCGTCTCTTCCGGCGCCTCTCCCTCGACCTGGGCACGCTGCCGTCCCGCTTCCCGTTCCTGCTGATCACCCCGCAGTACGAGGTCGAGCGGCTGCTGGAGCGGCGGGCGCGGGAGCTGGGTGTGGAGTTCCGCTTCGAGGGCGAGGTCGTTGCACTGCGGCAGGACGACAGCGGGGTCGACCTCGATGTGCGGGGCCCGGACGGGACGGTCGTCACCCGGCGTGCGGCCTACGTCGTCGGCGCGGACGGTCACCGCAGCGCCGTACGCCAGGCGCTCGGCCTGCCCTTCCCCGGCGTATCGGTCATCAAGTCCCTGTTCCTCGCCGACGTCCGGCTCGCCGAGGAGCCCGAGGGTGTGCTCACCGTCAACGGTGCGGACGACGCCTTCGCGATGATCGCGTCGTTCGGCGACGGCTGGTACCGCGTCATGGGCTGGAACCGCCGCCACGAGGTCCCCGACGACGCCCCGATCGACCTCGACGAGATCAGGCAGGTCACCCGTCGCGCCCTGGGCACCGACTACGGCATGCATGACGCGCGCTGGCTCTCCCGCTTCCACAGCGACGAGCGGCAGGTCCCCGAGTACCGGGTGGGCCGGGTCTTCCTCGCCGGGGATGCCGCGCACGTGCACTCGCCGGCCGGCGGCCAGGGCATGAACACCGGCCTCCAGGACGCGGCCAACCTCGGCTGGAAGCTCGCCTCGGCCGTCCAGGGGCGGGCGCCCGAGGGGCTCCTGGACACCTACCAGACCGAGCGCCACCCCGTCGGCAAGGCCGTGCTGCGCAGCAGTGGCGGGCTGGTCCGGCTGGCGCGGGCGCAGAGCCCGGCGTTGCGTGCCGTACGCGCCCTGGTCTCCACCTTCGTCGGCGTGGCCAGGCCCGCCCAGCGTGCGGCTCTGGCCCAGGTCTCCGGCATCGGCTTCAAGTACCCCGCGCCCCGCGGCGCCCACCGTCTGACCGGCACCCGCGTCCCCGACGTCGCCCTGGAGAGCGGCCGCCTCTACGAGGCACTGCGCGGCGGACGGTTCGTGCTGATCACACCGAGGGATTCCGGGCCGCACGAGTCCGGGCCGCACGAGTCCGAGCCGTACGAGAACGAGCCGTACGGGAACGAGGGCCCCCGCAAGGAGCGGGTGACCGTGGAGCGCTGGGCGAGCGACCGGCGTACGACCGTGCTGGTCCGCCCCGACGGGTATGTGGCCTGGGCGGCTCAGGCCCCGGACGCGGCGGCGGTCGAGGCGGCGCTCGCCGCCCACCTGGGTGGGTGAACTACCGGGATTCGGGCGCCCCCGCGAGCAACTCCCGTAGCAGGTCGGCCAGTTGGTCGGCCTGTTCGGCGTCGAGGGCGGACAGGGCCTCGGTCTGGACGGCGAGGCCGGCGACGACCGCCTGGTCGATGAGGTTCAGGCCCTTCTCGGTGAGCGTGACCTGGAGGCCGCGGCGGTCGTGCGGGTCGGGGGAGCGGCGCAGCAGGTCGGCGCGTTCCAGTTTGTCGAGGCGGCCGGTCATGCCGCCGGTGGTGAGCATCAGCGTCGCCGAGAGCTGGCGCGGCGAGAGGGTGTAGGGCTCGCCGGAGCGGCGCAGGGTTGCCAGGACGTCGAACTCGCCGCGCGAGATGCCGTAGGGGGTGTACGCCTTCTCCATGCGGTCGCCCACCGTGCGCGAGAGGCGGTAGATCCGCCCGAAGACCTCCATCGCCTTGGTGTCGAGGTCGGGCCGCACGGCCGTCCACTGCTCGATGATCGCGTCGACGGGGTCCTTGCGGTGGGGGCGTTCGCTCATGGGCCCGAGTATCGGCGGTGATCCGCTCGCCCGCAAGAAAGTGGCTTGACGGAAAGTAGCTTACGGCTAAGCTACTTCCTGTTGACCTACTTCTGAAGGGTGTGTCGCCCCATGGCCGCCAATCGTGCCGCCCTGATCCTCCTCACCGCCCTCGCCCCCGTCTCCTGGGGCACGACCTACGCGGTCACCACCGAGTTCCTGCCGCCCGACCGCCCCCTGTTCACCGGCCTGATACGGGCCCTGCCCGCCGGTCTGCTGCTGCTCGCCGTCACCCGCGTCCTCCCGCGCGGCGCCTGGTGGGCGAAGTCGGCGGTGCTGGGTGCGCTGAACATCGGGGCCTTCTTCCCGCTTCTCTTCCTCTCGGCGTACCGGCTGCCCGGGGGCATGGCGGCCGTCGTCGGCTCGGTGGGCCCGCTGCTGGTCGTGGCGCTCTCGGCGTTGCTGCTGGGGCAGCGGCCGACGGTACGGAACGTGCTCACCGGGGTCGTGGCGGCGTTCGGTGTCAGTCTGGTCGTACTGAAGGCGGCCGGTGCGCTCGATCTCGTCGGCGTGCTGGCGGCCCTGGCGGCCACGGCCTCCATGTCGGCCGGCACCGTCCTGACCAAGCGCTGGGGGCGCCCGGACGGCGTCGGTCCGCTCGCCCTCACCGGCTGGCAGCTGACGGCCGGCGGCCTGCTCATCGCCCCGCTCGCCCTCCTGGTCGAGGGCGCGCCGCCCGCGCTGGACGGCCGGGCGGCCGTCGGTTACCTCTATCTGGCGCTGGCGAACACGGCGGTCGCGTACTGGCTCTGGTTCCGCGGCATCGGCCGCCTCACCGCCACCCAGGTCACCTTCCTCGGCCCGCTGTCGCCCCTGACCGCCGCGGTGGTCGGCTGGGCGGCGCTGGGGCAGACACTGACCCCGCTCCAGCTCACGGGCATGGCGCTGGCGTTCGGGGCGACGGTCGTGGGGCAGGTGGGGGCGGGGCGGGGTTCCGTACGGTCGTCCGGGGCTCGATTGTTCAGTTCTGCTGAAGAGAATCATCGGAAAGTTTCGATGGACGTGACAGGTCGCGCGCTGCGACGGTAGATCGAGTCCGATCACCGATCACCGACCAGCGAAAGGATCTCCGTGACCGTCGTCCTCCCCAGGACAGCCACCCCGACCTCCCTCCCCCGAGCGACCGCTCTCGGTCTCGCGCTCGCCGCACTCGCCACCATCGTCTGGTCCGGCAGCTTCGTCACCTCCCGCGCCCTGCACGACAGCGTGCCGCCGGTGCAGCACGCGTTCTGGAGGTGGGTGGTGGCGCTGGTGGCGGTGGCGCCGTTCGGCGCACGGCAGGCTTGGCGGCAGAGGCAGTTGATCCGCCGTCACCCGGGCTTCGTACTCCTCGCCTCACTCCTCGGCGTCACCACCTACAACACCCTCGTCAACCAGGCCGGGCTGACCACGTCCGCCGCCAACATGGCCATGATCATGGCCGCTTCGCCGGTGCTGATGGCCGTGTTCGAGCGGGCCTCGGGGGTACGGCTGGGTGCGCGCCGGGTGGCCGGGCTGCTGGTGGCCTGCGCGGGCGTCGTGCTGCTGATCGGGAGTGGTGCGGGCGGGGCCCGTTTCGCGGCGGGGGACCTGTGGATGGTGGCGGCGGCGTGCTGCTTCGGGGCGTACAGCGGTCTGCTGCGTCGCAAGCCGGCCGAACTGGGCGGTACGGCCTTCCTGTTCACGACGTTCCTGCTGGGTACGGCCCTGCTGCTGCCGGCGCAGGGGGTGAGCGTGGCCGTGCAGGGCGGCTTCGCCCCGACGCCCGGGACGGTCCTGCCGATCCTCTACGTCGGGATCGCCTCGTCCGCCGTCGCCTTCTTCGCCTGGAACAGGGCGATCGCGCTGGTCGGCCCGAGCCGCGCCGGGGTCGTCTACTACCTCCAGCCGGTGTGTGTGGCCCTGCTGTCCTGGGCCGTCCTCGGTGAGGCGACCGGCTGGACGCAGGCGGTGTGCATGGCGCTGATCCTCGGCGGGGTCGTGCTGGGTGCGGCGTCGCGTCGGTGACGTAGGTTGCCGCCATGGTCGAGTGGGACATCCGGAAGCTGCAGATCCTGCGGACGCTGCGGGAACGGGGGACCGTCACCGCGACCGCCGAGGCGCTGCGGATGACGCCGTCGGCCGTGTCGCAGCAGCTGACCAACCTCGCCAAGCAGGTCGGGGTGCCACTGCTGGAGGCGCAGGGACGGCGGGTACGGCTGACGGACGCGGCCCGGCTGGTGCTGCGGCATGCCGAGGCCGTGTTCGAGCAACTGGAGCGGGCCGACGCCGAGTTGGCGGCCTACGTGCACGGAGAGGTCGGGGAGGTGCGGGTGGCGGCCTTCTCCACGGCGGTGCCCGCGCTGGTGGTGCCGGCCGTGCGGGCGTTGCGGGAGACGGCGCCCGGGGTGGCCGTACGGGTGCGGGAGGCGGAGGCCGGGGAGGCGTACGAGGTGCTGGCCGCCGGGGAGGTCGACCTCGCCCTGTCGCTGGCGGCGCAGGCACCGACGGTGGGCGACGCGCGCTTCACCCGGGTCGAACTGCTCGCGGACCCCCTGGACGTCGCCCTCCCGAAGGGGCACGAGCTGGCTCACGCAGACGAGCTGCGGCTGGCCGATCTCGCCGGGGAGGACTGGATCTTCGGTGGCAGCGGGCCGTGGTCGGACATCACCCGGGGCGCCTGCGAGGCGGCCGGCTTCAGTCCTCGGCAGGGGCATTCCGCGGCCGGTTGGACCGCGATTCTGGCGATGGTGGAGGCGGGGATGGGGGTGGCGCTGGTGCCGCGGATGGCCGCCGTGGGCAGGAGCGGCGTCGCGATGCGGGAGGTGGGGGAGCCGCGGCCGGTCCGCCATGTGGTGGCGGCCGTGCGCAAGGGTGGGGAGGATTCCCCTGCGGTGGGAAGGGTGCTCGACGCTCTCCGGAATGTGGCGGCCACGTAAGAGGGAGGAACGTATGGAGCCATCCGAACTCCGCCGCGCAGTCGAGGCAGGACGGGCGACCGCTTCGGAGCTGGGACTTCAGGTCGACGATGTGGTGGTCATCCACAACTCGGACCGTGTCGCGTTACGTCTGGTCCCTTGCGATGTGCTGGCTCGGGTCGCACCTTCAGCGCATCTGGCCGACTCCGCGTTCGAAATCGAGGTTGCCCGCCGCCTCGTCGGCGTCGACGCTCCGGTGGCCGAGCTCGCGCCTCGGGTCGGCTCCCGCGTCCATTCGCGCGATGCCTTCGCCATCTCGCTCTGGACCTACTACGAACCCGTGGAATCGGAGATCGCGCCGGCCGACTACGCGGACGCGCTCCAGCGGCACCATGCCGCCCTGCGCCGGATCGATCTGGACGCACCGCATTTCACCGATCGAATCGCCGGGGCGCTCAGAGTCGTGACCGACCGGGAGCAGTCCCCCGAACTGCCCGATTCCGACCGGGAACTCCTCAGCGACACACTCGGTGGCCCGAGCGCCGCAATCGGCATCGAGAACGCCGGCGACCAGTTGCTGCACGGCGAACCGCATCCGGGCAACCTCCTCAACACGCGAGAGGGGCCGCTCTTCGTGGACCTCGCCACATGCTGCCGAGGGCCGATCGAGTTCGACCTCGCCCATGCGCCCGAAGAAGTGGCAGAGCACTATGCGGGGGCCGACCACGGCCTGGTTCACCGGTGCCGTGCGCTGAACTGGGCGATGTTCTCGGCCTGGCGCTGGCGCCGGGACGACCAAATGCCTGACCGGGACAACCGGAGAGCGGAGGGCCTCAACCAGGTCCGTGCGGCACTCGATCGCTGCGGGCTGGGCTGAACTCGGATGGAGGGTCACTCAGGCGTGAACTCGTACTGGAGCTCGTAGAGATGACCGGCCTTGACCATGACGGTGACTTCGATGGGACGCTGGTCGTCGCTGTACACGACGCGCAGCGTACGGAGGACCGGCAGGTCGCTGGGCAGGTTCAAGGCCTGGTACTGCTCCTGGGTGGGGACTCTGGCGGAGACTCGGTCCACGCTGACGCGCGGAGGATGTCCGAGTTCGGCGAGGAGGGCCGGAGTGCCGCCCCTGATCTTCCGCTTGTCCGTGATCGCGGTGCCTCGGGCAAGGGCCAAGGGGTAGTAGGACTTGACCAGCTCGACGGGTTCCCCGTCCATGGAGAGAATCTGGTGCCGCAGCAGAGCCGTCTCGCTCTCGGCGAGATCGAGGGCGGATGAGACGTCGGCCGGGGGACTGACCTCTGCCACATTCAGCAGAGTGCTGTGCGCCTGGATTCCGTTCTTCGCGGCCTCGGTCAACCAGCGGTAGGGCTGTCCCGAGCTTGCCGGAGCCATGAACGAGGCGGGGCGCATGGTCCGCTGCCGGTGCTCGCGCACGGTGACCGCCGCTCCGGCGCGGCCGATGACGAGCCGCTCGTCCTTGAGGACCTGGAGCGCCTTCTGAATGGTGGCGTTGGAGGCGTCGAATCTTGCCTTGAGCTGGGCGGTAGAGGGCAGCTTGGCGCCGGGCGCCAGGTCGCCGGTCATGATCTCGTCCCGGAGGTCGGCGGCGATCCGCTCGTGGAGCGATCGAGGGTCCGAGGGGGTGCTGTCGGTGATGGACACGGTCATCCGATCTTGATCTCGTAACGCAGCCGCTGCCGATGAGCCGGCATGACCATCATGTCGACCTGTATGGCCTTGTCGTCGCTGTCCAGAGTGACCCTGCTCAGCCGGAGGACCGGTTCGTCCGCACTCAGGTGAAGAGCCTCGCGCTCCTCGTGGCTGGGCATACGCGCGGTGACGTCCTCCCGTACTCGTACGCCGACGTGCCCGAGTTCGGCGAGGAGGGTCACGGCACCACCGGGGATCTTTCCCTTCTGGGCGAGACGAGTGCCGCGGGCGATGCTGGGCGGATAGTACGTGTCCGTCAACTCGCAAGGTTCGTCGTCCAGTTGGATGACGCGTCGGCGCACGACAACCGGCTCTCCCGCGTGCAGTCCGAGGAGGACGGCGACTTCGTCCGGAGCGGGCACCTCCCCGGCGAAGGCGATGCGCTGGCTGCCCTTGCCCCCGCGGCCGGCGGCTTCGGCTCCCCACGCGTCGGGCTGGCCCTTCTCTCGTGGTGTCAGGTACGGCATCGAGGTGCTGACCCACGCGCTGTCGCTCACGGTGTCCTCCGGCGGGGCGGGATTCCAACCTTGCTGCTTTACACGTTAAGCGACTCGCACAGTTGCCCGCTTCCGCCTCTCAAAGGCAAGCTTTCTGCTTTTCGCGAATAGTGATACGGTCGTGGCGATCGTACACCCCCACGAACAGGCGGTGAATCACCGTGTCCTTGTCACGGCAACGACGTTTTTCCTCGCGCCCGCAGCTCCGTGAGCGCCGCACGCGCCTTCGCCCTCCAAACGCTGACGGAGTGGGGCTGCACCGATCGGCATGACGATGTGCGGCTCTGCGTCTCGGAGCTCGCGACGAACGCCCTGCTGCACGGTGTTCCGCCTGGGCGTGAGTTCTGTCTGACGGTTGTCACCGACGGCTCGCTGGTCCGCGTCGAGGTCCGGGACAGCGGGGGTGGGCGTCCGGAGGTGGCAGAGGGGCGAGTCGAGGACTGTGGGGGGCGGGGACTTCGTCTCGTGACCGCCTTTGCCGATGACTTCGGAGTCACCGCACACAAGCCTGGAAAGACAGTTTGGTCGGTGTTCAAGACTGCCGCCGCCGCGAGGATCGAGGAGCCCTGTGATGGAAGCATCTGAACGCGCCCGGCTCGACGCCTACTTCGGTCGGATCGCCTCTCGTTTCGCTCCGTCGGCCGAGCCTCCGGTCGCACTCCTGATCACACACCTGTTACCCGAGCGACCCGCCTTCGTGCGAGGCGTGGCGGCGGTTACGGACCTGCGAGCGGTGCTGCCCAAGCCCAAGTCCGTGCATGCCGAGGCACTGCGCGAGATCGAGGGCAGCGGGTACGTGTGCGACAAGCTGTCGCGTGAGTTGTTCGCCGATCCTGATCGGGCGGTGGGATATGTCGAGGCGCGCGCGGCAGGCTGCCCCGTCGTACTGCTCGATGTGGGCGGCTACTTTGCTCCGTCGCTCGAAACACTGTGCGACCGTTTTTCGGGACGGATCCTCGGCCTGGTCGAGGACACCGAGAACGGCCACCGCCGCTATGCAGGTCTCGACAAGCTCCCATGTCCGGTCGTCTCGGTGGCACGCTCGCCCCTCAAGGAGCCCGAAGACTTCCTCGTCGGGCAGTCGGTGGTGTTCTCCACCGAGGCACTCATGCGCAGCCGGGGAGACATCCTGCACGGCCGCACGGCGCTGGTGATCGGCTTCGGCAAACTGGGGTCGAGCATCGCCCGCCTGCTGCACGCCAAAGGGGTGCGTGTCACGGTGTACGACACCGACCCGGTACGCCGCACACAGGCGCTCTCCCAGGGCTTCGCGGTGGCGCGTGCACTCGTGGAGGGCCTTGAGGGCGCGGGACTCGTCCTGTGCGCCACGGGTGCGCTCTCGCTGCGCGGTGAGGACTTCGCACGGTTACGCAACGGCGCATACGTCGCCACCGTGACGAGCAGCGAGGACGAGCTCGAACTCGCCGGTCTGCCCGAGGTGTACGAGCGTGCCCACGTCGGCCGACACATCACCCGGTATCTGACGACCGGGCACTACTTCTACCTCCTGAACGGAGGAAACGCCGTCAACTTCCTGCATGGCGCCAGCGTGGGGCCGTTCATCTTCCTCGTGCAGGCCGAGATACTCGCCGCTTCCGCTGTACTCGCCCGCGGCGGACTCGGTCCCGGCCTCCACGAGATCGGCCCGGCGGACCGCGCTGCCATCGCCGCGACCTGGCTCGACTACTTCAACCGGTGAGGAAACACCCCATGACCATCACGGCCGACCACATCCGCGAGACCCTCGACGACTACCTCGACGTCCATCCGCACGACAAAGGGCAACTCGTCGATCTTCTTGAGCTCCTCGACGCTTCCGCCGACCTCACCAGCCGTAAGGAGTTCCGCGGGCACGTCACGGCAGGGGCGATCCTCGCCGACCCCGCCGGCCGCGTCCTTCACCTCAGGCATGTGGCACTGAACCGCTGGCTCCTGCCCGGCGGACACGTTGAGGCGGACGACATCAGCCTCCTCGCCGCCGCACAGCGGGAATTGTCCGAGGAGACCGGCATCCCGGCCGCCATCGTCACCCCGGCCGGGCACCGTCCCGTCCACATCGACGCTCACCCCATCCCGGCCAACCCCGCCAAGGGCGAGCCGGATCACCAGCACTTCGACTTCCGGTTCCTCTTCGGCACCTCGGCCGACGTGGTCGAACTGCAAACCGAGGAAGTCTCCGCCGCAGCTTGGCGCCACGCTGACACGATCGAGAACGAAACGCTACGCAGCCGAGTACTTGAGGCGCTGCGCTGACGTGAGTCCTATGCGAGAGGGGCACCCGGCGCAGAAGCACCGGGCGCCCCCATCGGCGTACGTATTACGACAGTTACTACTCCGCAGCCGCGTCCGCAGCCTGAGCCCTCAGTGCGCGTTCCACGCCCGCCCGGGACTCCGAGATCAGGCGTCGCAGGGCCGCGCTCGGGTCCGCCGACGACAGCCAGGCGTCCGTCTTGCGCAGGGTCTCCTCCGAGACCTGGAGCGTGGGGTAGAGGCCGACCGCGATCTGCTGGGCGATCTCGTGGGAGCGGGAGTCCCAGATGTCCTTGACGACCTCGAAGAACTTGTCCGTGTAGGGGGACAGCAGTTCACGCTGGTCGGTCTGGACGAAGCCGCCGATCACGGCCTCCTGGACGGCGTTCGGGAGCTTGTCGGAGTCGATGACCGACGCCCAGGCCTCGGCCTTGGCCTCGGGGGTCGGGCGGGCGGCGCGGGCCGTGGCGGCGTGGCGTTCGCCGGCCGCCGTCCTGTCCCGCTCGTACTCGCCCGCGATCTCCGTCTCGTCGAAGCGGCCCACCGCCGCCAGCCGCTGCACGAACGCCCAGCGCAGCTCCGTGTCGACGGCCAGGCCGTCCAGGGAGTGGGAGCCGTCCAGCAGGCCCTCCAGCAGGTCCAGCTGCTCCGGCGTACGAGCCGTCGCGGCGAACGCCCGTGCCCAGGCCAGCTGGTGGTCGCTGCCCGCATCGGCCGCGCGCAGATGGGCCAGCGTGGCGTCCGTCCAGCGGGTCAGCAGGGCCTCGCGGGTGGTCGGGGCGGCGTACAGCTCGATCGCCAGCTTCACCTGCCGCTGCAGCGACTGCACGACGCCGATGTCGGACTCCTTGCCGATGCCCGACAGCACCAGGGACAGGTAGTCGCGGGTGGCGAGCTCGGCGTCACGCGTCATGTCCCAGGACGACGCCCAGCACAGGGCCCGCGGGAGGGACGCCTCGAAGTCGCCGAGGTGCTCGGTGACGAAGGCGAGGGACTGCTCGTCCAGACGGACCTTTGCGTACGACAGGTCGTCGTCGTTGAGGAGGACGACGTCCGGGCGGCGCTTGCCCGACAGCTGCGGCACGGCGGTCAGTTCGCCGTCCACGTCCAGCTCGACGCGCTCGTCGCGCAGCAGCTTGCCGGACTCCTCGTCCAGGTTGTACAGGCCCACCGCGATGCGGTGCGGACGGAGCGTCGGCTCGCCCTTCGCGCCCGCGGGCAGCGCCGGGGCCTCCTGGCGGATCCCGAACGAGGTGATCACGCCGCTGGCGTCCGTCTCGATCTCGGGGCGCAGGATGTTGATGCCCGCCGTCTCCAGCCACAGCTTCGACCAGGTCTTCAGATCGCGGCCGGAGGTCTCCTCCAGGGCGCCCAGCAGGTCGGACAGGCGCGTGTTGCCGTACGCGTGCCGCTTGAAGTACGCCTGCACGCCCCGGAAGAACTCGTCCATGCCGACATACGCCACGAGCTGCTTGAGCACGGAGGCGCCCTTGGCGTACGTGATGCCGTCGAAGTTGACCAGCACGTCGTCCAGGTCGCGGATCTCCGCCATGATCGGGTGCGTCGACGGCAGCTGGTCCTGGCGGTACGCCCACGTCTTCATCTGGTTGGCGAACGTGGTCCACGCCTGCGGCCAGCGCGACTCGGGGGCGTGCGCCTGGCAGGCGATGGAGGTGTACGTGGCGAACGACTCGTTCAGCCACAGGTCGTTCCACCACTCCATGGTGACCAGGTCGCCGAACCACATGTGGGCCAGCTCGTGCAGGATGGTCTCCGCGCGCGTCTCGTACGCCGCGCCCGTCACCTTGGACCGGAAGACGTACTGGTCGCGGATGGTCACCGCGCCCGCGTTCTCCATCGCGCCCGCGTTGAACTCCGGCACGAACAGCTGGTCGTACTTCTTGAACGGGTACGCGTAGTCGAACTTCTCCTGGAACCAGTCGAAGCCCTGCCGGGTCACCTCGAAGATGGCGTCCGAGTCGAGGTACTCGGCGAGCGAGGGGCGGCAGTAGATGCCGAGCGGGACCGACTGGCCGTCCTTCTCGTACACGCTGTGCACGGAGTGGTACGGGCCGACGATGAGCGCCGTGATGTACGTCGAGATGCGCGGCGTCGGCTCGAAGGACCAGACGTTGTCCTTGGGCTCCGGGGTGGGCGAGTTGGAGATGACCGTCCAGCCCTCCGGCGCCTTCACGGTGAACTGGAAGGTGGCCTTCAGGTCGGGCTGCTCGAAGGACGCGAACACGCGACGCGCGTCCGGGACCTCGAACTGGGTGTACAGGTACGCCTGCTGGTCGACGGGGTCGACGAAACGGTGCAGGCCCTCACCCGTGTTGGTGTACGCGCAGTCGGCGACGACGCGCAGGACGTTCGGGCCCTGGAGCAGGCCGGGCAGTGCGATCCGGGAGTCCTCGAAGACCTGCTCCGGGTCGAGCGCGTCGCCGTTCAGCGTCACCTCGTGCACGGTCGGGGCCACCAGGTCGATGAACGACTCCGCGCCGGTCGCGGTGACGTCGAAGCGCACCGTGGTGACAGACCGGTAGGTACCGCCCTCCTGCGCGCCGGAGAGGTCGAGATCGATCTCGTAGGACTCGACGGTGAGCAGCTGCGCCCGCTGCTGAGCCTCGTCGCGAGTCAGGTTTGTGCCAGGCACGCGGTCATCTCCTCGATATGTGTAGGTTCGGCGGTTCGGTCATCCTTCCACGTGACCTGACGGAGCGCGATGTCCGTTTACCGCCGGTGGACGGGGGTGGGGGCGGGCGAGGCTGGGGGCATGACCACCTACCTCGCACGCGCCATCGATCCGACGGCCCTGAAGGAGCTGCGCTTCGTCGACGACGCCGGGCGCCGCACGGTTCCCGTGACCGACGACGAGGGCGGGGCACCCCTGCGCTGCTGCCTGCGGCGGAGTGCACCGGGGGAGCGGATCGCCCTCGTTTCGTACGCTCCCCTGCGCCGCTGGGCGGCGGAGACGGGGGCCGCTCCCGGGGCCTACGACGAGCAGGGTCCCGTCTTCGTCCACGCGGACGAGTGCGCCGGGCCGGACGGGACCGCGCTGCCCTTCGCCAACGCCCACCGCACGGTGCGGCGCTACTCGGCCGAGGGGCACATCCTGGGCGGGCGGCTCGTGCCGGAGCACCCGGAACAGGGGGAGTTCGAGGCGGCGTTCCGGGAGGCGTTCGCCGATCCGGCGGTGGCGCTCGTCCACGTTCGGGCCGTCGAGTACGGCTGCTTCCTCTACGAGGTCCGCCGGTCCTGAGGTGCGCCGGCCTTGAGGTGCGCAGGTCCTGAGGCCGGCCGTGGCGAGGGTCAGCCGCCCACGGCGATGCGCCACGGCCCGTCGGCCTCCACCCGCAGCAGACCCGGGCCCTGCACCGGCGCCAGCAGGTCCAGCCGGCCGACCTCGTTGACCAGGAGGTCCTCTTCGTCCTGCGGCCAGGTGGGGTCGGCCGACTTGGAGTGGTGCCAGACGGCGAAGTTGCTCTCGCCCTGGTGCACGAAGGACAGCACGCCCGCCGGGCCCTCGTAGACCAGCAGGTCGGGGCCCCGGCCGTGCAGGGTGTGGTCGAGGCGCCGGGCGTGGCCGAGCGGCAGCACACGCAGCGTCCACGGGGTGTCGGCGCGCACCAGCAGGCTCAGCGGGCGGTCCTTGGGGACGAGGGCGACCGTCCGGCCGTGCACCTCGTCCTCGTAGGCGGACAGCAGACTCTGGTCGCTGCGGCCGTACTCGTCGCAGGTGTCGATGTTCACCGAGATGCTGTTCCGGCACTCGATCTCGACGACCACCCGGCACCCGGCCGGCAGCGAGGGTGGACAGGTCACCCGCTGCTTGCCCTGCCCCTGCTGGACGAAGGCCGGGAAGCCGGCCCCGAGGTCGTCCAGGCTTCCGGCGGCCGGGGGCGGGGAGGGCACGGAGCCGAAGTGGTCGGGCGCGGCGAAGCCGGCAACGGGCGGGCGCGTGGCCGGGGGTGGGGCCGAGGGCGGGACGGCTGGGGGCGGGAAGGATGCGGGGGGCGGGAAGGCGGGCGGCGTGCTCGGGGGTTGGGGGACGGGTGGGGCGCCTGGGGCTTGGAAGCCGGGTGGTGCGGCCGGGGGAGGGAAGCCGGGTGGTGCGGCCGGGGGTTGGGGTGCCGGTGGCACGCCCGGTGCCTTGAAGACCGGGCCATCGGACTGGGGCGGCACGCCCGGGACCTGCGGCGGAAAGGGGGCGGCAGCCGGAGGGGGCGGGGGCGCGGTCGGTGCGGGCATCGGCGCGGCCGTCGGCATATGGATGCCCGCCGTGCCCGCAGCGCCTGCCGTGCCCGCCGAATCCGCAGCGCCCTCCGCGTCCGCCACCGTGATGCCGAAGTCCGTCGCCAGTCCCGCCAGGCCCGAGTCGTAGCCCTGGCCCACCGCGCGGAACTTCCAGCCGCCGTTCCTGCGGTAGAACTCGCCGAAGACGAACGCGGTCTCCGTGAGCGCGTCGTCGATCGTGAAGCACGCGATGATCTGCCCGGTCGGCACTCCGACCCGAACGTCCAGCATCGGTACGTCGCCGAACGCTCCCCCGTCGGCGGACGCGGCCACCACGACCCGGTCCACCGCGGCCTCGACGGCGGCCAGATCCAGCCACAGCCAGTCGGCCGTCGCCCCGGCGGTGCCCTCGCCCTTGCCCAGGTGGCGCACGCTGCCCGACGGATGCTCGCTCTGGTTGTAGAAGACGAGGTCCGCGTCGCCGCGCACCCGGCCCGACGGGTCGAGCAGCAGGGCCGAGACGTCCACGTCGGGGACGCCGGGGGCCCGGATCCACGTCACCGCGACGTTCAGGGTGTCCGAGGGGACGGGCAGGTTCGCGCCCTTGGCCATCTGCGTCATGGCGCGATCTTCACACAAACCGCACGTATGTGTGGCCGGTTTCGTCAGTCCGGACGCGGGAGGGGCGGGGCACCTGCCGGGCGCCCCGCCCCTCTCACCGCGACGCGACGTCAGCCCTTCAGCTCGGCCGCCACCAGCTCCGCGATCTGCACGGCGTTCAGCGCGGCGCCCTTGCGGAGGTTGTCGTTGGAGATGAACAGGGCGAGGCCGTGCTCGACCGTCTCGTCCTGGCGGATGCGGCCGACGTAGGACGGGTCCTGACCGGCCGCCTGCAGCGGGGTCGGGACGTCGGTGAGGGCCACGCCGGGGGCGCCGGCCAGCACCTCCTTGGCGCGCTCCACGCTGATCGGGCGGGCGAAGCGGGCGTTGACCTGGAGGGAGTGGCCGGAGAAGACCGGGACGCGGACGCAGGTGCCGGAGACCTTCAGGCCGGGGACCTCCAGGATCTTGCGGGACTCGTGGCGGAGCTTCTGCTCCTCGTCGGTCTCGTTGAGACCGTCGTCCACGATGGAGCCGGCCAGCGGCAGGACGTTGTACGCGATCGGCGCGACGTACTTGTTCGGCTCGGGGAACTCCGCCGCCGAACCGTCGTGGGTCAGCTTGGGCGCGTCCTCGCCGACCTTCTTGACCTGCTCGAACAGCTCGTCCACGCCCGCGAGACCCGAGCCCGAGACGGCCTGGTAGGTGGCGACGACCAGCGCTTCGAGGCCGGCCTCGGCGTGCAGCGGCTTCAGCACCGGCATCGCGGCCATCGTCGTGCAGTTCGGGTTGGCGATGATGCCCTTGGGGCGGTCGGCGATGGCGTGCGGGTTCACCTCGGAGACCACCAGCGGGACCTCGGGGTCACGGCGCCAGGCGGAGGAGTTGTCGATCACGACCGGGCCCTGCGCGGCGACCTTCGGGGCCAGCGTCTTCGAGGTCGCGCCGCCCGCCGAGAACAGCACGATGTCCAGACCGGAGTAGTCGGCGGTGGCCGCGTCCTCCACCGTCACGCCGTCCAGGACCGTCCCCGCCGAGCGGGCCGAGGCGAACAGACGCAGCTCGGTGACCGGGAAGTCCCGCTCCACGAGGATCCTGCGCATGACCGTACCGACCTGACCGGTGGCTCCGACGATTCCGACCCTCACGGCGACTCCCTCTAGGCGTTCCTGCATGTCTGCGGCCTTTCCATCATGCGGCCGACCCTGGTCCGCCTGTCCAATTCTTTGCGCTTCATACCCGTGGGCCGGGCCACCCCGACCGGCCGGACGGCACCGGAACTCCCGTCCGCACCCGCGCTGAGCTGCAGAAATTCGTCCTACGGGGCTCTCGTGCCGCAAGCTGTGCTGCGCTCGCGTGTCGGTGTGACGTACACCTCGCGAAATCTCCTGAAGCCCCGGCCGAACGTTTCCGTGCGCTGCGGCGTCGTAGAGGAAACGCGGTGAGGGGGTGGCTTGTGCTGCGCAGAAAGGCCCGCCGTGCCCGGGAGGACGATCACACCGATCCCCTGGACGCGGCTCAGGAACGCCGGGTACGGGCGGTGCTCGCGCTCGGCGGGGTGCCGCAGGCGGACCTGCTGGACGGGGTACAGCAGGTACGTCTGCGGCTGCTGGAGCGGGCCGCGAGCGGACGTGAGGCGCCGCGGGACGTGTCGGCGTGGGCGGCGGTCGTCGCCTCCAACCTCGCCATGGACTGGCACCGGGCGAAGAAGCGTCAGGAGCGGCTCGGTGAACGGCTCGCCTCCCTGCGCCAGACCGAGCACCCCTCCGGCGAGGACACGAGCCTGCTCTCCCTCGCCGTCGCCCGGGGCCTGGACGAGCTGCCCGACGCCCAGCGTCAGGTCCTCGTCCTGCGTTTCTACGGCGATCTCCCCGTGCGCGACATAGCCGAGGAGCTCGGCATCCCGGAGGGCACGGTCAAGAGCAGGCTGCACACGGCGGTACGGGCCCTGCGCGCCCGCCTGCACGAGGACGAGGTGGTGTGACATGACCGCCGAGAACGAGGGCCGCGGCGCCGACGCGCTGATGGCCGCGATCACCGGTGAACCGCTGTCCGACCAGGAGCGGGCGGACGCCGCCTTCATGGCCGAGCACCGGTCGGCCGCCGCCGATGTGGCGCTGCTGAGGGAGCAGCTCGGGATCATCGGGCACGCGCTCGCCGAGCCACCCGAATCGGTTCCGGTTCCGGAGCCCGAGCATGCCCCTGCCCCCGTACGCCGCCCCTCCCGCGCCCGGCACCGGATCCGCACCGTCGCCCTCGGCTCCCTCGCCGTGGCCGCCGCCGCGTCCGTGCTGGTCGGCATGGGCTGGCTGCTGTCGCGGGCCGGGACCGACACCATGAGTTCGGACGCGGGCGGCGCCGCCGCCGACAGCAAGGCGGCCGCCTCACCGTCCGCCGACGAGGACTTCGGCAGCCCGAACTACCTCGCCTGCTCCCGCCTCGTCGCCGAGGGCGTCGTCACCGCCGTGGAGCCGGTGCCCGACACGGCACAGGAGCGGATCACCCTGCGCGTGACCCGCGCCTACCTGCCGGAGAAGACCGAGGACAAGGTGACCTTCGAGATGGAGAAGGACTCCGTCCTCAAGGGCGAACACCTCCTGGTCGGCATCCCCCGCGACGCCACGACCCCGGACGTCTGGTTCATCGGCGAGCAGGACATCGCCCCCGAGCGGGCCTGGATCACCGCCTCTCTCCGCGAGGCGCACCGGCTCACCTGCTGACGGCGAAGGGCGGGCGCCCTCACGGACGCCCGCCCTCACTGCCGTACTACCGACGGTCTGCCGTGAACTACGGCGTGACCTTCTCGATCTTCACGCTGCCCATGCCCGCGACCGTGCCGCGCGCGTTCAGCAGCTGGACCTGGCCGAAGAACGCACGGCCCTCGGGCGCCGCCGCGGCGGCGGTGACGCTGCCCGTGACGGTGGCCGAGTCACCCGTGCCGAGCTTCACCGGCGCCGACTCGTCGACCTTGACGGTGCCGAGCGCGGCGGAGAAGAACACGTCCAGGTAGTCGTACGCCGTCGAACCGGCCGGAATCGAGTAGCCGATGACGTCGATCGTGTACGTCCCGGCGGCCGGGTTCGCGACCGACACCGCCTCCTCCGAGTCACCGTCGGCGGAGCTGCCCACCTCGGTGCCGGCGGCGTTGCGGACGACCAGGTCGAGGTCGGCGGCGGCGTCGGAGACGTTGCCGATGGAGACGTTCAGCGAGGTCGCGCCCGCGGGCACCTCGACCGTGGTGGTCTGGGTGGCGCCCTGGGCGATGGTCGGACGCGCGGTCTTCGACGAGCCGAGCGGGCCGCCGGCCAGCTTGCCGTCGATCGCGGCGTACTTGTTGGTCACCTTCCAGGAGGCGGCGGCCGGGGTGCCGACCTTGGCCTCGGGCACGGTCACGGTCTCCGGGTCGAAGGCCGCGCCGAGGACGGTGACGTCCAGCTTGTACGGGTTGTCGAGCAGCGGCGACGTACGGCGCGACTCGACCTCGATCTCCCAGACACCGGGCTGCGGGGCGGCGTAGGAACGCACGTCCGGCTTGCAGCCGTTGCCGGCGAGGTAGTTGTTGTAGCAGTACGGGGTGCCGGTGTTGTCGGACGGCGTGCCGTACGGGTGGATGGCGATGAACCGGGTCTGGCTCTTGTCCTTCAGCCCGCCGATCGCGACCTCAAGGGACTTGGCGCCCTCGGGGACGGTCACGAAGTACGACTTGGTGCTGTTGCGCTGCACCGAACCGGACGCCGAGTAGCTGTACTTGAGCGGCGCGGAGACCACGACCGTGTTCAGGATCTGCTGGTCGACGCCCTCGGTGCGCGGGTCGTCGACCTCCAGGATCGCGCTCTTGAGGCCGGCCGAGGACGGCTTGGCGGCGATCTTGACGGTGACCGGCTTGTTCAGGCCGAGGCTGATCTCGTCGGAGCCGGCGATGCGGAAGGTGTCACCCGCGTTGTTCGCCAGGTCGAGTTCGTGCCGGATCGCCTTGTCCGGGCCGGACGTACGGGTGATGGTGACGTCGTACCACTTCTTCTGCCCGGCCTTGAGGCCGCCCTCGCGGTCGTAGACGCCCGTGCCGAAGCCCGGCGTCTTCAGGAACTGGTCGATCGCGGTGTCGACCGGCGCCTTCACCGCGTACTCGTGGGCGGTGGCGCCGTCGCGGATGGAGTCCCAGGCGTCCTCGATGTTGATGAGGCCGGCACCCTCCTCGTACGCCTGAACACCCTTGATGTGGTCGGCGGTCGAGGTCAGCGCGGTGCGCAGGGTCGCCGGGGTGAGGGCGATGCGCTTCTGCTTGGCGGCCGACAGGAGCAGCGCGGACGCGCCCGCCGCCTGCGGGGACGCCATCGAGGTGCCCTGGAGCATGCCGTAGCCGGCCGGGAGCGCGTAGCCCGCCTCGGCGACCGGGGCGCCCGGCAGCCAGGTCTGGATGGTGTTGATCGCGGCACCCGGGGCGACCAGGGTCGGGGTGAAGCCGCCGTCCTCACGCGGGCCGCGCGAGGAGAACGGCATCATCGCGTACGGCTTGGACACGACCGAGCCGTAGTTGGCGGCCCAGGTCTCCTTGGAGATGGTCGCGCCGACCGAGATGACCTTGGCGGCCAGGGCCGGGTCGCCGATGGTGTTGGCGCCGGGGCCGGAGTTGCCCGCGGAGATCACCAGCTGGACGCCGTAGGTGTCGATCAGGCGCGTGTAGAGCTCGGCGCGGGCGTTGTTGCCGTCGTTCAGCGCCGGGAGGCCGCCGATGGACATGTTGACGATGTCGACGCCGCGGTTGGTGACGAGGTCGATCATGCCCTCGGTGAGCGCGACGTTGGTGCAGCCGCCGGTCCAGGTGCAGGCGCGGGAGGAGACGAGCTTGGCGCCCGGCGCCTCGCCGTTCATGTCGCCGCCGAACAGGCCGTTGGCGGCGGTGATGCCGGCGACGTGCGTGCCGTGCTCGGACTCGATGACGCCGATGTTGACGAAGTCGGACTTCTTGCCGACCCAGTCCCCGCCCAGCGGGTCCATCGGCACGTCCTTGCGGATCTGCACGACGAACGGCTGGCGCTCGGCGACGTCGGTGGCCGGGTTGTCGGTGCCGAAGTACCCGATCTGGTAGCCGTCCTTGTACGGCTTCATCGGGGTGTCGTCACCGAAGTCGTAGTTGTTGTTGAGGTCGACCCGGACCGTGCCGTTCGCGGCGTCGTAGAGGACGCCCCACGAGTCGGTCTTGTCGCCGTCGCGGTTGGCGTCGCCCGCCGCGTCGCCCCCCGTGGTGTACGACTCCAGGAACGTGCTCACCTGGTACGAGCCCGCGGGCGCCGTCCAGGTCTTGCCGCCGTAGGTGAAGGTGGGCCCGGAGACGGAGGTCACCATCGGGCGCCAGGTGCGGTCGCTGTCCAGCAGCGGGTCGGTGGCGGTGACCCAGTCGACTATCTTCCGCTCACCGGTGGTGGTCTTCTGCAGGGCGGGATGCCCGAGGTCCACACCGCTGTCGAGGATGCCGATGGTGATGCCTCGGCCGTCCGCCTTCGGGTGGTCGTCCACGAAGTCGACGGCGCCCGTCTCGAAGGACGGGTTGTACGGGTTCTCCGCCGGAGTGTTCTTGTCCGGGGCGGCGGCCGCGACGGCGGCGGCCGACGACTTCTTCGTGTCGACGGCGGGGTCGTCCAGGGGTATCTCCTCGCGCAGATCGATGCCGTGCACCGAGGAGAGCTTCGTCGCGGCGGCGATGGCCTTGTCGGCCTTGCCGGTGGGGACGGTGGCCCGGACGTAGCCGAGCTTGTCGTAGGTACGGCCCACAGAGCCGACCGCGTCCAGCTGCTCGGCGACCTTCTCGGTCTGGCCGGGCGCGGTCGCGATCATCATCGTGACGTTCTTGTCGCCGTCGGCCTTGGCCTCGGCGAGCAGGTCGGCGTCGTCCGAACCGAGCTTGTCGTGAGCGGACTTGACGCCCGGGTCCGTCGCGGCGGGCGCGGGGTCCACGGCCATGGCCATGGGTATCGGCCCGGCTGCGGAGAGCGCGGCGACTAGACCGGCGGCCACGGCTATGCGGGCCGCGCGTCTCGCGCCCGGCTTCGGTTCGCGCTGGGGGGTGAGGGTCATCGGCATCCCTTGTAGGTAAAGGAGCATGGGCGTCCGGTATGCGTTCGGTATGCGATCCCGGACGACCGCACAGCTTTATGCAAGGGAAGGATGTTTGGGAAGAGTTGACCGAATCGAAATGGACGGATGGGGAAAACCCCCGGCGAACATTGGGGAGATCAGCCACAAACGGGACATGCCGACGGTGGCGCTAATGTCCGTACGTGCGGAAAAACCTGAGGGTGGCGGCCTACGCCATATGCGTACGGGACGGGCAACTCCTCCTGGCCCGCTCCCCGGCGCCCGGCGGCGGCCATGAGTGGGTCCTGCCGGGCGGCGGCATGGAGCACGGCGAGGATCCCTACGACACGGTCGTGCGGGAGGTGGAGGAGGAGACCGGCTATCTCGTCGAGCCGACCGGACTGCTCGGCCTGGACTCCTTCCAGCGCCGCTTCCCGGGCCGCCGCCTCCGCCGGGCCGTGGACCACCAGGGCCTGCGGCTCGTCTACGAGGCCAGGATCACCGGCGGCGACCTCCGTCACGAGACGAACGGCTCCACGGACATGGCGGCCTGGCATCCGCTCGACACGGTGACCGACCTGACCCTGGTCCCCATGGTCACCAAGGGGCTGGCGCTGTGGCGTGAGCGCCCGGCGACGGGACGGGTACCCCGGAAGATGAACACTGAGTGACCGCGTCCCGGCCGTTCGAAGAGCGGCCGTGAACGCGGAAGGTGGGCGAAGATCCACGTACGGTGATCGGCGTTGCCCGTTGCCGCCATGTTCATGCACAGGTCATCCCCGGTGCCAACGATCCACAGTGAGCGAGCAGTTCGCCCGAGGCGGACGCTCGCGTCCTGTTGCCGACGCGTTCGCACTCGGGGAGATCGCGCATGTCGCGCATACGCTCTGTCGCCAGCTCCGCGGTGGGGGTCCACCGCCGCACCCTGCTCGCCGCCACCGGAGCGGTCACCCTCTCCGCGGGCGTCGGCTACGCCCTGCGGCCCACCGACAGCCAGGCCGCCACCACCGCCGACCCGGCGGGCGCGCCGAACGCCGCAGCGGGCGCCGCTGCCGCCGAGGCCCCCGCCAGCGCCTCCCGCAAGCTGCCGGTCGCCCTCGCGCCCTACACCCGGGGCACCACCCTCGCGAACGTCGCCACCCCGACCGGCACCGGCGGCTACCGCCGGCTCGCCGACGGGCCCGGCTGGCGGCGCGTAGTGCGCGAGAACCTGGCGTCGGCCAAGGCGGGCCGCGAGAAGCGGCGTACGGCGCTCGCCGCCTTCGTCCAGCTCACCGACCTGCACCTGATCGACGCCCAGCACCCGCTGCGCCTTGAGTACCTGCGCTCCACGGACGTGCACGCCTGGCGTCCGCAGGAGGCGCTGACCGTGCCCGGCGCGGTGGCCCTGGTGGAGCGGATCAACGCGCTGCGCGGCAGCCCCGTCACCGGCGCCCCGCTGCACTTCGCCATGACCACCGGCGACAACACCGACAACAACTGCAAGTCCGAGCTGGACTGGTTCCTGAAGGTGATGAGCGGCGGCCGGGTCACCCCCAACACCGGTGACCCGCGGCACTACGAGGGCGTCCAGAGCAGCGGCCTGAAGCTGTACTGGCAGGCCGACGACAGCATCCGCGACGCCGACAAGCAGCTCGGCTTCCCGCACATCGAGGGCTACCTGGCCGCCGCGATCCGCGAGCTGCGCAGCCCCGGCCTGAACATCCCCTGGTACTCGACGGTCGGCAACCACGACGCGCTGCCGCTCGGCACCTACGCCTCGCACAGCGACTCCTACCTCACCGACCTGGCCGTCGGCGGCAAGAAGCTGATGAACGTCTCCGCCGCCGACGCCAAGAAGCTCCAGGACTCCCTCAAGCAGGACCAGGACCCGAGGGGCACCGTCTTCAAGGACTTCCTCAAGGCCCACGCCCGCTCGATGCGCTCGGTCACCCCGGACGAGGGCCGCGCCCCGTTCACGCCCCGCGAGTACGTGCAGGCCCATCTGAACCCGGCCCTGAGCGGCCACGGCCCGGTCGGCCACGGCTACTCGACGGCCAACCTGGACGCGGGCACGCAGTACTACAGCTTCCGTATCGCCGACGACGTCATCGGCATCAGCCTGGACACCACCAACCCGGGCGGGCACTACGAAGGGTCCATCGGGGCGGCCCAGTTCAAGTGGCTGGACAAGACGCTGCGGGACAACGAGGACTCGTACGCGATCATCTTCAGCCATCACACCAGCGAGACGATGGACAACCTGCGCCGCGACCCGGCCCGCCCGAACGAGCGGCGCGTCGGCGGTGCCGAACTGCTCCAGCTCCTCGGCAGCCACCGCAACGTCCTCGCCTGGGTGAACGGCCACATCCACAAGAACGTCATCACCCCGCACTCCGCCTCCGGCGGCCGCGCCTTCTGGGAGATCTCCACCGCCTCCCACGTCGACTTCCCCCAACTCGCCCGGATCATCGAGGTGGTGGACAACAAGGACGGCACGATCTCCCTGTTCACCACCCTGATCGAGTCCGGGGCCCCGCACCGCACCAACTTCACCGACCTCTCCCAGACGGGCCTCGCCGCGCTCTACCGCGAGCTCTCCCTCAACGCCCCCGGAGCCCGCTCGACCCTCGGCGGCGACCGCAGGGACCGCAACACGGAGCTGGTCCTGAAGAAGGGCTGAAACACGCTCAACTGGCACAACACGCGTCAACCTTGGCCGTGGACGCCAGGTCTCTCCCCCCGACCGCGCTCGGTGAGAGCGCAGGAGCTGGGGGAGAGACATGAGCGTACGTACGACCCGCACGGCACTCGTCGCGGCAACGGCGGTGGCACTGTCCGTGGCCCTCGCGGCACCGGCTCTGGCGGCGGCGCCCGCCAGAACCGACCACGAGGCGACCCGCAAGGCCATCGAGGCCGCGGTCGATGCCGGTGTGCCCGGAGTGACGGCCACGGCGAAGGACGGCCGTGGGGCCTGGTCCGCGACGGCGGGCGTCGGCAACCTCAAGACGGGCAAGCCGCGTTCGGCCGACGACCGCTACCGGGTGGGCAGCATCACCAAGACCTTCGTCGCCACCGTGCTGCTCCAGCTGGAGGCGGAGGGCAGGCTGTCCCTGGACGACAAGGTGGAGAAGTGGCTGCCGGGCCTGGTCCGGGGCAACGGCCATGACGGGAGCCGCATCACCGTGCGGCAGTTGCTGAACCACACGAGCGGCATCTTCAACTACACGGCGGACGAGGACTTCGGCCGCACGTACTTCCTCAAGGACGGCTTCTTCGAGCACCGCTACGACACGCAGAAGCCCGAGGAACTGGTCGCGGTCGCCATGACCCACAAGCCGGACTTCGAGCCGGGTACGTCCTGGAACTACTCCAACACCAACTACGTCCTGGCCGGAATGGTGATCGAGAAGGCCACGGGCCGCCCCTACGGCGACGCGATCCGCGAGCGCATCATCAAGCCCCTGCACCTGACCGCCACGTCCGTCCCCGGCACCCGGGTGACCGTGCCGGGGCCCAGCAGCCGGGCCTACTCCAAGCTGGCCGAGACGGCGACGGGGCCGACGTACGACGTCACGAAGCTCAACCCCTCGCTCGCCTCCTCGGCCGGCGAGATGATCTCCAACTCCACCGACCTCAACCGCTTCTACAGCGCCCTGCTGCGCGGCCAGCTGCTCCCGCGCGAGCAGCTGGCCGAGATGACCACGACCGTCCCCGTCGACGAGACCACCGGCTACGGCCTCGGCCTGATGAAGGCCAAGCTGACCTGCGGCGTCACGGTCTGGGGCCACGGCGGCGGCATCCACGGCTCCCAGTCCGAGGGGGTCACGACCGAGGACGGCCGCCACTCCCTGGCCCTCAACTTCAACGGCGACTGGTCGGGGGACGCGGTGGCGGTGATCGAGGCCGAGTTCTGCGGAAACGTGCCGGGCACGCGGCACCGAGCTGATCCGGGCGTGCCGTTCGCACCGTCCCGTATCGGCTGACCGAGCCCGCCGGGGCGGCCTGTTGCGGGAACGTGACACATCGGACGGATCCGTAACGAACGTTGGCACAACGGGTGTGGGTGGCGGCGGGTCGTATGAGGCGTAGGGGCGGGGAAACACCGGGTTCTCGGGTTGCCCGCCCCTGCAAATGACCGCTGACCAGCATGGGGGAATCATGAACGTCCGAGTACGAGGCGCCCGAAGCACCGCTGCTTCCGTGGCGGCCGGAGTCGTCGTCGCCCTGGCCGCAGTCCCGGCTGCCGCCGTGTCGACGTCCGACGGCACACCGCGGTACCTGGCGGCGAGCGAGTTGCCGCCGCACCCGACGTCGGCCTGGTACGCCGGCCCCGTCACGTCGGGGCAGCCCGACCCGCTGCCGGCCTGCGGGGGCGACCCGCTGCCGTCGATCGCCGGCCACCGCCAGTACTGGACCGAGTACGACACCAACGCAACTCAGGTGACGGTGGTGGAGCGCAGCGAGCAGCGGGCCAAGGACTTCGCGGCCCTGCTGCGCAAGGACCTCGCCGACTGCGCGGCGAAGCTGATGCGGCAGAACCCCGACGTGACCGCGACCGAGAAGTACTACGGCAGGCTGAATGTGGAGGAGGGGGCCCATGTCTACGGCATCCACACCACTTCCTCGACAGTGGGGTCCTCCGACATCAGCCTGTACTCGGTGGGCCGGGACGGGACGACCGTGACACTCGTCAGGTGGGCGCAGCTGGGCAACTTCCAGCACGCCCAGGTCGCCGACTTCAAGAACACCACCGTCACGGCCGTCGACAAGCTCTACTGAGCGGCACGAGGAGGGGCCGCCGGGCAGCCGCAGGTCGACGTTCCAGACGGGGTCGGGGAGGCCGTACACGTGGAC